>NZ_JAAFYZ010000289.1 GCF_018274385.1 Catenulispora pinistramenti | reverse complement strand
CCGAGCCGCCGGTACCCGCACCCCCTGTTTTGTATTTCTCCGGCTGGTTTTCGGTTCGTTCCCCTCGGTCGCGTCGGCAGGGCTTCGCCTACAGTGCCGGTGGCCGGGGGTCAAGTTCGCGCTGAACAAAACCGCAACTCACACGCATGACCGCAGCGCGCGGACTTTACCCCCGGACACCGGTGCTGTACCCCCCGGGCTGACGACGCGACCGAGGGGAACGGACCGCACCACCTCACAGGCCGCAGCCGCTGAGACTGACCCGGCCACCCTAGGGAACCGCGCTAGTTTCCCTGAGGTTGCCGAGGCCCGCCGGAGGCCCGGCCCTTCACCACAGCCCTTGACTTTGATCTTGCTGGTGGCTCTTGATCTTGCTGGTGGCTATTGATCTTGTTCTTGATCTGGCCCTTTGCCCTTGCTCTGACTTGCTGGAGTTGAAGAGGCCTGAGGTGGGGCGGGGTTGTGAACGCGGGAACCGGCAGCCGACAAACACACCCACCACCCCGAACCCCGAACCGGCACAACTATGACCGAAGGCCGTAAAAAGCTTCTAAAACCCACAAACTGGCAGCAACTCGGCCATCAAACCCCAACCCCCCAAAAAGATCCGAACCCGAGCACCCCAAATCATCACCAGCCAAGCGTCACCCGACACAGCACTAGCGCCCGAACACCCGAGCCCGGTACCCCCGCGCCAGAAACAGCATCTTCGCCAGCCCGGCAGGCTCGTAGAACACGATGAAGTCCGCGAACCGGTGCGCGCCCCGGCGGCCCTCGAGCCGTACCGCCGCGTCCCGCAGCGCGGTCAGCTGCGCGACCGTCATCGGCAGCGGCCGCTCGTGCGGCTGGTACGTCGAGCCGATCGGGTAGTCGCGATACGGCCGGTCGGTCATCTCGATGTGGCAGCCCATGACCCACGTCACCTCGTGCGCGGTGGTGAACGCCACCAGTCGGTTCAAGGTGGCCACCAGTTCGGTGAAGTCCGCGACGTAGATCCGGCCCGGATAGACCGTGTCGCCGGTCAGCAGGAACCCGGTCGTGGGGTCGTGGAACACCACGCCCGCCGCGTGATGCCCGGGTGCGCCGATGGCCGTCAGCGCCCGGCCGCCGAGATCGAACGGGACTTCCTGGTCCGGCCAGCGCGCGTCGTCGAACCCGAAGAAGGCCCGGACCGCCTCCGGGTCCCTCGCCACGACCGTCGTGTTCGGCCGGTCCGCGAACTGCCCGTCCGCCGCGACGTGGTCGCCGTGTCCGTGCGTGTGCGCGACCACGAGTTCGTAGCCGTCCCGGGGGTGATGCTTCAGCCAGTCCGCGATCAGGCCGTCGACCGTCTGCCGCAGTGGGAACACCGCTGGATCGGCGGTGGCCCCGGTGTCCAGCAGGATCGCCCGATCCGCGCCGAACAGGAGGTAGATGAAGGGTGCCTCGAAGTTCGTGCTCTTGCTCTGCCGCAGAATCACCGTGCGGTCGTCGTATGCGTGCACCTGGATCGGGGGCTCCGAAGCCGAGCTCCCGCGGCGCACGCCGTGGTTCCAACGAAGATCGAGCGGACTCCGCATGCTCTCTAAGCCCGTCTCTTAAGCAACCCCGACCACGATCCCCCACGTGTGCGTCACCGACGCGCCGGGGGCCAGCGAGATGACGCCCTTCCCGGTCGCGAAGGCGTTCGGCGGGCAGCTCATCGGCTCGACCGCGAGCGCCGAGCGCCGGTACGGCTCGTTCAGCGGGTCGCCGGAGAACAGCTGCACCCACTCCAGGCCGTCGCCGAACCACATCGTCACGCCCTCGGTCCCCTGTCCGAGGGTGACGCGGGCCCGGCCGTCGGCGTCGCGGACGACGTCGGTGAAGGCGGTGTCCAGGGTCACGCCGCGCAGTGGGCGGCGGTCGCGGAAGTCGTACGGGGTGCCGCCGACGGGGACCTCGCACTGCGGGATCATGCGCTCGTCGACCATCAGCCAGCGGCCGGCCGGGACGCGGGCCAGGCCCTGCGGGCCGTCCAGGCCGCCGTCCACCTTCAGGTAGGCGTGCGATCCGATGCCGTAGGGGGCGTCCCAGTCGCCGGCGTTGTGCGCGCTCACCGTGATCGTCAGGCCTTCGTCCTCGTCCAGGGAGTACTCGGCGGCCAGGTCCAGCAGGAACGGGTAGCCGGGTTGCGGCTCCAGGCGCAGGGTGAGGCGGACCGAGGAGTCGGTCTGGGTATCCGGCTTCCAGGTGGCGTGCCGGGTCAGACCGTGGATCGCGTTGTGCCGGGCGGCCTCGGTGATCTCCAGCTCGCGCTCCACGCCGGCGAACTTGTACTTGCCGTCCCGGATGCGGTTCGGCCAGGGCAGCAGGAGCTGGCCGCTGCCGCCGACCGGGCCGGCGTCCTCGGGGAACTCCATGACCAGTTCCCGGTTGTCCAGTCGCAGGGCCCTGAGACCGGCGCCGACCTCGGTCACGGTGGCGGTGTACTCGCCCGCCTTGATCGTGAACTGCTCTCCGGTCGGGCGCCCGCCTGCACTGATCATGCCGCCATGGTCCCACGATCCGGTCCCCGGCGGGCAGGCCGGGGCCCGGATCGAAGCGAGCGGGAATCAGCCGCGGGTGCGCACGTCCACGAACGGCGGCTTCACCACGGTGAACGCCGCGGCCTTGCCGCGCACGTCCAGATACACCGTGTCGCCCTCGGTGTGGTCGCGGTCCAGCAGCGCCAGGCCGATGCCCTCGCGCAGGCTCGGCGAGAAGGTGCCGGAGGTGACCTCGCCGATCTGCTTGCCGGCCTCGTCGTTGACCACCATGTGCGCGCGCGGGATGGCCCGGTCCACGGCCTTGATCCCGCGCAGCAGCCGCCTGGCGCCGGCCTCACGCTCGGCCAGCAGCGGCTCGCGGCCCCAGAACGCCGGCTTCTTCCAGCCCACGGCCCAGCCGGCGCGCGCCATGTTCGGGGTGATGTCCAGCGACAAGTCCTGACCGTGCAGCGGGTAGCCCATCTCGGTGCGCAGGGTGTCGCGGGCGCCGAGACCGCAGGGCCGGATGCCGAACTGCTCGCCGGCCGCCAGCAGCGCGTCCCACAGCGCCTCGGTCTTGTCCCAGCGCGGGACCAGTTCGTAGCCGTGCTCACCGGTGTAGCCGGTGCGGCAGACGGTGAGCGGGGAGTCCTGGAAGGAGGTCACTGCGAAGGACATGTAGTCGTGGTCGGTGGGCAGGCCGAGCGCGGCCAGCACCTCGGCCGACTTCGGGCCCTGCACGGCCAGCACGCCGAACTCGCGGTGCCGGTCGCGCACGGTGACGCCCTCGGGCGCCGCGGCCTGCAGGCGGCGGACGACCTCGGCGGTGTTGGCGGCGTTGGGGATCAGGAAGACGTCTTCGGGGCCGTTGAGATAGGCGATGAGGTCGTCGACCACGCCGCCGGTGGCGTCGTCGCAGCACAGTGTGTACTGGGCCTGGCCGGGCTCGATCCGCTGCAGGTCGTTGGCCAGCACCGAGTTCACGAACGCCGCGGCGCCCGGCCCGGTGACCGAGGCCTTGCCGAGGTGGCTGACGTCGAAGACGCCGACCTGCTCGCGGACCGCGGCGTGCTCCTTGAGCACTCCGCCGGTCTTGCTGTATTCGATCGGCATGTCCCAGCCGCCGAAGTCGGACATCTTCGCACCCAGGGCCACGTGCCGGGCGTGCAGGGGCGAGGTCAGGAGATCGCTGGTCACAGGGCGAGACGATACCGGAGGAAACACCACGGCCGGCCGCTGGCCGGAACCGGCCGGATTGACACCGGGGGAACGGGGAAGGTCATCCGCGCGCCTCGCCCGGTGCGACCGTACCGAGTACGGTCGCCTAAAGTAACGATGTCCCGGGTGACGGCCGCCTCGACCGCAGTGAAGGGCGACCCCCTTCCCCGCCGGCATCTGAAGATGTCCTAGCGAGAACTGGATCAACGATGACCTCGATCTCCCTGTCCGCTACCGCGACCGGCAAGGCGGACGCCGTCGTAGTCGGCGTGTACGCCACCGAGACCGCCAAGGGGGTCAAGGGCGTCGCCCTGGCCCCCGGCGCCGAGGCCGTGGACGCGGCCTACGGCGGATCCCTGGCCAAGGCGCTGGACCTGATCGGCGCCGCCGGCAAGGACGGCGAGCTGACCCGGGTCCCGGCGCAGGGCGACGTCAAGGCGCCGCTGATCGTCGCGGTGGGCCTGGGCAAGAAGCCCGGCAAGGGCGAGCAGCTGAACACCGACACGCTGCGCAAGTCGGCGGCCGCCGCGGCCCGCTCGCTGGCCGGCAAGGCCAAGGCGGTCTTCGCGCTGCCGGCCGAGGACGCCGCGCAGGCCGGCTCGGTGGCCGAGGGCGTGCTCCTCGGCGCCTACGCCTACCAGGGCCTGAAGGCCCCGAAGAAGGACGCCAAGGGCGCCGTCGGCGAGGTCGTGCTGGCCACCCCCGGCGCCAAGCAGGCCGCGGTGAAGAAGGCCGTGGAGCACGCGGACACCGTGGCCACCGCGGTGAACCTGGCCCGCGACCTGATCAACACCCCGCCCTCGCACCTGTACCCGCAGACCTTCGCCGAGCGGGCGCAGGCCGAGGTCAAGGCGGCCGGGGTGCCGGCGCTCACGATCGAGGTGCTGGACGAGAAGGCGCTGACCAAGGGCGGCTACGGCGGCATCATGGGCATCGGCAAGGGCTCGGCCAAGCCGCCGCGCCTGGTCCGCGTGGCCTACCGGCACCCGAAGGCGAAGAAGCACCTGGCCCTGGTCGGCAAGGGCATCACCTTCGACACCGGCGGCATCTCGCTGAAGCCGGCCAACGCCATGGACACCATGAAGTCGGACATGAGCGGCGCCGCCGCGGTGTTCGCCGCCACCCTGGCCGCCGCCAAGCAGGAGGTGCCGGTGAACATCACCACGTACCTGTCGCTGGCCGAGAACATGCCCGGCGGCGGCGCGGTGAAGGTCTCCGACGTGGTCACCATGTACGGCGGCAAGACCGTGGAGATCATGAACACCGACGCCGAGGGCCGGGTGGTGATGGCCGACGCGCTGGCCCGGGCCAGCGAGGACCAGCCGGACCTGCTGCTGGACGTCGCCACCCTGACCGGCGCGCAGGTCCTGGCGCTGGACCGGCTGGCCGCGGTGATGGGCAACGACGACGAGCTGCGCACCCGGATCGTCGAGACCGCCAAGGCCGCCGGCGAGGAGATGTGGCCGATGCCGCTGCCGGAGTACCTGCGCGAGACCATCGACACCCAGAGCGCCGACATCTCGAACATGGGGCAGCGGATGGGCGGCATGCTGGTCGCCGGGCTGTTCCTGCGCGAGTTCGTGGGCGAGGGCATCAAGTGGGCGCACCTGGACATCGCCGGGCCGTCGTTCAACGAGAAGGCCCCGTTCGGCGACACCCCGAAGGGCGGGACCGGCGCCGCGGTGCGGACGCTGGTGCGGCTGGCCGAGGACCTGGGTTCGGGCAAGTGAGCCGGCGCTGAAACCGCGCTGACCCCGAACTGACCCGAAGCGGTCATCTCCCCGCCCGGGAGGTGACCGCTTCGGCGTTCGCGGGTAGGTCTGTCGGCATGAGCGCCGAGGAGCAGCCCGCGCACCCCGCGCACGACCCGCACGAAGGGCTCGGCGCGCGGCTGAACTGGCTGCGGGCCGGCGTGCTCGGCGCCAACGACGGCATCGTCTCCACCGCGGGCCTGGTGGTCGGCGTGGCCGGGGCCACCGACACCCAGTCCACGCTGCTGGCTTCCGGCATCGCCGGACTGCTCGCCGGTTCGCTGTCGATGGCCTCCGGCGAGTACGTGTCGGTGTCCACCCAGCGCGACTCCGAGATGGCGGCGCTGGCCCTGGAACGCAAGGAACTGGCCGAGACGCCGGAGGCGGAGTTCCAGGAGTTGGTGGGCCTCTACCGCGACAAGGGCCTGACCCCGACCACGGCCCGCCGCGTCGCCGAGGAACTGACCGCGCACGACGCCCTCACCGCGCACGCCACCACCGAACTCGGCATCGACCCGGAAGCGCTGGCCAGCCCGTGGAGCGCGGCGATCGCCAGCTTCGTCGCCTTCAGCGTCGGCGCGCTGCTGCCGTTGCTGGCGATCGTGCTGCCGCCGGAGCGCTGGCGGGTGCCGGTCACGGTGGTCAGCGTGCTGATCGCGCTGATCCTGACCGGCTGGCTCAGCGCCCGGCTGGGCCGTGCGGCGCCGGGGCGGGCGATCCTGCGCAACATGATCGGCGGTGCGCTGGCTATGGGCATCACGTATCTCGTGGGCACGTTGATCGGGAAGGTGGACTAGGGCTTCGCGAGCGCGCGGCCCGGCCCGGCTCGGCCCGGCCCGGCCCGGCCCGGCCCCGAGCGGACTAGCGCTTCGCTCGCGCGAGGCCCAGTTCGGCCCGGAGCACATCGGCCAGCCCGGCCAGCCGGGGATCCGGGCGCTTGGGCACGATCAGCGACAACGGAATCCGGATCGTGACGCCGGGCGGGACGATCCGCTCCCCCGGGCGGACGCCGTCCAGGACCGCGCTGCGCGGCACCACAGCCGGCACGCCACGTCGGCGGGCGATGGCCAGTGCGGTGGCGGCGGAAGCTGCCGGGACCACGGTGGCGCCGCGCGCGGCGAGCCGATCGCCGATCCGTTCCGCTTCGCTGGTGTAGGTCGACAGCGTCACGACCCGGCCCGAGTAGCCCCGGCGGCCCGGGCCCGGCTCGGGCACTCCGTCGGGCAGCAGGAGGGCCAGGGTGTCGGCGCCGAACACGGTCCGCGACAGTCCCGGCGGCGCCGTCGTGCCCGGGGGCAGCGCCAGCACCGCCAGGTCCAGCACACCATCGGCCAGGCCCTCGATCAGGCGTGGGCCGTGGTCGGTGCGTTGACGCACCGCCAGGGCTGGTCCGGCGAACGCGTCCAGCGCGCCGAACACCGCCGGTGCCAAGCTCGCGATCGTCCCGGCCGCGAGGTCCGCTCGGGCGCCCGCCGCGCGGGCGTTGCCGACCGCGTGGTCGAGCAGGTCCAGGATGCGCCGGGCATCGGCGACGAACGCGGCGCCGGCGGCGGACGGCCGGGTGCCGGTCGGGCCGCGGTCGAAGAGCGTGAGGCCGAGGCGTCGCTCCAGCAGGGCCAGCCGCTGGCTCGCGGACGGCTGTGCGATCCGCAGGACCACGGCGGCCTGGCCCACCGAGCCGGTGTCGGCGACGGCCACGGCCAGCCGGAGGTCGTCGACGGCTGGCAGCGGTGGCATAGGCGCAGCCTATGTGCTGCCAGCAGGGTTCGCCGGATACCCGGTCCGGCACGCACCCGAAAGGGTTGTCCGTGTGCGAGGACTCCGGAGTAGAGCGGCGATGTTGCAGGCCGCTTCGTTCGTCGACCAATTCGGCTGGCGGGTCGCGCAGATAGCGCTGCCGATCGTCGCGATCCGGGTGAGCGGCACCGTGGCGATCGCGGGTGTGGTCGGGGCCGCGACCGGTGTTCCGTCGCTCACCAGCCCTTGGTGGGCCCACCGGCCACGCCGCTGGGTGGCCGCCGGCCAGGCTCGGCGGCTCGCTGCCGTCTACCTGGCCTGCGGGGCGGTTTCCGCGATGCTCCCGTTGACGGCGGCGACCCACACGATGCCGCCCGCCTTGCTCGCGGTGGTGGGGTGCGCCACCGGTGTTCTGGGGACGCTGGCCGCGCCGACGCATTCGGCGCTCATCGCCGATCTCGCGGATCGGACGGGCCCGAACGGCGCGGCCCGGATGCTGGCCTGGCAGGACGGCGGGCAACGCACGGCGATGATGCTGGGGCCGGTGACGGCCGCACTGCTGATCGGCGCGTACGGGCCGACGGTGGCTCTGGCGGCGGACAGCGCGAGCTACTTTTTGGCCGGGCTGTTGATGACGGGGGCGGCTTCCGGCGCCTCGGGCGAGGAGGTTGGGCCGCAGCCTCCGCAGCCGCCGCGGGCTTCGCGCGGCACAAGCAACAAGTCCGGGCCGCAGCCACCGCAGCCGCCGCAAGCTCCAGGCGACACAAGCGCGCCGCGAATCCGGGACACCATGGCCGGGCATCCCGATATCGCCCTCGGCTGGCTGGTCCGCGGCGCCGGCTGCTTCGGCTGGTTCGCGTTCTCCCTCGGGATACCGATGCTCGGCACCGGATTGGCGGCGGTCGCCCTCACCGTTTACGGCGCCGCCGGCCTGTTGGCCACGCCGGTGGCGGCCCGGGCCGGACAAGCCCGGCGGCCCGCGCGGGTCGCCGCGTTCGGCTGGCTCGGCGGCGGCACGGCCTTCGTCCTCATCGGCGCGGTGCCCACTCCGGTCGGCGTCACCATCGCCGGAGCAGTCGCGGGGCTGTCAGTTCCGGTCGGCAACGCCGCCGTCACCGCTCTGCTCACCCGGGCCCACACCGGCGAGATGCGCCGGACCGCACTGGCCGGACAGCAGACGGTCGTCAACGCCGCGTCCACCGCGGGGCTGGCCGTCGGCGCGACGGTGCTCGGCGCTCTGGGGGCACGCACGACGTTGGTGGTCGTCGGTACGGCGATAGCCGGCGTCGCAGCCTTCGCCGTCTTCGTCCGCGCCGCGATCGCCGCCCGGCAGGGCAGGGATAGCCCGCACCGGAGTTGCGGCAGGCGTTCGATGCCGGGCTGAATAGTTCTCCATGTGGCACGAGAGAAAGCGGATCGAGGGCTGGCACGCCGCGGCGGAGGCCGGCGACTCCGACGCGATGCTGCATCTGGCGCACGCGGTGAAGCACAGCGATCCGGTGGAGGCAGAACACTGGCTGCGCTCGGCCGCCGACCTGGGCAACCTGGAAGCGGTCCACAAGCTCGGCCTGCTGTTGTGGCACCGCGGCCGGCACGCGGACGGCGAGGAGTTCGTGCAGCGCGCGGCCCTCGGCGGCTATCAGGACGCGATCGCCACCATGGGACAGTTCTGCGAGCGGCGGGGCGACTTCGAGGGCGCCGACGCCTGGTTCTGCAAGGTCGTCGCCGACGACGACTACAGCTCCTGAGCGGGCTGCGTTCCCGGGCGGGCGTCAGACTCCGTCCAACCGCCGCTTGTCCTCCTCGGCACGCTTGCGCGTCCAGTCCCGCATGCGCTGTGGGTAGCCGACCACGTCGGCCTCGTAAGCGGGAATCCCTAAAGCCCGCGCCAGCGCATGCGCCTGTTGCGGACTGCGCACCCGACGGCGTGTCCACTCCCCGGACGCGGCGATGAAGACCACTGTGGTGTCGGTCACAGCGGAGCGGGGCTCTATATACGCTTCAACGCCGACCCGGCTGCGGGCGAAATCGCTCAGGTGCGCTTCCGCGGCGGCCAGTTCCTCAGTGGATCTCCTGCTGGGCGGTGGCGCTATCGGTCCGGGGGCCGGAATGGGCATGCTGGGGCGGCGTCGGTGGAACATGGGCATAACCACTCCCGGAAGATCGTTGCTCCCTCGGGCCGGGCCGTGGGGCTCGGCATAAGTCGGGTCCGCACGCGGACTAGACTGGCGTTCCGGTCGCGGATGCGCTACCCGCGACTCCGCGTCCGTCCGTTCACTGACCCTTCCACAGCAGTGTGTCAGTGTGGGGCGGAACGGGACCGGCAAAGCGAGAAGCAGGCGAGAAGAGGAACGCACGTGGCAGGCGACAACCAGTTCGACTTGGTCATCCTCGGCGGCGGTTCGGGCGGCTACGCCTGCGCCTTCCGAGCGGCGGACCTCGGGATGAGCGTGGCGCTGATCGAGAAGGCCGAGGTGGGCGGGACCTGCCTGCACCGCGGCTGCATCCCCACCAAGGCGCTGCTGCACGCCGGCGAGATCGCGGACAACACCCGCGAGGCGGCGCAGTTCGGCGTCGCGGCCACCTTCCACGGCATCGACATGGCCGCCGTCAACTCCTACAAGGACGGCGTGGTCGGTCAGCTTTACAAGGGCCTGCAGGGCATTGTGAAGGCCCGCAAGATCGAGTTCATCGCCGGCGAGGGCAAGCTGGTCTCGGCCGACACGGTCCAGGTGAACGGTCAGAACGTGACCGGCAAGAACGTGGTCCTGGCCACCGGCTCGGTGCCGAAGTCGCTGCCGGGCCTGGAGATCGACGGCAACCGGATCATCTCCAGCGACCACGCCCTGAAGATGGACTTCGTCCCGGCCTCGGCGATCATCCTCGGCGGCGGCGTCATCGGCTGCGAGTTCGCCTCGGTCTGGAAGTCCTTCGGCACCGACGTGACGATCATCGAGGGCCTGCCCCACCTGGTCCCGCTGGAGGACGAGAACTCCTCCAAGCTGCTGGAGCGCGCCTTCCGCCGCCGCGGCATCAAGTACGAACTGGGCAACTTCTTCTCCGGGGTGGAGTACACCGAGAACGGCGTGCGCGCCTCGATCGCCAACGGCAAGACCGTCGAGGCCGACCTGATGCTGGTGGCCGTCGGCCGCGGCCCGGTCTCGGCCGGGCTGGGCTACGAGGAGGCCGGGGTCGTCACGGACCGCGGCTACGTCAAGGTCGACCAGTACTGCCGCACCTCGGTCCCCGGCGTCTACGCGGTCGGCGACCTGATCCCGACCCTGCAGCTGGCGCACGTCGGCTTCGCCGAGGGCATCATGGTCGCCGAGCACATCGCCGGCCTCAACCCGGCGCCGATCGACTACGACGGCGTGCCGCGGGTGACCTACTCGCACCCGGAGGTCGCCTCGATGGGCCTGACCGAGGCGCAGGCCAAGGTCAAGTACGGCGACACCGCGGTGAAGACCTTCAACTACGACCTCGCCGGCAACGGCAAGAGCAAGATCCTGAAGACCTCGGGCCAGGTGAAGGTGGTCCAGCAGGTCGACGGGCCGGTGCTGGGCATCCACATGGTCGGCGACCGGATGGGTGAACTCGTCGGCGAGGCCCAGTTGATCTTCAACTGGGAGGCGCTGCCGCAGGAGGTGGCGCAGTTGGTGCACGCGCACCCGACCCAGACCGAGGCGATGGGCGAGGCCATGATGGCCCTGGCCGGCAAGCCGCTCCACGTCCACGACTGATAAGCCTGCTGTAGGGACACCGCAGGACACACACCTGCGGAAGCCGAAGAGAATTCTGCACGGAATGTTCTGCGAAGGAGATAGAGAGCGCTCATGTCGGTCTCAGTAGTTCTGCCCGCGATGGGTGAGTCGGTCACGGAGGCCACCATCACCCGTTGGCTGAAGAAGGAAGGCGACCGGGTCGAGGTCGACGAGCCGCTGCTCGAAGTCTCCACCGACAAGGTCGACACCGAGATCCCGTCCCCGTCGGCCGGGTTCCTGGTCTCGATCAAGGTGGCCGAGGACGAGACGGTCGAGGTCGGCGCCGAGCTGGCGGTCATCGGGGACACCGCGGACGCGGCTCCGGCGGCTCCGGCCGCCGCCGCCCCCGCGGCCGCCCCGGCCCCCGCTGCCGCGCCGGCTCCGGCGCCCGCCCCGGCTCCGGCTCCGGCTCCGGCACCGGCCCCCGCGCCGGTCGCCGCTGCCCCGGCGCCGGCCGCCGCCGCTCCGGCTCCGGCCGCCGCGCCCGCCGCCCCTGCCGGTGGCACCGCCGCCGGCACGCCGGTGTTC
>NZ_JAAFYZ010000288.1 GCF_018274385.1 Catenulispora pinistramenti | reverse complement strand
GGTTGGGTCGATCCTTTCGTGGGAGCTGAGCCGCTGCCTCCGGCCGTGGCCCGCACTCGCATGAGACTTTCGTCCTAAGACCGGTGACAGCGGCTGATAGCAGCGCTAGCATGGCTCTATGGGCAATCAGCAGTTGAACGCGCGCGTCCCCGACGCGATCGCCGACGCCGCCCGCGCCGCCGCCGCGGACGCCGGCGTGAACCTGGGCGAGTATCTGACCCGGCTGATCGACGCCGACACCCGCGGCCGCCGAGCCGTGTTCGACTCGGTCTTCGACCAGTTCGTCCAGGACGCGAAGGCCTCCGGCGCGTTCGACGACGACCTGCAGCCGGCCGCGTGAGCGGTGCTGAGCCCGCGCCCAGCCATCCGATCGACATAGCCTGGCTGCTGGACGCCGTCCAGCGCCTGCCGGGGGATCCCGCCGTACTGGACTACGGGGCACTGTTCGCCGCCCTGGCCCGCACCGAGGCTGTGGTCCTGGGCCGCCGCGTGTATGAGAAGCCGCACCATCAGGCTGCTGCGTTGCTCCACCAACTCGCGCGCGTCCCGGCGTTGGAGAACGCGAACCGGCTCTTCGCGGCGGCGACGGCGGTGGCGTACCTGGCCGCGTGCGGGCTTCCGGTGCTGCCGGATATGCGGGAGGCGGCGCGGCTGGCCGGGGACGCGGCCGAGGGGAAGCTGGATGTGGGGGCTATCTCTTGGGTGCTGCGGAATTGGACCAAGGAGCAGGAGTAGGGAACAGGAGTAGGGAGCAGCCCTACAGCAGGAGCAGGGAGCGGCCCTACAGCCCTACAGAACCGGCAGGTACCGGTTCAGCTCGAACGGCGTCACCTGGTGCCGGTAGTCCAGCCACTCGGCGCGCTTGTTCCGCAGGAAGAAGTCGAAGACGTGCTCGCCCAGCGTCTCCGCGACCAACTCGCTCTCCTCCATCCGCGAGATCGCCTCGGACAGTGACGACGGCAGCGTCTCGATGCCCAGGGCACGGCGCTCGCCGTCGGTCAGGGTCCAGATGTTGTCCTCGGCACCCGCGGGCAGTTCGTAGCCCTCCTCGACGCCCTTCAGCCCGGCCGCCAGCATCACCGCGAAGGCCAGGTAGGGATTGCACGCCGAGTCCAGGGAACGCACCTCGACGCGGCTCGACTGGGACTTCGAGGGCTTGTACATCGGCACCCGGACCAGCGCGGAGCGGTTGTTGTGGCCCCAGCTGATGTAGCTGGGGGCCTCGCCGCCGCTGAAGAGCCGCTTGTAGCTGTTGACGAACTGGTTGGTGACGGCGGTGAACTCGCTGGCGTGGTGCAGCAGGCCGGCGATGAAGCTGCGGCCGGTCTTGGACAGGCTGTACTCGGCGCCGGGTTCGTGGAAGGCGTTGCGGTCGCCCTCGAACAGCGACAGGTGGGTGTGCATGCCGCTGCCGGGGTGCTCGGCCAGCGGCTTGGGCATGAAAGAGGCGTAGACGTCCTGCTCCAGCGCCACCTCCTTCATCACGTGGCGGAACGTCATGATGTTGTCCGCCGTGGACAGGGCGTCGGCGTAGCGCAGGTCGATCTCCTGCTGCCCCGGGCCGCCCTCGTGGTGGCTGAACTCCACCGAGATGCCCATGGACTCCAGGTGGGTGATGGCCTGGCGGCGGAAGTCGTGGCCGATGCCGTGCGGGGTGAGGTCGAAGTAGCCGGAGTGGTCGACCGGCTCCGGGGCCTTGCCCGGCTTGGGCTGGCCCTCGAAGAGGTAGAACTCGATCTCGGGGTGGGTGTAGAAGGTGAAACCCCGTTCGGCGGCCTTGGCCAGGGTGCGCTTGAGGACCCAGCGCGGGTCGGCGTAGCTGGGGGCGCCGTCCGGCATCAGGATGTCGCAGAACATCCGCGCCGTGCCGGGGGACTCCGCGCGCCAAGGCAGGATCTGGAACGTCGCGGGATCGGGTTTGGCCAGCATGTCCGACTCCGCCACCCGGGCGAAGCCCTCGATCGACGAGCCGTCGAATCCGATGCCCTCACTGAATGCCTGTTCAAGCTCCGCCGGGGCGATCGCCACCGACTTCAGGAAGCCCAGGACGTCGGTGAACCAGAGGCGCACGAAGCGGATGTCCCGCTCTTCGAGGGTGCGGAGTACGAACTCCTGCTGACGTTCCATGTGCACAGTATGAACGAGGTGCGTTTCCATGTGATTACGGCGTTGGAAAGTCGCGCGCGGGGCGTCTGCGCGAGGGGCGTCGTGGGACCGGTTGGCGGGCCCGCGCCAGAGGCCCCCGACTGGGGTCCGCCAGATTTCCCTCGATCCGGAGCAACCTGATGACCCCCCGGCATCGTTATTTACATCGGAGGGACCGCCATACCGACGCCGCGTCGACATGGCGGCCGAAGGCGTCCTCCGACGCCAGGCGGGCAAAGCGGGATATCTGCGCACCAACCCGGACAGGATCCGGTCACTGCGGGTGGCCACAAGGAAACTGGCGAAGATCTTTGCCGAAAATCTCTCCGGAACCCCTCGCCAAGCGTTGTTGAACGGAGAATAATCCTGCAACGAGACCTCATCGTCCCCCCGTGCGATGGGGTCTCCCATCCCGAGGCCTCACCGTCCCCCCGTGCGGTGAGGCCTCGGACCTTTTCCCGGGGCCTTCCCTGCTTAGCGTCACCCCGACGAGAACGGGGTAGCGTGGTGCCATGACCACCGACACCAACGTGTCCTCGCGGCTGCGCATCCGTCTGGCGCAGCTCGACACCTCGGTCGGCGACCTGGCGTTGCGCCCCTCGTTCGTGGCCGCCTCGCAGACCGCGCTGACCGCGCTGGCCGGGCGCCTGGCCGAGGCCGGGTACGGCGACGTGGTCGCGATCGTCGGCTACCTGGACGGCAGCGATCACGTGGAGCGCCGCACGGGCCGCGCCGCGGGCCAACGGCAACAAGAGCGTGCTGGCGGTCGGCCACTCGACCCTGTATGGGGACGCGGCCGGCGGCTACGCGCCGCTGAAGGACCTGTTCAACGTCCGCATCTGGGAGCTGGCGCGCTGGCGCAACAAGGCGGCGGCCGAGCGCGGCGAGGTGCCGCCGATCCCGGAGAACTCCATCGACAAGCCGCCGTCGGCCGAACTGCGGCCCGACCAGCTCGACACCGACTCGCTGCCGGACTATCCGGTCCTGGACCGGTTGCTGGACCTGTACGTCGAGCAGGACCAGAGCCGCGACGCACTGATCGCGGCCGGCTTCGACGAGGCGCTGGTGGACCGGACGCTGCGGCTGGTGGACCTGGCCGAGTACAAGCGGCGCCAGTACCCGCCGGGCACGAAGATCACGGGCAAGGCCTTCGGCCGGGACCGGCGGCTGCCGATCACCAACGCCTGGCGGGAGTCTTCGTTGCAGGAGTCTTCGTCGCGGGAGTCTTCGTTGCGGGGGCCCTCGCCGCGGCGGTGAGGTGCGCGGTGGAAGACTGAATGAAAGGTTTCGTCGGGGTAAACGACAGTGCAGGAGGCTGAGATGATCCTGGTGACCGGAGCGAGCGGCACGCTGGGCCGCGTGCTCGTCCCGACGTTGACCCGGCGGGGCACCGACGTAAGAGCCCTGAGTCGCACCCCGCGGAGCGGCAACGGCCCCGGCGGCACCGGCTCGTTCGAGTGGGTGGTCGGCGACCTGGCCGCCGGCACCGGGCTGGACGAGGCCGTGGACGGGATCGACGTGATCGTGCACGCCGCCTCCAACACCCGCGGACAGGGCCGGGGCGACGCGGACGCCGTCTGGCGCCTGCTGGAGGCCGCCAAGCGCGGCGGCCGGCGACCGCACGTGGTCTACATCTCGATCGTCGGCGTGGACCGGATCCCGTTCGGCTACTACCGGATCAAGCGCGAGGCCGAGCAGACCATCGAGGCCAGCGGGCTGCCGCACACGATCCAGCGCACCACGCAGTGGTTCCAGCTCCTCGACAAGTTCCTGACGCTGGCGGCCAAGTCACCGGTGGTCCCGGTCCCCGCCGCACCCTTCCAGCCACTGGACGCCGCCGAGGCGGCCACCCGGCTGGCGGACCTGGCCGGCGCCGAGCCGCTGGGCCACGCCGAGGACATGGGCGGGCCGGAACTGCTCGACTCCAGCGAGTTCGCGCAGGCGTATCTGCGGGCGACCGGGAAGCGGCGGGTGCTGGTGCCGTTCCGGCTGCCGGGCAAGGCCGGGCGGGCTTTCCGGGCCGGGGCGCACACCAGCCCGGAGAACCAGCAGGGCAAGACCACGTGGGCCGAATATCTGGCGGCTGAATACGGGGCTGAACACGGGGCCTGATCGGCAAGCGCGCGGCAAGGCGGCCAAGCCCCGCAGAAACGCAACAACCGCACCAGCGCGAGCCGACGCGATAACAGCTGAACACGGGGCCTGATCCGCAGCCGGACACAGCACGAAGCGGATCCGGCCCCAGCACAGCACGCACAGGCCCACAGGCGCCCCACAGGCGCCCCGCAGCCCGCCGGGCTCGCTCGGCTCAGCGCGCGGCGATCCCGGCCATCAGCGTGTCCACCAAGGCCCGCGTGAACCCCTCCGGCAGCGGCTCGCCGGGGTGCTCGGACTTCATCGTCAGTACGATCGGCGCGCTGATCATCCGCACGGTGAGCTCCACGTCCAAGTCGGCGCGCAGCTCGCCGGCGGACATGCCGTGGCGCAGGATCATCCGCAGCTGCTCGCGGCGCGGCTCGATCGCCACCCGGTGGTAGTTCTGCAGCAGCTCCGGGTGCAGCGTGCCGGCGGCCATCACCGAGGAGAAGACCAGACCGGCCAGGTCGTTGTGCATGACCTCGACCATGTTGTCCAGGTACTCCAGGATCCGGTCCCGGGTGGAGCGGTCGTCGCTCAGGTTCGGCGGCGGGCACTCCTGCCACAGGGAGGCGACCGAGTCGACGACCAGGCTCTCCTTGTTCGGCCAGCGGCGGTAGACGGTCGCCTTGCCGACGCCGGCCCGGGTGGCGACCTGTTCCATGGACAGCGAGCCGTAGGGCACCCCTTCGCTGAGCAGGCCCAGCACCGCGTCGATGATGGCCCGCTCGGCGGCCTCGCTGCGCGGGCGGCCCGGCCGGCGGCGGCCGTCGGCGGTGCCCGCCGCGCAGGCCGGGTCGGCGCAGGCGCCGGCCACGTGCCCGGGATGGCGCTCGTCGGATCGTCGGCCGTCACGGATCATCGTCATAGCGCTCCATCATCTCCTCGATGCCGGGCCGAAGGGGGCAACCCGGGGAAACCGCGATTCGGCTCCCCCGGGCCGGGTGCCACGGACGGTCCCGCTCAGGCGACTCCGGCGGCCTCGGCCGCGGCCGAGGCGTCGCTGCCGGAGTCCGCCCCGCGCCGCGGGCCGGCCGGCACCCCGGACGCCTTGCGCGGCAGCCAGGTCAGCGACACGATCGCGGCCAGGAAGGCGACGATCGCGGAGATCGTCACGGTCATGTGCATCGCGTGGATGAACGCGGCGTCGGCCTGCGGGTAGAAGCGCGCCAGGGCCGGCAGGTGCTCGCCGGCACCCTTGGTGGCCTGGATCGAGCCGTCGATGTCGTGCAGCGCCGAGGGGTTCGGGACCACCGTCTTCAGCGGGCCCTCCATCCGGCTGCGGTAGGCCGTGGTGAGCAGCGTGCCCAGCACCGCGACGCCCAGTGCGCCGCCGACCTGCCGGACGGTGTTGCTCACCGAGGAGCCGACGCCGGCCTTCTCCCGCGGCAGCGAGGTCATGATCGTCGTGGTCGCCGGCGGCATCACGTTCGCCATGCCCATGCCCTGCAGGAAGAAGATCAGCAGCAGCAGCCACGCCGCGGAGGTCTGGGTCACGAACTGGTACATCAGGAACGTGACACCGATGGTCAGCATGCCGAAGGTGGACACCGCGCGGGCGCCGAAGCGCTGCACCAGGCGCGCCGACAGCGGCGAGAAGATCAGCTGCGCCAACGCGAACGGCGTCAGGAACAGACCGGCCTTCAACGGGCTGTAGTTCAGCACCGACTGCAGGTAGAAGGACAGGAAGAACAGCACGCCCATCATCGCGAAGAAGGACAGGCCGACCAGCATCACCGAGGCCGAGAACGGCCGCGAGCTGCGGAACAGGCGCACGTCCAGCGCGGGGTGGTCGGTGCGCAGTTCCCAGAACACGAACAACGCGCTGAGCACCACGCCGCCGGCCAGCGTCCCCCAGATCTGCGGGTTGGACCAGCCCAGGTCGCCGCCGCGGATGATGCCGTAGACGAACACCACGATGCCGGCCATCGACAGGAACACGCCCAGCGGGTCCAGCCGGCCCGGGTTCGGGTTCTTCGAGTCCGGCACCAGGAACGACATCGCGATCAGCGCGATGATGATGATCGGCACGTTGATCAGGAAGACCGAGCCCCACCAGAAGTGGTCCAGCAGCAGACCGCCGAGCACCGGGCCGATGGCCACGCCCAGACCGACGCCGCCGGCCCAGATGCCGATCGCCTTCGGCTGCTCCTTGGGCTCGAAGACGTTGGCGATGATGGCCAGCGTGGCCGGCATGATCGCGGCGCCGAAGAAGCCCATGGCGGCCCGGGTGAGGATCAGCGCGCCGGGGCTGCCGGCGTAGGCGCACAGCACCGAGGCGATCCCGAACCCGACCATGCCGGCCATCAGGATCTTCTTGCGGCCGAACCGGTCGCCGACGATGCCGAAGGTGAACAGCAGGCCGGCGAAGACCAGCGTGTAGGAGTTGATCGCCCATTCCAGATCGGACTGCGAAGCCCCCAGGCCCGGCTGGTGCGGGTCGTTCTTGGGCTGCGAGATGATCTTGAGCGCGACGTTCAGGATCGTGTTGTCCAACACGACGACGAGCAAGCTGAAGATGAGTACGCCGAGGATCGCCCACCGGCGCCTCTGCAAAGTCTCCCGATCCATGTTCCCCTATCCCCTCGATCGGTGCGGATCCGATACGAAACGGGACCGTATCGATTTCCTTCGGCGAGCGTACGCCGCGGAGTATCGACACGCAACCGTTCCGTATTAGATTCCGGGAGCCCGCTTCGGGGACGGGGTGCCGCTCAGGCGCGGGCGTGGACGCCCATACCGCCGGAGACGATGAGATTGTCGCCGGTGATGTAGGACGCGGCGTCCGAGGCGAGGAAGGCCACTGCTTCGGCGATGTCGGCGGGCGTCCCGACCCGGCCCAGCGGGACGTCGCGACCCCAGGCCTGGACCATGTCCGGGGAGACGCCGAGCTTGCTGTAGGCCGGGGTGTCGATCAGACCCGGGCTGACGGCGTTGACCCGGATGCGGCGCGGCGCCAGTTCCAGAGCCAGCGCCCGCATCAGCGGTGGCAACGCGCCCTTGGCCGCGGTCATGGCCGCTCCGAGCCCTTCGCCTGCGCCGACGGTGAACACGACTGAGGCGCCCTCGTTGAGGAGCGGCAGTGCCTTCTGCAGCGTGAAGAAGCTGCCCTTGACGTTGACGTCGAACAGGGCGTCGAAGGCCGCTTCGTCGGTGGACTCGACCGGGCCGGGACGGGATATGCCCGCGTTGAGGAACAGCAGGTCAAGGGAGCCGAACTCGCGCCGGGCGAGGTCGATCGCGCGGTCGAGGTCGGGCAGCGAGCGGGCGTCGGCCCGGACGGCCAGGACGCCTTCGGGCAGTCCGGCGGCGCCGACCTCGTCGAGACCGGTGACCAGGACGCGGTAGCCGCGGGAGTGGAGGAGTTCAGCGGTCGCCTTGCCGATGCCGCTGGTTCCGCCGGTGATCAGAGCTGCGGGTGTGTGCATGCAGCGCACCCTCTTCCGCTACTTCGGTGCCAAGGAAGACCTCCTCGGCGGCGGGCAGGAGCGGTTCGGGCAGGTCCTGACGGACACGATCAGCGCACAGCCCGCCGAGGCCGACGTGTGGGAGGTCCTGCGCGCCGCGATCGCCGCCGTCCTGGCCTTGCACGAGAGCTCCGAACAAGCCCTGAAACGGTTCCGGCTCCTGCACAAAACGGCTTCGCTGCGGGCCGGCTGGCTTGAGAAGCGGCTGCGGTTCCAGGACGAACTGCTGCCGCTCGTCAAGGCACGAATGGATACCGCCGACGGCGCGGCGGGGCTTCGGGCCCGCGCGGTGATCGCGACCGCGTTCGCGTGCCTGGACGCCGCGACGATGGTCTGGGTCGACAACGATGGCGAAGGCGACGTCATGGACCTGTACGACGCGGGCTTGGCGGCCGTACGCGGCTGATGATCGTGGCGGCAGAAATACTCTGGCCGTGACTTCCTGCGGCTGGAAAGGCCCTCCCTGAGAAAACGCCGCGTCGACGCCGCGTCGACGCCGCGCTGGACCGTTCGGCCGGGCCTGATCTGCCGGTGCGGGAGCGCAACGTGCTGGCGCTGACGACGGGGCGCCTGCTGGTCTTCCCACTCGGCGGGTTCATCGCTTCGCAGCGGGAGCTCATTCGGCGGCTGCCTGAGCCGCCCGCGGAGCCGAGTTCGTGATGGCACGTTTCCCTACGGCGCGCATCGCGACAGCTCGTTTCGCGGCGACGCTCTAGTCAATACGTATCCGCGACGCGTTTCGCGGCGACGCTCTAGCGATACGTATCCGCCGACCCACCCGCGACCTGATCGATCAACGCCGTCAGCCGATCGCGGAAGCCGACCTTGGGACCGCTCCCCCGCCCCCTGCGCTCCTTATCCCCGGCAGTCGAGGCGAGCAGGTGCTGCGCGGCGTCGAAGCCGGGGACGATGCCGTTCTCCGGCAGCAGCAAAGCGTCGTGCGACAGCGTCAGCAACTCGCCCGAGGTTTGTTCGTCCTCTGCGAGAGTCAGGATGGCCGCACCGCGGCGCCGGGCGTCGTCGACGCGTTCCAGCAGCGGGACGCCGGGGTCGTCCGGGGCCACGATGAACACCGCTTCGCCTTTGCGCGCCTGCTCCAGGCGAGCCAGGGGGACCGACAGGTGCGGGGGCGCGCCGTCCGGTATCCGGTGCCGCACCAGGGTCGGGGCCAGCTGCGGCAGATCCGCGAGTCCGGCTTCGGTGTCCAGGTGCGCGGCGAGGTGCCACGGTTCTTCTTCCGGGGTGCCGACCAACAGCAGGCCGCCGGGGCTGCGGGGGGCGCGGCGGAGGTTGCGGGCGAAGCCGCGGCATTCGCCGAACCACGCGGTTCCGCTGACGAGTTCGCGGAGGAGGGTGGTCTGCGCGGAGTCCATGCCTTCATACTGCCGGTCCAGGCGTCCTCATGACACCCGGACCGGATTAAACGGTGCGGATCAGGGCTCAGTGATACGAGTGCGACTCGTCCGGGTACGCGCCGTGCACCACGTCGCTGGCGAAGGCGCGGGCCGCCTCGCCCAGGACGGTGCGCATGTCGGCGTACTGCTTGACGAACTTCGGGACGCCGCCGGGGGTCAGGCCGGCCATGTCGGTCCAGACCAGGACCTGCGCGTCGGTGCCGGCCCCGGCGCCGATGCCGACGGTGGGGACGTCCAGCTCGGCCGAGACCCGGGCCGCCAGTTCGGCCGGGACCAGTTCCAGCACGATCGCGAAGGCGCCGGCGTGCTGCAGGGCCTTGGCGTCGGAGATCAGCTTCTCGGCCTCCTCGTCGCCCCGGCCGGCTATCCGGTAGCCGCCCAGGACGTTCACCGACTGCGGGGTCAGGCCGATGTGCGCCATCACCGGCACGCCGGCCTGGACCAGCGCGTCCACCTGGGGCAGCACCCGGCGGCCGCCTTCGAGCTTGACGGCGCCGACGCCGGCTTCCTTCATGTAGCGGGCCGCGGTCTCCAGCGCCTGCTGGGGCGAGGCCTGGTAGGAGCCGAACGGCAGGTCGCCGATCACCATGGCGCGCTTGGTGCCGCGCACCACGGCGCCGGCGAGCATGACCAGCTGGTCCACGGTCACCGGGACCGTGTTCTCATAGCCGAGGTGGTTGTTGCCCGCCGAGTCCCCGACCAGCAGGACCGGGATCCCGGCCTCGTCGAAGACGCCGGCCGTGAGCGCGTCGTAGGCGGTGAGCATCGCCCACTTCTCGCCCTCGCGCTTGGCCTTGGCCAGGTCCCGGACGGTGACCCGGCGGCCCGTGCCGGTCCCGCCGTAGAGCGAGAGCTTCGGCTGGGCGGATGATTGCGATACTGCGGATTCCTGCGTGGCGCTGCTTTCAGCGGACATGCTGGTTTCTCCTTGAGAGACGACTCGAGGCGCCGAAACGGCGTACCCGGACGAGGCTGATCGTCTCACGACCAGCATCCCTTGTTAAGGGCCCGAGCGCATGCGCGCGATCACCTCGCGATCACCTCGCGAAAACCTCCGTGACGCCCGCCACACGACCGGAACTCGACCAGAACTCGACCAGAACTCGCCCGAAAAGTCGTTTGCCGGGCGTGTGCGCGGGCCCGAACAATCGGCGCGTGACCGCAGACCCCCCGGCGCCCGACGACGGGCCGCACCGAGCCGGACCGCTCCGGCGCCGCTGGCGCGAGTTGGGCGTGGACCTGACGCCGCTGCGGGTGTCCCGCGACTATCGGCTGCTCACCGCCTCGTCGGCGGTCTCCGGGTTCGGCTCGTTCCTGACCTTCGTCGCGGTCCCCTTCCAGATCAAGGCGCTCACCGGATCGGCGCTGGCGGTCGGGCTGCTCGGCGCGACCGAACTGGTGCCGCTGGTGGTGTGCGGGTTGTGGGGCGGGGCGCTGGCCGACGCGATGGACCGGCGCAAGCTCGTGCTGTCGACCGAGGCGGCCTGCGCGCTGCTGTCGGCGCTGCTGTTGCTGAACGCGTTGCTGCCGCGTCCGACGCTGTGGCCGATCTACGCGCTGACGGCCGCGTTCGCGGCGGCGAACGGTTTGCAGCGGCCGTCTCGGGAGGCGATCGTGCCGCGGGTCGTGCCGCCGGATCTGATCGTGCCGGCCGGTGCGTTGCAGTGGTTGCTGGGGTCGTTCACACAGATCGCCGGGCCGGCTCTGGGCGGCGTGCTGGTGGCCACCACCGGGCCCACTGTCTCGTATGCGGCGGACGCGGCGACGTTCGTGGTCTCGTGCGCGTTCCTGGTGCGGCTCAAGCCTTCCCCGCAGCGGGCGGACGCCGAGGGGGCGAGTCTGAGCGGGATCGCGGCCGGCTGGCGTTATGCGCGCAGCCGGCAGGAGCTGATCGGGACGTATGTCGTCGACATCGCGGCGATGACGTTCGCCATGCCGACCGCGCTTTTCCCTTTCCTGGCCGACGATCTGCACGCCTCGTGGTCGCTGGGGCTCCTCTACGCGGCGCCCGCGGTCGGCTCCGCGCTGGTCTCGCTCACCAGCGGTTGGACGAAACACGTCCACCGGCACGGCCTGGCCGTGATCTGGGCCGCCGGGGCATGGGGCGCGGCGATCGCGTTGGTGGCGGCGACGCGGCAGGTGTGGTTCGTCTTGGTCTGTCTGGCGATCGCGGGTGCGGCGGACGCGGTCAGCGGGGTCTTCCGGATGTCGATCTGGAACCAGACCATTCCCGACGCTTTGCGCGGGCGGCTGGCCGGGATCGAGCTGTTGTCCTTCAATAGCGGGCCGATTCTGGGACAGGTGCGGGCCGGGTCGATGGCCGCGTGGCGCGGGCCGGTGTTCTCGGTCGGATTCGGTGGAGCGGCCTGCGTCGGGGCGGTGGTGGGGCTGGCGG
>NZ_JAAFYZ010000287.1 GCF_018274385.1 Catenulispora pinistramenti | reverse complement strand
CCACTCCCCCATGACCAGCTTCGGCAGCAGCGCGTTGAACACCGTCACCACCACGCTGCCCTGCGCGTAGAGCAAGATCAACCGCGCGAGCGGAGCCGAGCGCGGGCCCTGTGAACCGCGGCCGGAAGCACGATCGGAAGCACGACCGGGATCGGGATCGGCATCGGAATCGGCGGGATCAGAAACCCGGGCCGAATCGGAAATCCGGGCCACCGCAACCGATTCAGCGCCTCGCCCACCAACCCCCGCCACCAAAGCCGCCGACACCAAAAACGTCCCCGCATTGAAAACCAACAACGGCGAAGCCCCCAGCCGCTGCACCAACAACCCCCCGACCGTCGCCGACAGCAGCATCCCGCCCTGCGTGGCCATCTCGAAGTTCGCGTTGAACCGCCGCACCTGCGAGGCCCGCACCCGCTCCTTGACCATCGCGTTGCTCACCGGGAAGAACAGCGCGGCCACCACCGCCAAAGCGAAGTTCGCCGCATACACCCCCACCCCCTTCGCCCCGCCGCAAGCCAGCCACACCGGCAGGGCCAGGGCCAGCACCGCCGACGTCAGATCGCACCCGATCCACAGCCGCCGCCGGTCGTGCCGGTCCGCCAGCCGCCCGAAGTACGGCGAGAGCACCACCTGCGGCACGGCCACCGCGACGAACAGCAGCCCGACCGACAACATCGTCCGGTCTTCCCGGATCATCAGCAGCGCCCCGGCGATCAGCTGCACGTTGTTCCCCAGGGCGGTGACGAAAGCGGCCGGTACGAGCAGCCGCTCGGCCCGCCGCGTGGCGCTTGCGAGTTCCATGAGCCCCAGTCTCGACGGGTTCGCTGACATCGACTGTCAGTGATAACCAGCAGGGAAAGTGAAAGCCAGCAGTACTCACTCCTCCGGCCGCCGGAACACGACCACCAGCACCCGCAACGCCAACACGCTGGCCACCGCCAAGAAGCTGTACCCGAGGAACTGGTACAAGCTCACCGACTTCCCGACCATCGGCCCGTTCTGCCGCCCGACCATCAGCACCCCCATCACCCCGGACGTCGCCGCGAGCACCGTGATCAGCACCTGGTGCACCAGCCGGGTCACCACCTCCCGGTCCCGCCGGTCGGCGAACAGCCGCACGTTCACACTCAGCTTGCCGCCCTCCAGCGCCCCGACCAGCCGGTCCACCCGGCGCGGCAGCCGCCGCAGCATCGGCACCAACGCGGCCAGCTCGGCCGTGGCCTCCCGCTTGAGCGCGTCCGGCGTCAGCTTCTCGGCCGCGTACCCGCCGGCCAGCTTGCGCGCCTCGGTGACGATGTCGAAGTCGTGCGTCAGCTCGCTCAGCGTCCCCTCCAACGTCCCCAACGCCCGGAACACCGCCGCGACCTCGGCCGGGACCGCCAAGCCGTAGGAGGTGGCGATCCGGAACAGGTCCGTGAACATCGCGACGTCGAACCCTGAGTCGCGCCGCAGATGCCGCGCCGTGAACCGGCCCAGGTCCCGCTCCAACGCGGCCTCGTCGATATCCTCCGGCGCCGTCATCACCTCCAGCACCGCGTCACACAGATACAGCGGGTCCGCGGCGTCGACAGCCGCCAACAGCCGCTGCATCGATGAGCGCAGCGCGGAATCCAGCCGGCCCACCGAACCGAAGTCGAGCATCCCCAGCCGGCCGTCGGGCAGCAGCAGGATGTTGCCGGGGTGCGGGTCGGCGTGGAAGACACCGTCGATCATCACCTGCCGCAACAGATAGTCCAGCAGCCGCTCGGCCAGCTCGCGCGGATCGATCCCGCGCTCAGCCAACTCCGGCATCGCCCGCCGCAACGGCACGCCGTCGAACCGTTCCATCACCAGCACCCGCGCCGAGGACTGCGCGGTGAACGCCTTCGGCACCGCCACCCCCTCGACCCGGGTCACCGCCACCGCCGCCAGGTTCCGGGCCTCGATCCGGAAGTCCAACTCCTCCCGCAGCGCGTTCGCGAACCCCTCGGCGAGCGCCACGACACCCAGCGACCGGGCCCAGGACGTGCGCCGTTCCAGCGTCCGGGCCAGCCGCCGGATGATGTCCAGGTCGCGGCCCACCTGCGTGGTGACGCCGGGCCGGCGCACCTTGACCACCACTTCCTCGCCGGAGACCAGCCGCGCGGTGTGCACCTGCGCGACCGAGGCCGCCGCCAGCGGCTCGCGGTCGAACCGGTCGAAGACCTTCTCGATCGCTCCGTACTCGGCCGCTCCGTACTCGGCCGCCAACACGGCCTCGATCTGCGGCCACGCCACGAAGGCGGCCTGGTGTTGCAGCAGCGAGAGCTCGTCGACGACCTCGGCCGGCAGCAGATCCCGGCGCGTGGAAAGGATCTGGCCGAACTTGATGAACGTCAGCCCGCCCTCGTTCAGCGCCTCCCGCAACGACCGGCCGATGTTCGCCTGCGGCCGCCGGCCCCGCAGGTAGGGGCCGAGGCCGTGGCGCATCAGGATCATGGTGAACCGCCAGTACCGGCGGGAGCGCGCCACCCGGCTGCGCAGGCCCCTGACCCACTCCAGCGGGGTCGGCAGGCTGCCGCTGGGCGCCAGCGCCTCGGCGACCACCAGGAACACCATGCTGGGCAGCAGGATGACCAGCATCGCCAACACCAGCAGCAGCGGCTTCCTGGCGTCGGCCAGGGTGCCGTCGGGCAGCTTGGGACCGAGCATCGCGTTCAGGATCGGCGCGGACGCCGCGAAGGAGATCCCGGCGGCGATGACCAGCCGGGTGGCCGAGAACCGGACGCCCAGCAGACGCCGCACGACGGAGCCGAGCACGACCACCGTCACGATCCAGGTCACCAGGAACATCGGTCCCTGCAAGTAGCTCATGCGGCGACCTTATTGGTCACCGCACCCGGAATGGAGCTGTTCCCGCACCGGCGCTCGCGGCGCTGGCCACCGGCTTGGGGCGGTCGGCTGGCGTGGGCTCGGCCGCGGCCTTCCGGCGGCGGCGGCGCTACTTCTCCAGCGGTTCCGTCTTCGCCGCCGGAGCCTTCCCAGCCAGCTCCGTCTGCGCGGGAGCATTCTGCGCCGGCTCCTCGCCCCGCGTGCTCCACAAGCTGGTCACCGTCGTGATCGCCAGGACCCCGATGATGACGCCCAGCGAGACCGCGATCCCGATCGTCGGCACGGTGACCGGCCCGATGTGCTCGACCCCGGAGCCGTGCAGCGCCTCGAAGACCATCTTCACGCCGATGAAGGCCAGGATCGCCGACAGCCCGTAGGACAGGTGCACCAGCCGCTCCATCAGCGCGCCGAGCAGGAAGTACAGCTGCCGCAGGCCCAGCAGCGCCAGGGCGTTGGCGGTGAAGACGATGTACGGCTCCTTGGTCAGCCCGAAGATCGCCGGGATGGAGTCCAGCGCGAACAGCAGGTCGGTGGAGCCGATCGCGACCATCACGATCAGCATCGGCGTGAACCGCCGGTGCCCGCCGACGTGTGTGACCAGCCGCGCGCCGTCGTAGTCGTCGGTGGTCTTCACGGCCGTGCGCACCCGGCGCAGCAGCCGGTTCTCCTTGAACTCCTCCTCGCCGCCGTGCCCGGCGGCGAGCTTGACCGCGGTGTAGACCAGGAACGCGCCGAAGATGTAGAAGACCCAGCTGAACTGGTTGATGACCGCGCTGCCGACACCGATGAAGATGCCGCGCAGCACCAGGGCCATCACCACGCCCCACAGCAGCACCTGGGACTGGTAGGCGCGCGGGACGCGCAGTTTGGTCAGAATGATGACGAAGACGAACAGATTGTCGACGCTGAGGCTGTATTCGGTGATCCACCCGGCGAAGAACTCGCTGCCGTAGCGATGGCTGGTGAAGTACCAGACGCCGATGCCGAACAGGATGCTGGCGGCGACGATCGCGGTCACCCAGACCGCGGCCTCGCGGGTCTTGATCGCGTGCGGGTAGCGGATGCCGTGCCACAGGTCCAGGCCCACGGCCGCGGCCAGCACGGCGACGGTGACGATCCAGACGGTGAGGCTGACATGCATTGCGGGACTCCTCCGGCGTTGTCAAGACGTGCACAAGCGCCGGAAGTCTTCTCCGCCTGAAGCCGCAGCTCAGGCTCGGGGGCCGGGAGCCTTGCGACTCCGTGATGACGACCCGTCCGATTGGGGAGTACTCCCCTCCGATACCTCGATCGTCCCAGGAGCGCGGGCTATAACGCAAACCGAAGTACGGACGAGCGCCGAATCTGCTTTAGTGGACGCGGATCCATGTGGTTTAGACCACACCCTTAGACCACGCCGATCCGGATCACCGAACCGCACCGAGGGAGAAGCCCATGGAGTCCCTGCCGCCGGAGCTGTCGCCGACCGGATACCTCGCCGAGGTCCGGCGGGTGCTGGAGCACATCGAGAAGACCCAGCTGGACGCGGTCGCGGCGGCCGGCGCCCTGGTCGCGGACTCGATCGCGAACGAGGGTGTGCTGCAGGCGTTCGGGACCGGGCACTCCGAGGCCCTGGCGATGGAGGTGGCCGGGCGGGCCGGCGGATTCGTGCCGAGCAACAAGCTGGCGCTGCGGGACCTGATCCTGTTCGGCGGGGAGCCGGTGGACTTCCTCAACGATCCCAAGATCGAGCGCCGGGAGGGGCTGGCCGAGCGGATCTACGAGCTGGCGCCGGTCGAGCCGCAGGACGTGTTCATCATCGCCTCCAACTCCGGCGGCAACGGCGTGATCGTGGACCTGGCCGAGCACGTCACCTCGCTCGGGCACAAGCTGATCGCCGTCACCTCCCTGGAGCACACCGCGCGCATCACCTCACGGCACTCCTCCGGCAAGCGCCTCAAGGACTTCGCAGACGTGGTGCTGGACAACGGCGCCCCCTACGGCGACTCGGTTCTGCCGCTGCCCTCCTTCGGCGCGAACGTGTGCGGCATCTCCTCGGTCGGCAACGCGGTACTGGCCCAGGCGATGATCGCCGAATCCATCCGGCTGCTGGCCGAGCGCGGCATCCAGGCCCCGATCTACCTGTCGGCGAACGCGATCGGCACCGACACCCACAACGACGAGCTCGAGGCGAGATACGCCGGCCGGATCCGGCGCTCGGCGTCCTGAACGCGTGCGGCCCGGCGTGGAATAGATCACCACCCGGCGGTCGCTGATGGTTAGGCTGGACGTGAACGGCCGGACAGCCCGACGAGACGGATGAGGTGCTTCACAGTGGTCGCGCGCAAGGATCCCAAAGCTCTGTACGAGCTGGCGCCCGGCACACCGGGCCTGGCCGGCGTCGTCATGCTGCACCAGATGGAAGGCTTCATGGACGCCGGCGGCGCCGGCCGACTGGCCAGCGAGCACCTGCTGGACCAGTTCGACCACCGCCTGGTCGCCTCCTTCGACGTGGACCGGCTCATCGACTACCGCAGCCGGCGCCCCACGATGACCTTCGACAAAGACCACTACGACCACTACGAAGACCCGGCCCTGGACCTGCACCTGCTCACCGACGGAGCCGGCAAGCGCTTCCTGCTCCTGGACGGCCTGGAGCCGGACCGCGAATGGGAACTGTTCGCCCTGGCCGTCCGCAGCCTGGTCGAGCACTTCGACATCAGCATCACAGTCGGCATGCACGGCATCCCCATGGGCATCCCGCACACCAGGCCCCTGGGCATCACCGCCCACGCCACCAACCCCGGCCTGGTCGACACCACAGACCAGCCGGTCCTGGACCGCCTCCAGGTCCCCAGCTCAGCAGCATCCCTGATGGAGTACCGTCTGGGCGAATGGGGCCACGACGCCGCCGGCTTCGCCGTCCACGTCCCCCACTACCTGGCCAGCTCCCTGTATCCGCAAGCTGCGATCCGCCTCCTGCGCGCCGTCTCCGAAGCCACCGGCCTGGTCCTGCCCGACGTGGAACTCCGCGACGCCGCCCGCCGCGCCTCCGAGGACATCGAGCGCCAGGTCCAGGAATCCTCCGAGGTCGAGGACGTGGTGCGAGCCCTGGAGCGGCAGTACGACGCCTTCAACGTGACGGACCGCAAGAACCTGCTCAGCGACAACGACGGCCGGATGCCCACCGCCGACGAACTGGCAGCGGAGTTCGAGCGCTTCCTGGCGGACCAGGACGGACCGCCGCCGGGGTCATGAACATCGCCCCTTCATGAGAACCCTGATTCTCTGGATTCTCCAGATCGAAGACCGCCGCACCCGACATGATGGTCGGATGCGGCGGTCTTTGCGTTACCTGGACGCGGTCAAAGTACTGGCCGGCGGCGAGAACCACTTCATCAAGCTGCTGGACGACGCCAGCGCCACGATGCTGCTCGGCGCGGGCGTATTCGACCTCTTCGAAGCGCGGGAGCAGGCACTGCGGCTGCTGGGGAAGGTGCTGGACCGGTTCGGGGAAAAGCTGCGGGGCATCGATCGGCTGACGCGGACCGAGCGGATTCATGCGGCGCATGAGGTCATACGGATAACTGCGTACTTTGATGCACTCGCTGATGCTTTGGGCGAGTGGAAGGTGCGGTTCTCGGCGGCGGAGCAGACCGCACTGGCCACGCAGGCTTCGGACGACAACCTCAGCTGGCTCGGGGTGTACAAGGAGCTGAGCGAGGGCGACGTGGATCTGACACCACTGCTCTACGACTCCTCGTCAGCCCAACAGTTCTCTGTGATGTCGAGCCGCATCAGCGTGCATATCTGTGCCCCGGCTGTCTGGGACTCGCTGAGCGAGACCGAGCAGGACTGCCTTTCCACTCTGTTGACAGTGCGAATACCCGCCGACGCCACGGTGCGCTACCAAGAGAATCTGCGTCGCCTGTCCGTGGACTGCCCCGAGTTCGGGGTCTGGGTCAACCTGCAAGCCCACGCCGCCACCCGCGAACAACTCGCCACGGGTCTGGCCGGCCTGGAGACGCTGCTGGCCCCGCTCGCCGCCGAATCAGCCGGCCATCAGCAGGAGTCCCTGAGCCGGGCACACCGGGCCGACCTGGCCAAGCCGATCATCCTCACCGGTCGGGACTCACACCTCGCGCTGCCCTCCCTCGGCGAAGGATACGTCGACCACAGCTTCCGGCTCGCCTTCAGCGCGCTCCCCTCCAGTAAAGCCTGGTGCGATCAGCCCCTGCGCCACGACCTGCCCGCCGCACTCGGCACGTACCTGATGTCCGAAGCCGCGCAACACACGCCGCTTCTGATCCTCGGCCAGCCCGGCTCCGGCAAGTCGGTCCTCACGCGCATTCTCGCCGCCCGCCTGCCCGCCGACCGGTTCCTTCCGATCCGCGTCGAGCTCCGCCGCATCGACGCCGGCGCGGACCTCCAAGAACACATCGAGTCGGCGATCCGCGAGCAGACCGGCGAGCGCGTCCAGTGGACCCGGTTCGTCACCGCCAACCCGGACCTGACACCGGTGGTGATCCTCGACGGCTTCGACGAACTACTCCAGGCCACAGGCGTGGCGCAGACCGACTTCCTGATCCGCATCGAGAGGTTCCAGGAACGCGAACTCGACGTGGGCCGCTCGGTCGCGGTCATCGTCACCAGCCGCACCGCCGTCGCCAACCGGGCCACGCTCCCCGACGGGATCCCCATCCTGCGCCTGGAACCGTTCGGCGAAAAGCAGATCCGCACCTGGATCGACATCTGGAACCGGACCAATGGCCTGTCACTGACCGAGCGCGGAGTCAAGCCGCTGTCCGAGACCACGATCCTGCGCTACCACGAGCTCGCCGAACAACCGATCCTCCTGCTGATGCTCGCGTTGTACGACGCCACGGACAACGCCTTGGCCGCGGTCGATCCCGACTTGAGCCAGGCCACGGTCTACGAACAACTGCTGAAAGACTTCGCGCGCCGCGAATTGGCGAAGGACCCGGGCATCACCGACCTGGACCGCCGGATCGAGGAGGAACTGCTGCGGTTGTCGATCGTCGCGTTCGCGATGTTCAACCGGGGCGCGCAGTGGATCGACGCCGACAGCCTCACCGAGGATCTACGGGCCCTGAACATCTGGCGAGCCGAGCGCGCCCAGAGCACACTCCGTTCCACACTCAGCGCCGGTCAGCAGATGGTGGGCAGGTTCTTCTTCGTCCACGACGCCCGTGCGACACGCGACGGCGGGGAGACGCAGACCTATGAGTTCCTGCACGCGACCTTCGGCGAGTACCTGACCGCACGGCTGGTCGTGCAGCTGCTCTCCGATCTGGCCACGCAGTACCTCGCATCGGCTTACGCGGTGTCCCGGTCCATCAACGACGCGATGCTCTACGCGCTGCTGTCGTTCGAGAGTCTGACCGTACGGACGCCGATCATCGAGTTCTCCGGCGCGCTGCTCGCTCAGGTCGACCCCGCCGTTCGCGAGGCCATCGACGAGATCCTGATCAAACTCTTCCACAACAGTCTCGCCGAGCGTATCGACCGTGCTTACACCGACTACCAGCCGAGAGCGCTGGACGCCGTGCAACGCGCGTGCTCTTGGAACGCAAATCTGATCACCCTGCTGGCGTTCGCACCTGACGGCATCAGTCTCCGCCGCTTGTACCCTGCCGAGTGTGACGACGACAACGCCGTAAACAAGTGGCCCCGACTCGCGAATCTGTGGTGGACCAATCTGCGCTACACGGGTTGGGACAGCCTCGTCGACACCCTGGCATTAGAACGCACGTGGCTCGCCAACGGCCGAGACATCGTCATCCGCATCGGAAGGCCGGCCACGCCGGCCACCAAGCCTGACTTGACCTGGTCGTATCACTTGCACGACGTCACCTGGAAGGACGGCGCCTGGCTGACTTCCCACTTAACGAGGGATCTACAAAAGAGTGCCGACTTCAGTTCGGACCGGCGCTTGGATCTCGCCGTCAGAAACACCCTCCCGATATCTGCCGAACTTCCGACACTCGGGCACACGGTTTACCACACCGGCGACGGCCGCCTCGTGACAGCAACCGCACTGCTCGCGGCAGCTCTCATGGCGCCCTATGGCAACGAACCTGCGGATGCGGCCATCCTCGACCTCCTGACAACACTGGGCAGGCTGTCAGGTTATGCAGAACGTGGCGAGAAAGAGCTCTACATCAAGGTTGCGCTCGGCCTGTTCATTGCAGCCGTTGAGCTCAATGCGGTATCAGCCGACACCCGACGAGCCCTCACAAACCTTGCGTTCCCCGATGACCTGTTCCCAGTGCCCGATCCTCACCTCGACCGGCTCCGCGACCGCCTCAATGACCTCCTGGCCCAGGACGCCCCACTTACAGAACCAACTCCGCCAACCCCCGCAGCGTCTCCGACTCCCGAGCCGTCACCAGCAGCGTCGTCACCGGAGACTCCCGCCACGCCGCCAGGCGCTCCTTGATCCGCGCGGTCGGGCCGACCAGCGAGATCTCGTCGGCGAAGGCGCTGGGGACGGCCATCACGGCCTCGTCGCGCTTGCCGTCCAGGAAGAGTTCCTGGATGCGGTCGGCCTCGGCCTCGTAGCCCATGCGGACCATGAGGTTCTTGTGGAAGTTCGCGCCCTTGGCGCCCATGCCGCCGACGTAGAAGGCCAGGGCGCCCTTGATGGGCCACAGGGCCTGCTCGATGTCGTCGGGGGCGGGACCGGTGAAGGCGAGGTGGACCATGGCGGTGATCTCGAAGCCGTCCTTGGCGCCGGCGATCTGGTCGGCGTAGACCTCGGGGCGCTCGGGGACGTAGTAGAGCGGGAGCCAGCCGTCGGCGATCTCGGCGGTGAGGGCCACGTTTTTGGGGCCTTCGGCGCCGAGGAAGAGCGGGAGGTCTTTGCGGAGCGGGCGCAGGTTGGTGCGCAGGGGCTTGCCCAGGCCGAGTGAATCCAGGCCCTGATATGGCAGCGGGTAGTACTCGCCGTCGTTGGTCACGGTCTCGCGGCGCAGGACCTTGCGGATCACGTCCACGTACTCGCGCGTGCGGGCCAGGGGCTTCGGGTACGGCCGGCCGTACCAGCCCTCGACCACCTGCGGCCCGCTCAGCCCCAACCCCAGGATCACACGGCCGCCGGACAAGTGGTCCAGGGTGATGGCGTGCATCGCGGTGGCGGTGGGCGTGCGCGCGGCCATCTGCGCGATGCCGGTGCCCAGGCGGATTCGGCTGGTACTGGCCGCGAGGTAGGCCAGGGGCGAGAACACGTCGGAGCCCCACGACTCGGCGGTCCACACAGAGTCGTAGCCGAGGTCTTCGGCCTCCTTGGCCAGGCCGACCCAGTCATACTCGGGCGGCTTGGAGGCCCAGTAGCCGAGTTGGAGGCCGAGTTTGAGGTCCGCGGTCATTGAGGCTCCTCGCCGGGGGCTGGGACGGAACTAGAACACGTTACAGTATGGCGCGATGGCAGCAGCCTACGGTGGCTCGCGGCCGGTCGCCAGAGGCGATACGTCGTTGTAGGTGAGAGCGGCGGTGGCGGGGTCGCATTCGTTGCGGAGCAAGGCATCCTGCGGGACGACCCAGCCTGACTCGACAAAGATCCGCTTCGCTGCGGCACGTAGCTGCGGATCCGCGCGCGCCTTATCGACCCAGTCCTGGGGCGAGTCGAACAGCTCGCGTAGGCGCGCGGACCGTTCCAGCAACGCGGCGAGGAGCGTGGGCTGGGTGGTGGGAGTGAGCGGCTTCCCGTCTTCGCCAGCCAGCACTCCGGCGGCGTTGGCGTACAGGTACGCGGCCTCCAACCGCTCCCCCGACGGCAGCACCATCGGGTACTCGTCGCCGGACAACAGGACCCTGCGGTATCGGGGAAGCTCAGTGTCGTCCACGGCTCGCAGCTGTTCGGCGTCCAGGAGGGTCAGGACGACCTGCGCCTGCGCCACCCTGCTCAGGCCGGGGTCGGCGAACGGGGAGTTGGCGACATAACCATTGAGCGCGACGTGGGCGGATACGCCGATACCGAGCCCTGACACGGTCAGCGGCGTCATCGGAACCACGGACGGCAGCGCGAGGCGGGTCAGCTTGTAGTGGAGCTGCGCGGGTGCCGCGTTGGAGCCGATCGCGATGACCGGATGGAGTTTCCCAGTCTGTGGCTGACCGAGCTGTTCGAGGACAGCGTCCAGAAAATCAGCCCCCTGCACACGCCAGCTTCCCATCGGCTCAGCGCTCGCAGTCAACTCCAGCACCCGCGCACCCGACAGCACCGCGGGCTCACCGATCACCCGGCCGGGGTAGCTCAACGGATCCAGGGCCGGCACGTCCCCCATCACCAATTCCGCCCCCGCGCATTGGCCACCATCACCGCGAACGGCGGAATGAACGCCGCCACGACGCTCATCGCGATCGCCAGCCCCGGCGAGAACAGCCGCACGACCGTCCACGCCAGGATGACCAGCACCAGGCACGTCCCCATCATCGCCAGGTACACGTGCTCGCGCGTGTGCTGTGACAGCGGCGCACGCTCCCGCAGCCGCTCCTCCGGCTCCTCGACGGGCCGGTACGGCGGAATGTCCCGCCCAGGCTGCCAATGCGGCCCCTGCCGGATGTGGCGCACCACGACGATCGCATCAACCAGCGCGACGAGCCCCACCACCGCGCAGAAGACCACGAACCCGACCGCGTGCTGGGTGAGGAAGAAGACCACCCCGCCGATGGCACTGACCACCCCGATCAACGCCATGACCAGGCGCATGCGCAGCGGACTGCGCGCGTGCATGGGCTCGTCGCCGCTGCGGATACGGTGGGGATCGAACCTGGTCATCGCGATACTCCCGGTCCTCTTTACCAGGGTAATGCCCGGCGGGGCGCCGGGGATATCACCGACACGCGGTGATGGTGGGTGGG
>NZ_JAAFYZ010000286.1 GCF_018274385.1 Catenulispora pinistramenti | reverse complement strand
GGGGGTGACGGGGGTCCGCGGCCGCCGAAGGTGCGGCGGTTCAGCTGGCCCAAGCGGGTGCTGGCGGGGGCCGTGGTACTGGTGTTGTTGGTCGGGGGATACGGGACGTGGCTCTACTTCCATGCCTCGGGGGACATTCAGCACGAGAACGTGATCTCCGACTATCCGGGGCGGCCCCCGGAGGGTAAGGGGACGAACTGGTTGTTGGTCGGCAGTGACAGCCGGGAGGGCTTGACGCAGGACCAGCAGGACCAGTTGCACACCGGGACCGGGGCTGTGACCGGGGACACGTCGCGGACCGACTCGATGATGATCCTGCACTCCGGGTCGAACGGGACGTCGCTGATCAGCCTGCCGCGTGACTCCTACGTCACCATCCCGGCGTGGACGGACAGCAAGGGCAATCAGCACAAGGAGTCGAAGAACAAGCTCAACGCCGCCTACGCGTTCGGGGACGCGCCGCTGCTGATCAAGACCATCGAGATCACGACCGGGGTGCACATCGACCACTTCGCCGAGGTCGGCTTCGGCGGCTTCGTGAAGGTCACCGACGCGGTCGGCGGGGTGCACATGTGCCTGACCCAGGGCCTGCACGACCAGCTCTCCGGCGCCGACCTGAACCCCGGCTGCCAGACCCTGAACGGGGCCCAGGCCCTGGCCTACGTCCGCGACCGCTACTCCGACCCGCTCGGCGACATCGGCCGCATGCAGCGGCAGCGCACGTTCCTGGCGGCGCTGGCGCACCAGGTGTCCTCCATGGGCGTGATCCTGAACCCGTTCAAGCTGGTCCCGGTCCTGGACAACTCGCTGGCCGCCTTCAAGGTCAGCGACGGCACCAGTCTGGGCGACCTGTACGACATGTTCCAGAGCATGAAGGGGGTCAGCGGCGGCAGCGGGCACACCATCGTGGTGCCGATCGCCAACGAGGACTACAACGTTCCCGGTGTCGGGTCCTCCATCCTGTGGGACAAGACGAAGGCCGCCCAGCTGTGGAGCGCGGTGATCAACGACACCACGATGCCGGCGTTCCCGGCGACCTGATCTGAACTACCTGACCCTGGCTGACCGACTGACCGACTGACTGACTGACTGACTGACTGACCGACTGACTGACTGACCGGGCGCGGCCGGGGGCGACCTCAGTCCACGACCTCGCCCGCCGGGACTCCCGGAGCGTCCCGAACATCCTGAACTCCCGGAGCCCCGTCGTCGACCTCGTCGGCGGCGGGGCTCTGAGCCGGCACGGCGGCCGATGCCGGAGCCGCCTCCACATCCAGCCCCCGCACCCGGCGGAAAGAAGTCGCCAGCAACGCGGCGTAGATCGCCGCGCACACCAGATAAGGCAGCCGCCCGCTCGACTCGGCCAGCGCCCCGCCGATGATGGTCCCGACCGTCCCGGCCGCGTACATCACCGTCTGGTACCCGCCGGTCATGCGTCCCAGCTGCTCCCGCGGCACCAGCCGCATCCGCGCGGTGGTCAGCGTGATGCCGACGATCAGCGCCGCGGCCCCGTCCAGCGCCAGCCCGAGCGAGATCTGCGGGCCGCTGTGCGCGGTGCCCAGCAGCACCTCGCCGACGATCCCGAAGGCCAGGCTGACCAGCACCGCCGAGGACGTCCGCAGCTTGGTGAGCCGCCCGATGGACAGCATGACGGCCACCGCCGCGATGTTCCCGGCCGCCAGCGTCCAGCCGAAGCCGGACTTGCCCAGCCCCACGGTGTGGGTGCCGAGTACCACGATCGCCGCGACCGATCCGGCCTGGGCCAGCGTCATCGTGCCGACCATCCCGGCCATCAGCCGCATCGGCGCGGAGCCGAACGAGATCCGCACCCCCTCCTTCACCTCGGCGACGAAGTGCCGGTCGGTGCGCTTGGGCCGGGGGCGGGCGTTCGGCAGCCGCAGGGTGGACAGCACCACGGCGGCGGCGACGAACGAGCAGGCGTCGATGAGCAGCGGCAGCTGGCGGCCGGTCGAGTAGAGCAGGCCGCCGACCCCCGGGCCGATCACGAACGCGATGATCGCGTTGGTGGCCCGCAGCCAGGTGTTGGCCCTGCCGAAGTGTTTGGGCTCCACGACGTCCGCGAGCAGGGCGCTGTTGGAGCAGGTGAACAGCGTCCCGAGCGCGTCGGCCAGGAACGCGATCAGGATCAGCCCGGCCAGCCCGATGTGGTTCCCGGAGACCAGCAGCGCGGCGACGGCGAACAGCACGGCCTGCGCGGCGTTGGTGGCGATCACCGTGACCCGGGCGTTCCAGCGGTCGGCCAGCGCCCCGGCCGGCAGCGACAGCAGCATCGGGGCCAGCCGCTGGGTGACGACCACGGCCGCGATCCCCAGCGGCGAGCCGGTGAGCCCGGCGGCCAGCAGTGGGAAACCGACGACGATGACGCCGTCGCCGAGCCAGGACACCGCCCCCGCGGCGAAGAACAACCAGAAGAGTCTTGGGAGCGGTACCTTCTCAGCGTCGGTCATGCTCCCCATCCCCCGTTGTCGGTGTCGCACGAGCGGCGACCGTCGACTTCGCGTCAATACCCTGGTTTGGTGACACTCGGTGACCGGGCGTGCCACGGTACGTCAATCTACTCTCAACGCAGGTTCTTGTGAACACTCGGGTGATCGCCGGTAGCCATCCGTCCGGGTGAATTCGCTTGACAAAGGCCTTGATCTGCAGGTCAGCCGGTGATGAGCCGCACCGCGCCGCCGAAGACCGCCGGCAGCGCCCCGGCCGCCGGCACGATGCGCGGTCCGAGCACCGGGTTGCGGCGCGCGGCCAGCAGAGCGGCGGTCAGCAGGTTCGAGCGCCGGGAGACCCGGTGCCAGCGCCGCTCGTACTCGGCCGGGCGGCCGGCGGCCAGGCACACCGCGAGCGCCCGGGCCTGGGCCAGCCCGACGCTGATGCCCTCGCCGGTCAGCGCGTCGACGTAGCCCGAGGCGTCCCCGACCAGCAGTACCCGGCCGCCCGGCGCCACCCGGCGGCGCACGGCCTGCCGCAACGGCCCGGCCCCGCGCACCGGCCCGGCCCCCTCGGCGCCCGCGAGCCGTTCGCGCAGCGCCGGGAACGCCGCCAGCCGCTCGTCGAACGTGGCGCCGGCCGGTCCGAGGATCGCCACGCCGACCAGACCGTCGTCGACCGGGGTGACGTAGGCCTCTGATGCGCGGGACCAGTGCACCTCGACGAAATCGGTCCACGGCGCGGTCTGGAAGTGCCGTCGCAAGCCATAGCGCGCGGGCCGGGCAGGCGCTGGGACAGCCGAGGCCGAAGCCGAAGCCGAGAGCGAGACTGAGGCCGAGGGGGCAGCCGAGGCCGGATCCAGGTTGCAGGCGCGGCGAATGGGGGAGTGCAGCCCGTCGGCGGCCACGAGGAAGCGCGCGGTGAGGCCGTCGGCTTGGACGCAGGCGGCGGACTGGCTGAACTCCGTGATGCGCTTGGGAACCAGTTCCACGCCGACAGCCTCGGCGCGCTCGGCCAGCGCGGCGTGCAGCACGGTCCGCCGGACACCGCGCCCCGGGCCGTTGCGGAACTCGGCATCGACGCTGTGGGTCGGATCGCAGTAGCGGATACCGCGCAGCCGCCGGCCGACCGGATCCACGCCGAGCGCGCGCAGGGCGGCCACGGCAGGCGGCATCAGGCCCTCGCCGCACGCCTTGTCGATCGGTCCGGTGCGGGGCTCGGCGACGACCGCGGACAGGCCCGCCTCGGCCAGGTAGCAGGCCGTGGCCAGACCGATCGGGCCGCCGCCGACGATCAGGACGTCGAACACAGCGCCCTGATCTCGCACCGCAGCCGCACCGTCAGCAGCGCGGCGTTCAAGACCGTGAACACCAGCGCCGTCACCCACGCCGAACCGGCCAGCGGCAACGCGAAGCCCTCCACCACGACCGCCACGTAGTTCGGATGAGCGAACCACCGATACGGCCCGGTCGCCACCAACGGCAGCCCCGGAACCACGATCACCCGGGTGTTCCAGCGCGGACCCAGAGTCCTGATGCACCACCACCGCAGCCCCTGCGCGCCGATCGCGAGCGCCAGCATCGGGATCCCGAGGGCCGGGATGAACGACCGGTGCGCGACCGCCGGCTCGATCAGGCAGCTGGCCAGCAGGCCGGTGTGCAGCAGCACCATCGGCGGGTAGTGCCCGCGGCCGGTCTCCACGCCGCCGCGCGCCAGGCTCCAGGCCGCGTTCCGTTTGCCCACGACCAGTTCCGCGAGCCGTTCGAAGCAGGTGGCGATCACCAGCGCGTAGTAGACGATCATCAGTCGCGGTCCAGCAGCAGCAGCTCGATGCTCACCCCGGGCCCCAGCCCCACGACCACCATCGGCCCCGGCCGCGCGTCCGGATCGGCCAGTTCCTTGCCCAGCACCTGCACGATCGACGCCGAGGACAGGTTCCCGGCCTCGGCCAGCGCGGCGCGTGCGGTGGCGACCCGGTCCTCGGTCAGTTCCAGCGAGTCGCGGACCGCGTCGATCACCTTCGGCCCGCCGGGGTGCACGATCCAGGCGACCACATCAGGGACCTGTAACCCGTGGTCGGCCAGGAACCGCTTGACCGCGCCGCCGAGTTCGCGTTCCACGACGCCGGAGAGCTCGGTGGTCAAGACGATGCGGAAGCCGTTCGGGCCGAGGCGCCAGCCCAGGACGTCGTGCGAGCCCGGGCACAGCTCGCTGCGGGTCGCCACGACGCGGACGCCGCCGCGCGCGGCGGGCTTCGTGCCGGCCCCGCGCACCACCACCGCCCCGGCTCCGTCCCCGAACAGCGCGCTCACCACCAGATCCGGCATCGTCGCGTCGACCAGCGGCACGTTCAGCGAACACAGCTCGACCGCCATCAGCACCGCCGTGTGCTCCGGCCACGCGAGTAAGTAGTCGTGGATCCGGGACAGCCCGGCCGCCCCGCCCACACACCCCAGTCCGAACATCGGCACCCGCTTCACGTCCGGCCGCATCCCGAGCCGCGGCACCAGCCGGGCGTCCAGGGACGGCACCGCCAGGCCCGTGACCGACGTGGTGACGAACAGATCGACGTCCTCCGGCGCCACCCCCGCCTGTCGCAGGGCGCTGTCGACGGCCCGGCCGCCGAGCTCGGTGGCGTGCTCGATGTAGACGTCGTTGCTCTGGTCTATCCCCTCAAGTCTTCGATAGCCGGTCAGCGGGAGCACGGTGTGCCGGGTCTGGACGCCGGAGTTGGCGGACAGCCGGTCCAGCAGCGCGCGCCGGGTCGGCGACAGCGTGCACAGGTCGGCGGTGGCCGAGGCCAGGTCGGCTTGCCGGTGCCGGTGGGCGGGGAGAGCCGAAGTGACTGCCGCGATGCGGGACACTTGCACTCCCTGTCCGGTCGCACGGAATTGCCGACGCGGGCGCGTCAGATACCCGGTACCCGGCGCGGTGCCGAATAATGCGCACCTCAGGACAGCGGTACACCCCCCAGCACGAACATCACCACGTCGATCCCGGCGATCGCGAGGGCGGCCAGGAACGGCGCGCGCCCCTCGCCGCTCAACCCGAGCCAGGCCAGCAGGGCCGCGACCGCGAACCCCAGCCACAGCCAGGGCGATCCGGACAGGGCCAGAAACCCCGAGGCGCCCAACAGGAGCAGGACGGCGATGATGCGGACGGCCCCGGCGCCGAACCGGTCGGCCAGCACGTTCGGCAGTCCCCGGACCCCGGCCACCCGGTCGCCGTCCAGGTCCGGCAGCGCGTTCGCCAGGTGCCCGCCGACGCCCAGCAGCGCGGCCGCGACGAGCACCGCGGGCCGGGCCGCCGGGACGCCGGGCGCGGTGCTGGTCGCGAACTCCGGGATCAAACCGAAGCCGACCGCGTACGCGACCCCGGACACCGGTGTTATCTTCAGCCCCGCGTTGTAGAACCAACCCGCCGCCATCTGGGCGACGTCCACGGTCCCGCACGCGGTGTTGACCGAGAACGCCAGCACCACCGACGCCGCCACCGCGACGACCGCCGCGGCCAGCACCGCCCGCTGCGAGATCGTCCCGTTCACGATCGGCTTGTCGGTGCGGCCGGCCATCGCGTCCCGGCCGGCGTCGAAGTAGTCGTTCGACCATCCGATGGACAACTCGCCGAGCAGCACCGCCGCGATCGCCGCCACCGGTCCGATCCCGTGCGGCGCGGCGCGCGCGATCAACGCCGCGAACATCGCCGTCACCGCCAGCGAGGGCAGAGGATGGCAGGTACGGAACAGTGCTTTGAGGATCGGCATCAAGTTCTCCTCGGAAGGGGTATGCAAGGACCATGCGACTGGCGCTGCGCGGCGGCAACCCTCTGGAGCGCCTGGCCCTGCGCGCCAACCTAGTCCCGGGCCCGGCCGCGGAGGCGTGGGGTGGCATGGCGACCTCCGGCGTGTTGGTGGCGGCGGTGCGCACCGGCGTGGTGGCCCGGCTGGCGAGCGGGCCGGCCCGCACGGAGGACATCGCGCGGGATCTGTGCCTGGCGCCGACCCCGACCCGGCTGCTGGTCGACTGTCTGATCGCGACCGGTCACGCCCGCCGGGCCCGCGACGGCTCGGTGCGGCTGGCCCGCCGCGACCGCCGGTGGCTGGATCCGGAGTCGGAGATGGGCATCGCGCGCTTCGTGAACGCCTGCGGCGACTACTTCGACTGGTGGCGCGATCTGGACCGGTTGATAGAGACCGGCGCTTCGGTGGAGCAGCACGACCGGGGACCCGATGACCCCTACTGGCGCCGCTACATCCTCGGCCAGCTCGACCTGGCCCGCCTGACCGCCCCGGAGGTGGCCCGGCGCTTGGTGCTCCCCGACGGCGCGGGCAGCGTCCTGGACGTCGGCGGCGGCCACGGCTGGTATTCGGCCATGCTGTGCCGGCGTCACCCGGGCCTGACGGCGACCGTGCTGGACCTGCCCGGCAGCGCGCGGATCGGCCGCGAGGTGGTCGACGCGGCCGGACTGGCGCACCGGGTGACCTTCGTCGAAGGCGACGCCCGCTCCGCCGACTTCCCGGACGGCCAGGACGCCGTGCTGTGTTTCAACCTGCTGCACCATCTCACCGGGGCCGAGATTCCGGCCCTGCTCAAGCGGGCCGCCACGGCCCTGAAGCCGGGCGGCACGCTGGCCGTGCTGGACGCCTTCGCCGAACCGCCGCGCGCCGGCCGGGCCCGCGGCAACGCGGCCGCCACGCACCTGGCCCTGTTCGTCCGCCTCACCTCCGGCTCGACCGTGCACACCCCGTCCGACCTGGCGACCTGGTTCCAAGCCGCCGGCTTCGCCGCGCCGCGCCGGGTCCGCTCCGCCCGGATCCCCGGCCTGGCGCTCTACCAGGCCTGGAAGAGTTGGTGAGCGTGTTACCGTGCGTTCAGCCGGCAACGGGCCGGCCGGGCGGCCTGGGCGCGTGAAGGGGACAGGGACTATCCGATGCTGGCAGCGCAGCGGCAGGCGCGGATCCTCGAAGAGGTGCAGCGGACCGGGGGCGCGCGGGTCAACGACCTGACGCGCCTGCTGGGCGTCTCGGACATGACCGTGCGGCGGGACCTGGACGTCCTGGACTCCCGAGGCCTGCTCACGAAGGTCCACGGCGGCGCCACGGTGCGCCGCGCCGGCTCCACCGACGAGCCGGCGTTCACGGTCAAGGCCGAGATGGAACAGCCGGCCAAGGACGCGATCGCGCGCAAGGCGGCGGCCCTGGTCCGCCCCGGCACCGCGATCGGCATCAGCGGCGGCAGCACGACCTACACGCTGGCGCGGCACCTGGTCGGGGTGCCGGACCTGACGGTGGTCACGAACTCGCTGCGGGTCGCCGACGTGCTGCACGCCCACGAGAGCGCCAACCCCGGCAACAACCAGACGGTGATCCTCACCGGCGGCATGCGGACGCCCTCGGAGGCGCTGGTCGGCCCGATAGCGGTCCAGGCCATCCGCACCCTGCACCTGGACCAGGTGTTCCTCGGCGTGTACGGCATGGACGCCGCCGCCGGCTACACCAGCCCGAACCTGATGGAGTCCGAGACCAACCGCGCACTGGTGACCGCGGCCCGGAACCTGGTCGTGGTCGCCGACCACACCAAGTGGGGCGTGGTCGGGCTGTCGGCGTTCGCCGGCCTCGGGGACGCCGCGGTACTGGTGAGCGACGACGGGCTGCCGGCCGAGGCGCGCGAGGTGTTGGCCGAAGAGGTCGCGGAGCTGGTGCTCGCCGAGCGGGACGGTTGAGCTTCAGGGGTCTGAGGACCGCCGCCCCCGCCGCTGCGTTGTCGCATCGTTATCCGTAAGTTGCAGAAAACTTGCTGCAAGAACTTTCAATGGTCGCCATGACCGAGAACACCGCGCTGCCCGCCACCGCCCGACTGGCGGACATCGCCGCGCACGCCAAGGTGAGCGAGGCGACGGTGAGCCGGGTGCTGAACGGCAAGGCCGGGGTGGCCGCGGCGACCCGGCAGGCGGTGCTGGCGGCGCTGGACGTCATGGGGTACGAGCGGCCGACGCGGTTGCGGCAGCGGAGCGCCGCGCTGATCGGACTGATCATCCCGGAGCTGGACAACCCCATCTTCCCGGCGATGGCGCAGGCGGTGGAGCGGGCGCTGACGCACCACGGCTACACGCCGGTGCTGGCGACGGTCTCGCCCGGCGGCGCCACCGAGGACGATCTGGTGGAGCTGCTGCTCGAACACGGGGTCGCGGGCATCGTGTTCGCCTCCGGGCTGCACGCCGACACCACCGCCTCGCGCGACCGGTACCACCGGCTCTCGGATCGGGGCGTGCCGTTCGTGCTGATCAACGGGTACGCCGAGGGCGTCGCAGCCCCCTTCATCTCCCCGGACGACGCGCTGGCCGCCCGGCTGTCGGTCACCCACCTCGCCGATCTCGGGCACGAGCGGATCGGGCTCGCGGTCGGGCCCAAGCGGTATGTGCCGGTGATCCGCAAGATAGCGGGCTTCACGGCGGCGCTGCGCGACACGCTCGGCGAGCAGAGCCCGGCGGACTTCGTCGAGTACTCGCTGTACGGCTTCGAAGGCGGGCGCGCGGCGGCGGCGAAGCTGCTGGACCGGGGGTGCACGGGGATCGTGTGCGCCTCGGACATGATGGCGCTCGGCGCGATCGCCGAGGTGCGGGCCCGCGGCATGGCGGTCCCGGGGGACATCTCGGTGGTCGGGTACGACGACTCGCCCCTGATTCCGTACACCGACCCGCCGCTGACCACGGTGCGCCAGCCGGTCGCGGCCATGGGCGCCGCCGCGGTGCGGGCGCTGCTGGAAGAGGTCGGGGGCGGCCACGCGCCGCGTACGGAGTTCGTGTTCGCGCCGGAGTTGGTGGTGCGCGGGTCCACCGGGTCCGGGCCGCGGGTGCGCCGGTAGGTTTCCTCTTCGAAGACGGGGCGGGGCTGCGATGTCGCAGGATACTGAGTTCGACGTGCTGGTGGTCGGCGGCGCGGGGATCGACACCATCGTCCGGGTACCGGAACTGCCGGTGCCGTATGCGGATTCGGTGCTGGTGGAACCGATCGAGTCCTACGTCGCGCACACCGGAACGGCCGTCGCCCTCGGCGCGCGGTCGCTGGGACTGCGGGTGAAGTTCGTCGACTTCCTCGGCGAGGACACGTTCGGCGAGCAGGTACGGCGCCGATTCGAGAGCGAGCGGCTGGACTTCTCGTGGCTGCCGTCCCCGGCCGGAACGGTCCGCGCGGTGAACCTGGTGTCGGCCGACGGACGCCGCATGTCGTTCTACGACCCGCGCGGCGTGCCGGGCCGGCGGATGCCGGAGGGCTTCTACGAGGGCTGGCTCGCACGCTCGCGGCACGTCCACGTCTGCATAGCCGACTACGCGCGCCATGTACTGCCGGTCGCGCTCCGGCACGGCGTCACGATCTCGACGGACCTGCACGACTGGGACGGCGTCGCGGAGCACCACAAGGACTTCGCCTACACCGCCGACCACGTGTCGATGAGCGCCGCGAACCTCGGTGCGCGCCGCGACGCGGTCCTCGCCGACGTGTTGGCGCACGGCCGCGCCCGGACGGTCGTGGCCACCGACGGGGCCCGCGGAGCGTACCTGGCGGTGCGGGGCGTCGAAGGCGTCCGGCGCTTCCCGGCGGTCACCCCGCCGGCGCCCGTCGTGGACAGCAACGGCGCCGGCGACGCGTTCGTGGCCGGGTTCGTGTCTGGGATGCTGCGCGGCGTGGCTCCGGAGGAGTGCGTGCGCCGGGGCTTGGCCGCCGGCGCTGTCGCCTGCACGGTGCATGGGACGGCGGAGCGGTTCGCCGCCGAGAGCGACCTCGGTTGAGGAGGCTCTCGGCTGGCTGGGGCTGCGCGGATCCAAGGACCCTGAGCAGATCTAAGGACCCTGAAGAGATCTAGGAACCCTTGTTTACGCTCCCATCGCCCGTCCCAAATGCTCCGTCGCGTCAAGCCCCGCCCCCACCGCCGCCAGCTTCGCCCGGACCGCGTCCACCGCGTCGCTGCCCAGCACCAGGCGCAGCGGCGGCTCCTTCCACGTCAGCACCTCCAGCACCGCCTCAGCCGCCTTGGCCGGGTCGCCTTCCTGGGTGCCGTCCGCGGCCGGCAGGTCGTCGCGGACCGCGCCGGAAGTGGTGTCGTAGTCGGCGATCCGGGTCGCGACCGTGCGCAGGGCGGTCGGCGAGGCGAAGCCGGTGCGGAAGGCGCCCGGCTCGACGATCAGGACCTTGATGCCCAGTGGGGCCACCTCGCCGGCCAGGGCTTCGCTGGCCAGTTCCAGGGCGCCCTTGGCCGCGCTGTAGGCGCCGACGCCGGGGAAGGACAGGAAGCCGCCCATGCTGGTCAGCTGGACGACGGTGCCGGACCGGCGGGCGCGCATCTGGGGCAGGACCAGGCGGGTCAGGTCCAGCGGGCCGAAGAACATCACTTCCATGGCGTCGCGCAGTTCGGCTTCGGCGGTCTCCTCGATCGCGCCGGTGATGCCGAAGCCGGCGTTGTTCACCAGGACGTCGACGCGGCCCGCGGCCTCGACCGCGCGGCGGCGGGCGGCGGCGTCGCTGACGTCGAGTTCGAGCACTGTCACGCGGCCGTCGGCGGAGGCCGCCAGCTCGGCCAGTGTCTCCGGTCGCCGGACGGCGGCGACCACCTCGTCGCCGGCGGCCAGGGCGGCGTGCACGAAGGCGAGGCCGAAGCCGCTGTTCGCTCCGGTGACGAACCAGCGGCGGGGAGTGGGTGTCGCGTCTGTCATGCCGTCTATCTTGCGGCAGGCCCAGCTGGCCGCGGTATGGCCCGAAGGTGGAATATCGGGGAGTGACCATCGCGCTGCCCGGCCCCGCGCCGCGTCCCCGACCGCTGCCCGCCGACGAGCCGCTGAGCCCGGAGGACTACCGCCGGGTGGTCGGCGTGGTGGAGGCCGTGGACCGGGCCGCGGACCTCGCCGAGTTCCGGGAACGGCTGGTCACGGCGCTGCGAACCTGGTTCGGCTATCGCGGTGTCACGGTGCTGCACGGCGACACCGCCGCCGACGCCGTCGTGAACGGTTGCGGGGTGTTGGCCGGCTACTCCGCCGAGTTCCTGGCCAGCTATGACGCCGAAGGCTGGGTCGGCGAGGACCCGTTCCGGGCCGAGGACTTCCTGCGGCGGCTGCCCGAGGCCGGAGTGCTGCGGCTGACCGACGTCGCCGCGGGCTCGCGCTTCCTCGACCAGTTCCTGCAGCCGCGCGGCATCGCCGACAAGGCCGCGATGCTCGTCGACGCCGGGCCGTCCGGGGTGCTGTGGGTCGGGCTGGCGATGCCAGGCGGCCAGGGGGCGGGCGAAGTG
>NZ_JAAFYZ010000285.1 GCF_018274385.1 Catenulispora pinistramenti | reverse complement strand
CCACCGACAACGCGTTCACGACTCCCCCGCCCGCCCCGTCCCACGACACCCCGTCCACCCCGTCGGCCGGGCCGCTGAGCTGCGCTTGGGAGCGAACCGTCGGCCGGTGCGTCACAACTGTGCCGGCGGCGACGGAGGGTCGGATGAGAAGCAAGCTCAAGAAACAGCGCGGGGACGAGGAGTTCGTCGAACTCGCGACCGCGCGCGGCGCGTATCTGCTGCGGACCGCCTATCTCCTCAGGTACTCCGCTTAGTAGCACCACACTGGCGCCAGGGCTTGATCGCACTGACGCGTCAGTTACTCGGTTGGCGCCTGGCTGTACCGTTCAACCGTGTTCGGAGCAGTGGACGGGTCCAGAAACACAAGCTCCCACGGGCCCGTGTTCACGTCGAAGTTCTTGCCGAACCCCACCCACTTGCCAGCGATCCGGCGGCCGGTCGGTTCGACAAGAAGCTGCCCTGGCCACCAGCCCGCACATCGCGGACGTGATCGCGGCCGGCATCGGGACCCCCGCCCGCGGTGGCCGGCGGCGCGCGACGAACCGCGGCCCGAGACCCGGAAAGGGTCTCGGGCCGCGGAGTCATCACGGCTGCCAGTGCCTCACGCGACGCCGAGCAGCCACGGGTTGCCCTTGGCCGTGATGTTGACTCCGCTGCCGGAGGCCAGCCACAGGTAGCCGTCGCCGCCCTTCCAAGCCGCCTCGAAGCTGCCGTCGGCCTTCGTCACCAGTTCCGGGCTGTTGGCCACGCCGAGCAGCCACGGGTTGCCCTTGGCCGTGATCGAGGCGCCGGAGCCGGTGGCGAGCCACAGGTAGCCGTCGTTGCCCTTCCAGGCGGTCTCGAACCCGCCGCCGGGCAGGGCTGCCAGAGACGGGCTGGTGGTGTCGGAAACGCCCAGCAGGAACGGGTTGCCCTTGGCCGTGATCGACGCGCCGCTGCCGGAGGCCAGCCACAGGTAGCCGTCCCCGCCCTTCCACGCGGCTTCGAAGCTGCCGTCGGCCATGGTCACCAGTGCCGGGCTGTCGGCCACGCCGAGCAGCCACGGCTCGCCCTTGGAAGTGATGTTCGTCCCGCTGCCGGAGGCCAGCCACAAGTAGCCGTCGCCGCCCTTCCAGGCGGCCTCGAACCCGCCGTTGGGCAGGGCCGCGAGGGCCGGGCTGGTGGTGCCGGACACGCCCAGCAGGAACGGGTTGCCCTTGGACGTGATCGTGGTGCCGCTGCCGGTGGCCAGCCACAGGTAGCCGTCGTTGCCCTTCCACGCCACCTCCCAGCCGCCGCCGGGCATCGCCACTATCGACGGGCTCGTACCGGCTGCCACGCCGAGCAGCCACGGCTCGCCCTTGGAGGTGATCGCGGTGCCGGTTCCGGTGGCCAGCCACAGGTAGCCGTCATTACCCTGCCATGCCGAGACCCAGGACCCGTCGGACAGGGTCGCGATCGAGGGAGTCGTGTTCTGGGCGACGCCGAGCAGCCACGGGTTGCCCTTGGAGGAGATCGAGGCGCCGTTGCCGTCGGCCAGCCACAGATAGCCGTCGCCGCCCTTCCAAGCGGTCGTGTATCCGCCGTTGGACGCGGCGGTCAGACCCGAGGAACCGCTGTGCGGCGTACCGGCCGGAGGCGGGGGCGGGGTGGACCCGCCGACCGGGCTGGAGAAGCCCATGACCTTGACGTCCGCGTAGCCGCCGGTCCAGTTGCCGCTGCTGTCATAGATCTTGTCGGTCCAGACGACCTGGCTCCCGGGCGTCGAGTTCCACTTGTTGCCGCTGCCGACCACGCTGCCTTCGTTGCCGCCGACCTCGGTGAAGGTGCCGTCGCTGTTGACCGCGGTGACGATCGCGACGTGGCCGTAGCCGCCCTTGATGGAGCTGTCGAAGTAGACGGCGTCACCGACGTGCGGGGTCGAGGACCAGGTGCCGTGGCTCTGTCCGTAGTCGTAGAAGCTGTTGGCCAGATCGTTCAGGGTGCCGTCGACGGTGACCCCGGCCTCGCTCCACACCCAGCCGGCGAAGTCGGCGCACCACTCCTGGGACTGGCCGGAGTTGCTGCCCGGCGACGCACAGCTGTTGTGCTGGTCGGTCGGCCCGTTGGGCGCGGAGTAGCCCGCGTAACGGGATCCGAGCCCGCACGGGCCGGTCGACCCGTTGCCGATCTGCCCGTCGGCGACGGCGGCGATCGTGTCGCCGACCGTCGTGGCCGAGGCCGAGCCGGCGGTCAGCACCATGGCCATCGGCGTCAGCAGTGCGGCAGTCAGTAGGCTGATGGCAAATCTTTTACGGTATGAGCGCATTACGGTACTCCTGGTGATGTGGTGTTGGTGAATCAGGAACCAGCGATGGAGGAGCGTTATCGACCCAGGGCCGAAAGGGCCGCCTGGTCGTCGGTCGCCGGACTGCCGGCGCCGAAGTCATCGGTTTCGAGGAGGGTCACGGTCGAGCCCTGCAGGACCAGGTAGACGCGGTCGACCTGATGGCCGGCGGAGCTCATCGGGGTCGCGACGCCGGTCCAGGTGGCGGACCAGGCGTGTCCGTCGCCGAGCGCCGCGGTCATGACGACGGTCGCGTCCTGCGACACCGGCGCGGTCGAGCGGCCCTGTTGCGCGCGCAGTTGGTCCTGGCAGGAACCCATCTGTTTGAGGCCACTGTCATAAGCCGCGGTCGCGGCGGTCGGGTCGGCGTACTGGAACGTCTGCAGGCGGGCTGTCGCGGTCCGGTGCTCGGCGCGGAACCCCTGCTCCTGGATCTGTGCCGCCTTGTTGAGGCCGTAGCAGATGGACTCGTTGCTCGTGACGTCCCACGAGACCGTGTGCGCGGGCTCCGATTGCTGCCAGCCATAGGCTCCGCCGGGGTCGGGAAGCCAGGCCGGGGTGGAGCTCGCGGGCGGACTGCTGATCGGGGTCGAAGGCGGTGCTGTCGGATGGGTCGGCGGCGCGGGCCTGGTCGCAGGGGGCGTACTCGGTCGGGCCGATGCGGTCGGCGCGGTTGTCGGAGCGGAGCCGGCTGTCGAAGAGGCCGAGGGCTGGCTGGTCGTCGCCGAAGTCCCCGAGGTGCCGGGCACCGGAGACGTGGCCGATGTGGCCGGTGTCGAGGGTGTCGTGCTCAGGCCCGGGCCGACGCCGCCGGTGGAAGACGAACCGGCCGAAGCCGCCGCCGCGGAGGTCTGGGCCGCGGAGGTCTGGGCCGCGGAACTCTGTGCCGCCTGCCCGCCGCACGCGGTGGTGACCAGGCCGAGACCGAGACCGACGACCACGGTCGTGGCCAGGACGAGCGGGCGAACCGATTTGGCGAGCTCCTTCATGAGGCTTCCTGGGGTTGAGGCCGGAGTTACCGGATGCTGGAGGAGGACTAGAGACGGCTGCCGCGCAGAACGCTGAGCACCTCGAACGACCAGTCGGACAGCGCCGGAGCGGTGGCGACGGCCTGTCGGCACAGGGACTCGGCGGCTTCCGCGGCCGGCGTGGCACCGATGCGCAGGAAGACCGCCAGATCGACGGCTCCGGTGTTGGGACCGTGGCGGGCCCGGACGTGTTCGAGCCGGTCGTCCGGCACGCTGACCGACCACAGGATGTCGACGACCACCTCGGGGCTGATCGCCGGCGGCGGGACGGTCTCCGGCGCCGTCAGGCGGACCAGGACCAGGTCCACCTCAGCCGCCGCACATGGTGCACGGCATGGATCCGCTGGCCGTCGGCACCGCCGTCCCGTGGCCGAGGGCGGTGACCGAGCCGGCGACCGTGGCGACAGCGCTGAGGAACAACGCCGAGAACACGACGCCGACCCGGGTGCGGGTTCGGGTTCGGATGCGGGTGCGGGTGCGGACTGCGATGTAAGTGGTTTGAGACATGGCGCTATCCCCGTTCGGCGGGCAAGTGTGGGATTCCTCGACGTCCGGCGATCTGTCCGGCGTCGGCCCGCCCGGGGCAACCCGGCTGGCAAGGAGTACTTTTCCAGGCCCTGACCTGCGAAAGAAGGGGATCCGGGTGGCACCAAACTGCCTGGCACCTTGGTGCCAGCGCACCCGCAGATCAGCCCCGCGCAAAGGTCTGGAACAGGGGTCTGGAACAGGTACGGAAGGGCTGTAAGAAAATGTAAGAGATCCGAGCCAATGGCCGCCTGCTCGACCACAATATGTTCGAACGCGTCGAGGGAGCGGGTCCTTGCACAGCTGGGGGCGGGATGTCGACAGGCACGAGGGTGGAAGTGGCCACTTTGCTCGGGCTCGGGCTGGCCGAACCGTTGGCCAGGCTCTGGATGGCGATGACCGCCATGCCCGGCGCCGGAGCGACCGATCTGGCCGAGCAGCTGGGGATCGAGGAAACAGAGGTCCGGCGGTACTTGGATGTTCTCGCAGACCGCGCACTGGTCCGGGTCTCGCAGCAGACTCCGGGACTGCTCGTGCCGATCACCGCCGAGGCGGCGCTGGCCCAGCTGCTGCGCCAGCAGGAGCAGGAACTGGCCGAACAGCAGCGCCGGTTCCAGGAGAAGCGGGACCAGATCACGAGGACTGTGACAGCGGACTTGGACGCCGGCGGCGGCGTCGGTGATCCCGCACAACGGGTCGAGCACGTGATCGGTGCGGACGCCATCCACTCAAGGTTCGAACAGCTCGCTTATTCGACCACGCAGTCCATCGACTCCTTGTTGCCGGTGACCGGGCTGTCGGAGCAATCGCTCGCCGACGCGTGGCCGCTGGACACCGAACTGCTGCGCCGCGGGGTCAAGGTGCGGACGATGTATCTGGAAGCCGTCCGCAACGACCTGCCCCTCCTGACGTACGTAAGGAACCTCCAGGCCGCGGGCGCCCAGATCCGCACGAGCCCGACTCTGCCGCAGCGGCTGTGCATCTCCGACCGCCGCATCGCGGTCGTCCCGCTGAAGCCGGGCATCCGGGGCTACGGCGTGGCGGTCATCAGCGCGCCCGGCGTCATCGCCTCCCTCCTGGAGCTGTTCGAGGCGGTCTGGCATCACGCCGCCCCGCTGGACGTCGGCAATCCCGTCGACACCGCGACCGGGCTGTCCGACACCGAGCGCAGTCTGCTGACCTTGTTGGCCGGCGGTACCACCGACGAGACCGCGGCGAAGAAGCTCGGCGTCTCGCTGCGGACCGTTCGCCGCATCATGGCCGATCTGATGCAGCGCCTCGAAGCCTCCAGCCGGTTCGAGGCCGGTATCAAGGCCGCGAAGAAGGGCTGGCTGTGAGGCGCCGGGGTCGGGCTTGTGCGGGAGGCGGCCGGTGAATCAGAGTCCGTTGTGGCGTAGCCCCGTGTTCCCCGGCCTGGACCTTGGCCGGGGAACACGGGGCTTCTCTCACTGAGGATTCAGTTGTCCGGCCTTCGTGGGTTACCTCACGCGATGCCGAGCAGCCACGGGTTGCCCTTCGCCGTGATGATGACTCCGCTGCCGGAGGCCAGCCACAGGTAGCCGTCGCCGCCCTTCCAGGTCGCCTCGAAGCTGCCGTCGGCCATCGTCACCAAAGACGGGCTGTTCGCCACACCGAGCAGCCACGGGTTGCCCTTGGCCGTGATCGACGCGCCAGAGCCCGTCGCCAGCCACAAGTAGCCGTCGTTACCCTTCCACGCAGTCTCGAAGCCGCCGCCGGGCAGGGCTGCCAGGGACGGATTGGTGGTGCCGGACACGCCCAGCAGGAACGGATTGCCCTTGGCCGTGATGTTGACTCCGCTGCCGGAGGCCAGCCACAGGTAGCCGTCCCCGCCCTTCCAAGCCGCCTCGAAGCTGCCGTCGGCCATCGTCACCAAAGACGGGCTGTTCGCCACGCCCAGCAGCCACGGGTTGCCCTTGGCCGTGATCGACGCGCCAGAACCCGTCGCCAGCCACAAGTAGCCGTCGTTACCCTTCCACGCGGCCTCGAACCCGCCGCCGGGCAGAGCCGCCAGCGACGGGCTCGTGGTACCGGACACGCCCAGCAGGAACGGATTGCCCTTGGCCGTGATGTTGACTCCACTGCCGGAAGCCAGCCACAGGTAGCCGTCGTTGCCCTTCCACGCCACCTGCCAGCCGCCGCCGGGCAGCGCCACTATGGACGGGCTCGTACCGGCCGCGACACCGAGCAGCCACGGCTCGCCCTTGGCTGTGATCGCCGTTCCGGAACCGTTGGCCAGCCACAGGTAGCCGTCATTACCCTGCCATGCGGCGACCCAGGACCCGTCAGGCAAGGTCGCGATCGAGGGCGTGGTGTTCTGCGCGACGCCGAGCAGCCACGGGTTGCCCTTCGCCGAGATCGACGCGCCGTTGCCGTCAGCCAGCCACAGGTAGCCGTCGCCGCCCTTCCAAGCGGTCGTGTATCCGCCGTTGGACGCGGCGGTCAGACCCGAGGAACCGCTGTGCGGCGTACCGGCCGGAGGCGGGGCGGAGGAGGAGACCTGGACGTCGAAGTAGTCGCCGTCGATGCCGAGGGTGACGCCGCCCCAGGTCTCGTTGTGCCCCGCGGTGTACTGGTGGATGCGCTGGTGGTTGGGCCAGTCGCCGCCGGGGATGCCGGGGTCGGCGACGGTGTTGCTGCCGCTGCCGGGGATGCTGGCGAAGTCCAGGACGTCCGGCATGGTGGCGGAGCCGTAATTGTTGATCAGGTCGTCGACCGTGCTCGACATGCTTCCGTAGACGCCGGCCAGGTACCCGTGCGCGTGCAGCTCCGCGGTCCAGGCGGCTTCGAATCCGACCACCAGCGAGGCGTTGGAGCCGCCGCCGCTGTAGCCCTCCATGTCGTAGGTGATCTCGGTGCCGGCGGGGAAGCCGAGAGCCGCGGCGTCGTTGACGGCGTCGTCCGCGGCGGCGGTGCCTTGGCTCGCTGAGGTGATGGTCGCGCAGCCGCAGCCGTTGCCCGGGCCTTGCAGCCCGACGTATATCGGCAGGAAGCGCCATCCGGCCGACGCCTGCTGGTCGACCCAGGCAGAGGTGAGGTTCGGCTGCGCGCACCCACGATTGGCGCCGCCGATGTAGACGCCGACGGCGGAATACGGCGAAGAACTCTTCCACGCACTCATCGAACCCGAGTCCGGCGCGGCGCAGGCGTCGAAGCCCTGGCCGCTGAAGTCGGTACTGCCGGCCGCGACGGCGGCGGCGGAAACCAGCGGGGTGCGCTGCCCGCCGGCCGTCGTGTCGGATCTCGGCGCGGTCGCCGTGCTCGGTGCGGGCGCCGTACTCGGTGCCGGCAGAGCCGCGCTGGCCAAGATGGACTGCGCCAGCGCGCGGTCGTTGTTGTAGGTGGCCGTGACCTGGAAGCCGTCTCCTGTCGTGTCGAACTCCCGCGCGACGGCATCGTCCGCGGTGTGGGCCGGCGCCGCGGATGCCGCCGCCGGCTGGATCAGCAACGTCTCGGTCCGCCCGAAGACCCGGGTGGGACAGTCCTGCCGGGCACCCGGCGTCCCCAGGTAGACGGCGTGCTGGTCGAAGCGCACGCACGTCGACGGCGCCTTGCCGAGGTCGACGACCGGCCAGCTGGCCGGAACGGTGAACTGGTGGCCCAGGTAGCTGACACTCTGGGTGCTGACACTCTGGGTGGCGGCCGGCGGCGGTGCCGCCGTCGCGGACGCACTGCCGACCGCGACGGCGGAGAACGCCGCACACAAGGCCGCGACCAGAGTCACCGCGCGTTGATGTCGTTGGATCACGTCTACTACTCCTCGTAAAGGGATGTACGTATAAGGGGGCTGAAAGCGAGCGGCAGCCGTTTTCGGCATGGCGACATCCCCATCGGAACCGGTGTCGGTGATCGTCTTCGGGCCGGTGATCCCGGTCCGGCGCCCCTGGTGTCGCCCGGGCTGGCAAGAAGCACTCTCGCAACTCCTGACCTGCGACGGAAGGTCAGGACGGAGGCACCAACGTGCCTGGCACCTTGGTGCCAGCGGCGCTGCAGGTCGCGCTAGCGGTCGCGCTGCAGGCCGCGAGAGTCAAGCCGAGCGGGACACCGCCGGGGGTGACAGGATTCTGCGGCAGACACCTGCGCGCGGTCGCTGGCCGCCGTCGACCTGCCGGCCTACGAGGCCTGCCGCGCCGACTGGCCGATCGATGTCTGGCCGCCGCTTGTTGTTCCCGACCTGAACGTGCTGTTGGATCTCTATCGTTGCCGTGAGGGTGGGAGCTGCGCAGGATGATTCCAGAAGATGACCGCCGGGAGATCACGTTCGCCGCGGAGCTGCGGCGGCTTCGACAGCGGGCCCGGCTGACGCTTGAGGGGCTGGCGGAGGCTTCTGGCGTCAGTGCTCGGACGATCGGGGGGCTGGAGCGGGGTCACAGTCTGGGACCGCAGCGGCGCACGGTGGTGGCGCTGGCCGACGGGCTGGGGCTGGATCAGGCCGAGCGGGATGTGCTGGAGGAGACGGCGGGGGTCGGGCGGCCTCGGCCGGTGACCGCGCCTGCTGGGTGGTGCGTGCCGCCGCGGGCGGTTCCGGATTTCACCGGACGCGACGGCGAGATCGGGACGATCGTGGCGTTGGCGGGCGGTTCCGGGCCGGCGGCGTCGGTGGTGGTGGTGCTGTCGGGTCCCGGGGGTATCGGGAAGACGACGCTGGCGGTGCGGGCCGGGCGGCGGTTGGCGGAGTCCGCGGGCCTGGAGTTGTTCTACGTAGATCTGCGGGGCATGGACGCTGAACCGCTGGAGCCGGCGACGGCGCTGTTCCGGCTCTTGAGGGCGCTGGGCGTCGGGAACCGCGATATACCGGAGGGCGTGGACGGCCGGTCGGGGCAGCTGCGCGCGTTGCTGGAGCAGCAGCCGGCGGTCATCGTGCTGGACAACGCCCGGGACGAGGAGCAGGTCCGTCCCCTGTTGCCCGGTGTCGGACGCGCTCGGGTGCTGCTCACCAGCCGGCGGCTGCTGACCGGGCTGGAGGGCGTCGAGCGGCTGGCCGTTCCCGCGCTCGCCGCGGATGCCGGGCTCGCCCTGCTCAGCGGCATCATCGGCGGGGCCGAGGGGCCACGCGGGGACGGGCTGGCCGAGCTGGCCGGGCTGTGCGGCGGGCTGCCGCTGGCGCTGCGCATCATCGGCAACCGGCTGGCCACCCGGCCGAACTGGACCGCGCGGCAGCTCGCCGACCGGCTGGCCGACTCCGAGCGGCGGCTCGGGCAGATCAATGCCGGAGACCTGCAGATCACCGCCGCGTTCGCGATGTCCTACGACCAGCTGACGCCCGCGGCCCAGCGCTTGTGCCGCCGCCTGGCGCTGGTCCCGGGCCCCGACTTCGAGGCGGGCCTGGCGTCCGTGCTCTGCGAAGCCGGCGTCTTCGATGCCGAGGATCTGCTGGAGGAGCTCTACGAGCTGGGCATGCTGGCCCAGGTCGGCGACGGCCGCTACGGCTTCCACGACCTGATCCGCTTGTTCGCCGGCGACCGTCTGGCCCGTGAGGAGAAAGCCGCGGAGCGGGAGCGCTTGCTCAAAGCCATGACCGATTGGCTGCTCGGCGTGGCGGTCGCTGCCGGGCGCTGGTTCGAACCCGACTACGGCGCGGCCCCGGCCGACTGGCGCGAGCCGGTGGACATGTCGACGTCGGACGCCGCCACGGCCTGGCTGCACACCGAGGCCGACAACTGGCTCGGCGCCTACCGCACCGCCGTCGCCCGGGAATGGGACCGCGAGGTCGTGGCCACGGCTGGCGCCTTCCACTGGTTCTCCGACCACTGGGACCACTGGGAACACTGGCGGGAGGTGTTCGGCGGCGCCGTCGCCGCGGCCGAACGACTCGGCGACGCCGTCGCGCACGCGACCCAGCTGAACAACCTGGCCTGGGCCTACGGCGCCGGTGGCGAGCGGCTGAAGGCGGCGGAGATCGGCCTCAGCGCGGTACGCGTCGCCGAGCAGGCCGGCGACCTCCGCCAGCAAGGCTGGGGCTACCAGTACGCGGCGCACTCGCTGATACCCATCGACCCGGCCGCGTCCCTGCGGTACTCCGAGCAGGCGGACCGCTTGATGGAAGAGGCCGGGGACATCGAGGGCCGCCTGTCGGTCCTGGTGACCCAGTCCGCCGCCCTGCTCTTCCAGAACCGGCCGAACGACGCCGCCGAGAAAGCCCGCCAGACGCTGGAGGTGGCCCGCGCCCCGCAATCCGGCCAGGCCAAGCGGATGATCGCCGACATGGCCAGGCTGAGCGGCCACTGGACCCTGGCCCGCGTCCAAGAAGGCCTCGGCGAGGACGACGCGGCCGAGGACTCCTGCCGCACGACCGCCGCCTTGGCCCAGAGCCTTGGGCTGCCGCTGTATCAGGCCAAGGCCGAGGTCGCCCTCGCGCGGATCCTGCACCGGGACGGCCGGAACGACAGAGACGGCCGGGACGACAGAGACGGCCGGGACGCCGAAGCCGTGGCGACGCTGCGCGCGGCCCGGGAGCGGTTCGCCGCGCTGGAGGCCACGGATGACATAGCGGAGGCCGATCAGCTGCTGGAGCAATGGGGCAACTCCACTAACTGATCCGCGGAGGCTGATCCGCGGAGGTCGCGACCGCGCACGGCTGCTCGTCACTTGCGCCTCAGCGCAGCCTTCCGCCTCGCGACCAAGATCCCGCCGCCCGCGCCGAGGAATGTCAGGCTCAGCAGACCCACCCCCACGAAATCCGCCCCGGTGTGCGCCATACGCCCGGTGCCGGGCGGCGTCGTGGTCGGCGGCGCCGCGACCCCGGCCGATGTCGTGGTCGGCGTCGGGGCTGAGGCCGTGGCTGACGCCGTGGCCGGCGTCGTGGTCGGCGGGGGCGGCGTGGAAGCCGTCGGGACCGCGCGGGTGGGCGAGGACGGCGTGCTCCGGTGCGTGGTCGGCGTCCGGGTCCCCGGCGTCGGGGCGCGCGTGGGCGTCCGGGCCGGCGTGGGGGCGTGCGTCGGGGTCGGGGTCGGGACCGGCGCCACTCGCGGCGGCGGTGCGACGCAGTCCGCGCTCTGCCCGTTCCAGACCGCGATCAGTCCGGTCGGTGTGACGACGTCCGGATACTGCGGCAGCGCTCCATGCCCCGCGCCGCTCCCACCGTCGAACACCGTGTCCCCGAAGTAGAGGTCGAACTGTGCGTAGCACGGCTGCCCGGGCACGGCGTTCGGCAGCGTGGGCCTGAGGACCCCGGTGGTGTGCGCGGCGTCGAGCACCAGCCGGCCGGCCGCCACAAATCGCTGCTGCCCGGAGCTCTCCCACGTCGCGCCCTGGGTGGCGTACCCGGCCACGGATATCGTGGCGGCGCACCCGGTGTCCACCGCCGGACCCGGGGCGATCCGCACCGCGATCCCGCCCACCGGCTCGGCCGCGAAGCGGTCCACGGTGGTGGCGACCGTCCACGCCGCCGTGGGCTGGGCGTGGGCGTCCAGCGGCGCGTATTCGAGGTCTGACAACGGGATCGAGCAGGAGGCGGCAGCATCGAGCGCCGCTGCCGGGACGGCGGCGTGCGCGGCGCCGGAAGCACCGACGACGACGAGGCAGGCCGCTCCGGCAAGGCCGGCGAAGCGGCGAGTCGATTGCATCATGGCTTTGATCCGTTCCTGCGAGTGGTGAGCGGGCGATGGGGCTGGGGGCAGTCAGACCCTCACCCTCACGGCAACGTGCAATAGCCGGTCGACTGCTCGCCCTGGACGTCGTAGCAGAGGAAGTTGTTCGAGTTGCCGCCGACATCCTGGGTGGTGACGGTCCAACCCCAGTTCGCGGGAGTCCCGCCGCACCCGACGTGCAGCGAGTAGTTCTCGTAGAGCGGCAGGCTCAGCGAGTACCGGGCGGTCGAGCCGTTGCTGACGGTGGGCTGCCAGGCGGCGAAACCGGAGCCTTGGTCGGCCTGGACCCAGACGCCTTCGACCGCGTTGCCGGAGACGCAGGTGACAGTGCCGCCGGCGCCGGGGGGCGGAGGCTTGGCA
>NZ_JAAFYZ010000284.1 GCF_018274385.1 Catenulispora pinistramenti | reverse complement strand
GGGCTGGGCTGGCTGGGGCTTCGGCCACGATGAAGGCCGGGCTTCCGACTAGAGCTAAAGACAAGAGCTACAAGGCTTGATTTATAAGGCTTGATTTATAAGCGGACCGCCGGGATGACCGGCGGTCCGCCGCGTTGTGCGCGCTAGACGCGAGGGCCGGCCAAGAACCGCCTGTCAGCATCGGACACCGCCGAGACCGGCCCGGCCGAGGCGATCACGATGTCCAGGACGCGGTCGGGATCGGCGGCGTAGCTGTGGGCGAACCAGGCCATGTTCGCTTCCACGACGGCCCAGCGTTCGGTGCCGGTGTCCGGATCGGAGATCAGGCCGATGTCGACGACCACCGCTGAGGGGACCAGCGGGCTGCCGGTGACCGCCTCCGCGACCTCCGCCCCGAACGCCAGGGCCGCCGCCGTGGCCGGGGCGACATCCAGGCGCCCGAACCGGGCATAGCGACTCGCGGCGTGCACCTTCGCGTCGAGCAGGAACAGCCGGTGCTCCTCGGCGAAGGTGACTATCTCCGAGACCTGAATCCCCGCCTCCGGCGGCAGCTGGGGCAGCCTGGTTCCGTCGGTGAAAACCCCGGCGTCGAAGGACTTGTCGCTCGGCGGCTTGGCGAAGAAGGGCCGGGTGAGGTGGCGTGCCTCGGCCGCGGTCATCGCCTCGACGCGCCGTCCGACGAGTTCCGCCGGCAGCGACTGGAGGAAGTCGTCCGGCGGTACGAGCAGGCCGAGTCCGAGAGCGTCGCCGACCTTCGCGCCGAGCAGCGGGCCGCCGTAGTACGCGCAGGTCCCCCGCGCCGCCGCCGGGACCTCGTCGGCGGCGTGCACCTGGATCCCGCGCGCACGTGCCGCGGCGGCCAGCAGCTCGGAGGTCGACGTGTGCTGCGGTGACAGGGCGAGGACATCGATCGGTGCGGACACGGTCATCGATCATCCCGGCTCGCCGCCCACGACTCAAACGGCTTTCCGACGCGACGTCAGGCGCTGGCAACCGCCCCCGAGAAGCCCCCGCATCGGGCGCACCCGGTGGGCCACAATGATCGGCATGCCATCTTCACAACCGATCCCGCCGCCCCGCCCCGACCTGCCGCCCTTAGCCGAGCTGGCACCCCTGGACTCCCGGGTACGCGACGAGGGCCACTACGAATACCAGCGCGCTGCGGACCTGAGCTGGGACGACGTGTTCGCCAACCACGCCCGCCTCAGTCAGTGCCTGCTGACCGAGGTGACGCTGGTCGGCGGCGAGTGGGGCAAGACCACGTTCGCGGACGTCCGCATCGAGGACTCGCGCCTGCTGGGCCCGGACCTGTCCGCCTCGCACTGGCGCGACACGGAGTTGGTGCGCGGCATCGCCTCCGGCGTGCAGTGGCACGACGCCGACATCCGCCGCGTCCACTTCGACCAGGTGAAGCTGGACGCGGTGAACTTCCGCGGCGCGGCCCTGACCGACGTGGTCTTCACCGACTGCCTGTTGCGCGAGATCGACTTCGGCGGCGCCAAGCTGGCCCGCGTACGCTTCCCCGGCTGCACCTTCGAAGAGGCCGACTTCAGCCGGGCCAAGCTCGCCGACGTCGACCTGCGCGGCGCGCGCCTGCACTTCAAAGCCGGCCTGGACGCTCTGCGCGGGGCCACGATCGACGGCGCCCAGCTGGTGGACCTGGCGCCGGCGATGGCCGGGCATTTGGGGCTGCGGGTGGCGTAGGACGCGCGCGACCACCGATACCGACAACACTGGCACCCCCACCGGCGCCGACACCCCGCCACCACCGTCGCCCCCACCCCCGCGACGGCTACTCCTTCACCCGGAAGTAAACCGGCTACTCCTTCACCCGGAAGTAGAACGGGAACATCTCGCTGAACCCGACCCGCGCATACAACCGCATCGCGCCCTCGTTCTCCTGCTCCACCTGCAAATACATCCGCGCCGCATCGTTCACCGCGGCCCAGTCCGCCAGCGCCGCGATGACTGCTCCCGCCGCGCCCTTGCTGCGGGCCTCAGGCCGGGTCGCCATGTTGAAGACGCCGGCCCAGCCGTCCTCCGCGACCGCGCGCCCGACCGCGACCGTCTCGTCGCCGAGCTCCACGCTGGCGTAGGCGCCGGCCTCGGTGATCCGTTGCAGCAGCCGCCACCGCGGCTCGGGGTCGCCGCCGACCACCGCGCTCCAGGCCTCGAACCACTCACGGGTCGGGTGCTTGTCCAGTCGTACACGCAGGGAGCCGCGCTCCGGCCCGCGCTCCGGCCCGCGCTCGGAGCCGCGCTGAGCGAGCGCCAGCACCTCCGACGTCGTGGCCGTCTGAAGCGAGACAGGGACCTGACGCTCATAGCCGCGCGCCGCCAGGAGCGCGTCCAGTCGCGGCGGCACGGCTTCCGGCGTCATCTGGAGCAGCGTCGGGATCCCCCGTTCCGCGGTGTAGGCCTCGGCGGCCGCGATCAGCGCCTCCAGTTCGGCCTGCGACGCTTCGTGGCCGCCGTGCGGCAGCACCGAGCCGATCCACCAAGAGCACCCCGGAGCGTGCCGCAGCCACCATCCGCCCACCCGCTCGCCGAACTCGGCGGGCACCGCGCGCGCCGCCCGTTCCTGAAGCTCGGCCGCCAGACTCTTCTGCACCACGCGTACCCCACCCGCTCCCTGCGCCGCCCGTTACGGAAGTGACGCCGCCCATCATCGCAGGGGGACGTTCAGGCGGACATTTCCGCGTCGGCGTCCGCGGCGGGACAATGGGGCCGAACCACCGAGGCAAAGGAGCCCGCATCATGGCCCGCAAGGCGCCGACCAACGACCCTGGCGATGAGAACCTGCGCGTCGGGCCCGCGAAGGACTGGGCGGCGGGGGTCCCGGCCGTGACCGTGGCGATGCGCGACGCGGTGAACCAGATGGGGGTCAAGCGGTCGGCGCAGACGCTGCTGCGGCTGAACCAGAAGAAGGGCTTCGACTGCCCCGGCTGCGCGTGGCCCGAGGCGGACAAGCGGCACATCGCCGAGTTCTGCGAGAACGGGGCGAAGGCGGTCGCGGAGGAGGCGACGCTGCGGCGCATCACGCCGGAGTTCTTCGCCGAACACTCCGTCGCCGAGCTGGCCGAGCGCAGCGGATATTGGCTCGGGCAGCAGGGCCGGCTCACCGCGCCGATGCTGCTGGACGCCGGGGCCGAGCACTACCGGCCGGTGACCTGGGACGAGGCGTTCGGCCTGATCGCCGACGAGCTGCGCGGCCTGGGATCCCCCGACGAGGCGGTCTTCTACACCTCCGGCCGGACGTCCAATGAGGCGGCGTTCCTCTACCAGACCTTCGTGCGCGCCTTCGGCACCAACAACCTGCCGGACTGCTCCAACATGTGCCACGAGTCGTCCGGCTCGGCGCTGACCGAGACGCTCGGCGTCGGCAAGGGCTCGGTGTCGCTGGCCGACCTGGGCAAGGCCGACCTGATCCTGGTGGTCGGGCAGAACCCGGGCACCAACCACCCGCGCATGCTCTCGGCGCTGGAGAAGGCCAAGCGGGGCGGCACGCGGATCACCGCGGTGAACCCGCTGCCGGAGGCCGGGCTGCTGCGCTTCAAGAACCCGCAGAACCCCTCGGGCGTCGTCGGGCACGGCACGCCGCTGGCCGACCGGTTCCTGCAGATCAAGGTCGGCGGGGACCTGGCGTTGTTCCGGGCCTTCGGCAAGCTGCTGCTGGAGGCGGAGGACGCGGCGCCCGGGACTGTGCTGGACCACTCGTTCATCGACACGTTCACGCACGGTTTCGACGACTACGCCAAGGCGGCGCGGGCCACCGGCTGGCCGGAGATCCTGGACGCCACCGGCCTGACCCGCGAGGAGATCCAGGCGGCGTTCGAGGAAGTGCGCGGCTCCAAGCGCCTGATCGTCTGCTGGGCGATGGGGCTGACGCAGCACAAGCACGCGGTGCCGACGATCCGCGAGGTGGTGAACGTGCTGCTGCTCGGCGGGCACGTGGGCCGGCCCGGCGCCGGGGTGTGCCCGGTGCGTGGGCACTCGAACGTGCAGGGTGACCGCACGATGGGGATCTACGAGAAGCCGAAGGACGCGTTCCTGGACGCGATGACCGCCGAGTTCGGCATCCCGATGCCGCGTGAGCACGGCTTCGACACGGTCGACGCGATCCGCGCGATGCGCGACGGCCGCGCGAAGGTGTTCTTCGCGATGGGCGGCAACTTCGTCGCGGCCACCCCGGACACCGACGTCACCGAGGCGGCGCTGCGCGGCACGGCGCTGACCGTCCAGGTGTCGACGAAGCTGAACCGCTCCCACGTGGTGCCCGGCCGCCGTGCGCTGATCCTGCCGACGCTGGGGCGCACGGAGGTGGACCGGCAGAGCTCCGGCGCGGGCACGGGCTCCGGTTCGGGCTCCGGCTCCGGCTCCGGCTCCGGCTCCGAGGAGCAGTTCGTCACCGTCGAGGACTCGATGGGCCTGGTCCACGCCTCACGCGGCCGCCTGGCCCCGGCCAGCGAGGCACTGCTGTCGGAGGTGGCGATCATCGCCCGCCTGGCCCGCACGGTACTCGGCCCGGAACACCCGGTGCCGTGGGAGGATCTGGCGGCCGACTACGACCGGATCCGCGACCGCATCGAGCGCGTGATCCCCGGCTTCGAGCAGTTCAACACCCGCGTGCGCCGCGGCTCCGGCTTCGCCCTCCCGCACGCCCCCCGCGACTCGCGCACGTTCCCGACCGCGACCGGCAAGGCCAACTTCACGGCGAACGAGTTCGAGGCGCCGACGGTGCCCGAAGGCCGGCTGCTGCTCCAGACGATCCGCTCGCACGACCAGTACAACACCACCATCTACGGACTCGACGACCGCTACCGCGGAATCCACGCCGGCCGGCGCGTGGTCTTCGTCAACCCGGAGGACCTGAAGGCCCTGGGCATCCGCGACGCCGCGATGGTGGACCTGGTGTCGGAGTGGACGGACGGCAGCGAGCGCCGCGCACCGGAATTCCGCGTGGTCGCCTACGACACCGCCCGCGGCTGCGCGGCGGCGTACTTCCCGGAGACGAACGTGCTGGTGCCGCTGGATTCGACGGCCGAGATCAGCAATACGCCGACTTCGAAGGCGATCGTGGTGCGGTTGGAGGCGGCGCTGTAGGGCGGGGCGTCGCGCGGCGGAAGTCTCTCGGCAACCAGCCGAACCGCCACCGCCGGCGCTACCGCCACCGCCCGCCGGACCGATCACCCGACCGACCGACCCCAGCGCAGCACGACACCGCCCGGCGACCAGGTGGGGCCCGGCCGGGCGGTGTCGTACAGGGTTCAGCGACCGGGGCGGTGCGGCCCCGGGCGCCGGGTCAGATCTGGCCGCGCAGCTTGGCCAGCGCCTCGGCGAGGATCTGGTCGCCGTCCTCGGCGGAGCGGCGCTCGCGGACGTACGCCAGGTGGGTCTTATAAGGCTCGGTGCGTGAGCGCGCCGGAGGGTTGTCCTTGTCCGGGCCCGCGGGGAAGCCGCAGCGGGGGCAGTCCCAGGTGTCGGGGATCTGCGCGTCGCTGGCGAAGGAGGGCTTGGTCTCGTGCTTGTTCACGCACCAGAAAGAGACGAACACCCGAGGGGCGCTCTCGCCACGCTCGGCCTCCCCCATCGGTCCCGCACCGACGCGGCTGCCTCGGATCGCGTTTCCACTTGCCACTGTCTGGTCTCCCTTGGTTCCGACCTACACTCCCCGCTGCCCCATGGGTGCCCGAGCGCCCGTGGAGATGCGGTGCAGACAGTGTAGGCATGTGCTGATGCACGATTCAGCAGGACCAGCCGGAAATCGCCGTCTTGGCGCCGCGATAAACGGACAAATAGGGGCGGAAGTCAGGGTTTCGTTATCGAAGCGCGACTGCTTCCGGCGTCCGGGCGTGCCGACGACGGTGCGTCGCGCGGTGCGACGGCACGCGCGCAAACCGAAGCGCCCGCAACGGTTTGCGGCCACGCGGCACACATCCGCGGCCACGTTCCGCGAGCGATGAGGGGGGCGGAAGCCGAACCGGCCCCGCCTCACCCCGTGGCCGAATAGCGATGTTCCGGCCGCCCGGTCGTCCCGTAGCGAAGCTGGAGCCGCACCACCCCGTGCCGAGTCAGATAGCTGAGATAACGTTGAGCCGTGGGCCGGGAGATCCCCACCCGCTCTGCCACCTCCGACGCCGAGACGTCCCCGACCGCCGTCCGCACCGCGTTGCGCACCAGTTCCAGCGTCGGCGCGGAGTGTCCCTTGGCCGGGAGCGCGGGCAGGGCCGGCTGGCCCCGCAGCAGCCCGAACAGCTCGTCCACGTCGGCCTGGTCCGCGTCGGCGTCGTCCAATGTCTGCATCCGGCGGCGCAGGTCCAGATAGGAAGTCAGCTTCTCGGCCATCGCCGGGTAGCCGAACGGCTTCACCAGGTAGTGCACGGCACCGAGCTGCATCGCCGTGCGCACCGTGCTCACGTCGCGCGCCGCGGTGATCACGACGAAGTCGGGGTGCGGCCCGGTCTCGGCGGATTCCGGGGTCTCCAGCAGCTTGCGGATGACGCCGAGCCCGTCGCCGTCGGGGAGATAGACGTCCATCAACACCAGATCGGGGCGCAGGGTGTCGAGCAGGTCCAGGGCCTGGGCCACGGAGTGCGCCTGGCCGCAGACCGTGAAGCCGGCGGTGCGGTCGACGTACGCGGCATGGATCTTCGCCACCCGGTAGTCGTCGTCGACGACCAGCACCCGCACGTCGTCGTCGGTCCCGGCGGCCCCGGCAGCCGACGGCACGGCGGAAGCCGCGGCGGCAGTGCTCATACTGATCTCGTACCCCCTCCGGCGCTCAGCGACGTTCCCCGATCCCCGGCGGCCTTCGGCAGCCGCACGGTGAACACCGCGCCGGGCCCCTCGGTCGCCGCGATGCTACCCCCGAGGCGCAGCACCAGCCGATGGACCAGGGCCAAACCGAGACCCCTTCGCATCGAACCCGTTGCCGGCTTGGTGGTGAAGCCGTCGGTGAAGACCCGCTCCGCCGCCCCGACCGGGATCCCGGGGCCGTTGTCGGCGACCCGCACCGTGATCCCGTCGTCGTCCTCCACGATCGAGACCAGCACCCGGCCGCGAGATTTCGAATCAGGCACAGCACCAGGGTCCACACCGGGCCCGGACACCGCGTCGAAGGCGTTGTCCACCAGGTTGCCCAGGATCGTGGTCAGCGCCTGCACCTTGTCCGGCGTGTCGCCGAGCCAGGTGTCCTCGGTCAGCTCCAGCTCCACCCCGCGCTCCCCCGCCACGGCGGCCTTGGCCAGGATCAGCCCCACCAGCACCGACGGCGCGATCCGGGAGCGCACCGACTCGGCGAACTCGGCCTCGGCCCCGGACAGGTCGGTCAGATACCGCAGCGCCTCGTCGGGCTCCCCGAGCTCGAGCAGCCCGGCGACGGTGTGCATGCGGTTGGAGAACTCGTGCTGCTGGGCCCGCAGCGCGTCGGTGAGGCTGGTGACGCTGTCCAGCTCGCGCAGCAGCCCGGACAGCTCGGTGCGGTCCCGTAGCGTCACCACCGCGCCGTGCGGCTTGCCGGCCAGGGTCACCGGCATCCGGTTCACGGTCAGGTAGTAGTCGTCGGTCAGCACCACCTGGTCCTTGCCCTCGATCTCGCCGGAGAGCAGGTCCTGCAACCGCCCGGCCGGGACCACGTCCTCCAGGAACCCGCCGACGCCGCCGAACATCGGCAGCCCGAGCAGCCGCCGGGCCTCGTCGTTGACCATGGTGACCCGGCCCGCCCGGTCGAAGGCGATCATGCCCTCGCGGATGCCGTGCAGGACCGCCTCGCGCTCCTGCAGGAGCTTGGCGATCTCGTCGAGTTCCAGGCCGAAGGTGCGGCGCTTGAGCCGGCGGGCCAGGCCGTAGGAGGCGAGGGCGCCGACGCCTAGGGCGGCGCCGAACCAGGCGGCGTAGACCGGGAGCTGGCCGATGAAGATCGGGGTGACCGAGGCGACCTTGCGGCCGACCGAGACCTCGCCGACCTGGTCGCCGAGCGGGCCGTAGAGCGGCACCCGGCCGTTCACCGACGTCCCGACGCTGCCGTGGTCGATGCGCACATTGGGCGCGGTGACCAGCGGCTCGCCGATCGACTGGCCCCGCTCGGCGGTTTCCGGGTGGGTGTGCCGGATCCCGTTCTTGTCGACGATGACGACGTAGTCGGTCTTGGTGTCGCGTTCGAGCCGGTAGGCGATGTCCTGAAGCGTGCCGTCGCAGTTCGGCGAGGGGAAATCGATACAGGTCCGGACCTGCGGGGTGTCGGCCACGGTCTGCGCGATCTGCAACGCCTCGTCCATGTACTGCCGGTCCACCTGCTTGCGCTCCTGGACCGCGAACAGCCCGAAGCCCACCAGCACCACCGCCAGCAGGATCGAGACCTGACTGACGAAGATCTGGCTGCTCAGCCGTCGTCCGGAAACCCGCCGCATTTTTCAGATTGTGTGCTGTTCCCGCAGATCAAACAAGGGTCCGCCGGCCGAGCAGAACGAGCAAAACAGCGAGTAACGCGGCAAACGCGGGTTGCGCACGAAACGGCGACGTAACCCGGCGGACGCGCTTAGTTTCTCAACACCCCGCTCGCGATGAGGCGTACGCCACATCGGCACCGGCCGGGCAATCGTTCAGCAAGCCGCAAGGGAGACCGATGCCATGGCAGGCACCGCGATCGAGATCAGGGACGTCACCAAACGGTTCCTCACGCCCAGGGGCGAGGTGTTCACCGCGATCCGGGACGTGACGTTCGCGGTCGAACCGGGCCAGTTCTGCGCCGTCGTCGGGCCCACCGGCTGCGGCAAGTCCACCACGCTGTCCCTGGTATCCGGCCTGGACCGGCCCAGTGAGGGCTCGGTGTGGGTGGGCGGCGAGCAGGTCGACGGGATCACCGACGGCGTCGGGTTCATGTTCCAGGCCGATGCGCTGCTGCCCTGGAAGACGGTGCTGCAGAACGTCGCCCTGGGCCTGATCTTCCGCAAGGTCGCCAAGAAGGAGGCGGTCGAGCGGGCCCGGGACTGGATCCGCCGGGTCGGCCTGGCCGGGTTCGAGGACCGCTATCCGCACCAGCTGTCCGGCGGGATGCGCAAGCGGGTGGCGATGGCCGCGGCGTGGATCACCGAACCGCAGGTGCTGCTGATGGACGAGCCGTTCGGCGCGCTGGACGTCCAGACCAAGGCGATCATGTCGAACGAGCTGACGCAGCTGTGGGAGGGCTCCCGGCCCTCGGTGCTGTTCATCACGCACGACCTGGAGGAGGCCATAGCGCTGGCCGACCGGGTGGTCGTCATGACGTCCTCACCGGGCGGGGTGAAGCAGGTCTTCGACATCGACATCCCGCGGCCGCGCGGCTCCGTGCAGGAGATCCGGTTCGGCAGCCGCTTCCTGGAACTGCACCACGAGATCTGGGCCACGCTGCGCGACGAGGTCGAGCGCGCCTACGCCCGCACGGCAGGAGTCTGAGACATGCATTCGACCAACGACAGCGGCTCCAACGGTTTGATCAGCGGTCTGGAGCAGGCCTCCCAGGCCGCCCGTCCGCTCGGCGGCGCGGAGCAGGCCCTGCACGACCGCATCGCGTCCGGCCAGCAGTCCCTGGACGAACGTACCCGCCAGGCGTCCGTCGCCTTCCGCCGCCGCAAGCTGAAGGTCTGGGGCGCCCGGCTGGCGATCGCCGTGATCATCATCGGCGGCTGGCAGCTGTTCACCGCGATGGGCTGGGTCGACAAGTTCTTCTACGCACAGCCCTCCGGCATCTGGAACCGGCTGTGGGACTACTTCGAGAACGGCACCGAGTTCGGCTCCTACCCGGACCAGATCAAGACCACGATGCAGGAGGCGCTGTACGGCTTCCTGATCGGCACCGGGATCGGCATCGTGATGGGCGTCGCGCTGGGGCTGAACCGGTTCCTGGCCGAGGTGCTGGACCCGTTCATCAAGGTGGTCAACGCGATCCCGCGCATCGTGCTCGGCTCGATCTTCATCGTCGCCTTCGGCATCGGGCTGACACCCAAGGTGCTGCTGGCCGCGGTCCTGGTGTTCTTCATCGTGTTCTTCAACGCCTTCCAGGGCGTGCGCGAGGTGGACCGCAACGTGCTGAACAACGCCAAGGTCCTGGGCGCCAGCCGCTGGCAGGTGATCCGGCACGTGATCATGCCCTCGGCGATGACCTGGATCCTGGCCTCCCTGCACAGCGCCTTCGGCTTCGCCATCGTCGGCGCGGTCGTGGGTGAGGTGCTGGGCGCGCAGCAGGGACTCGGCCTGCTGATCAAGTCCGCCCAGGGCAACTTCGACCCCTACGGGGTGTTCGCGAACATGTTCGTGATCGCCGCCCTGGTGCTGATCGTCGAGTTCGTCATCGAGCGCGTCGAGCGCCGGCTGATGGCCTGGCGGCCGAAGGTCCAGTCCGAGACCGCCCTGGTCTGAGCCGACCCTCCTGGTCTGCTCCACCCCCTCCCCCACCTGAAAGGCGATCCCCCGTGTTCTCCACGAAGAAGATGTTGACCGTGGCCGCGGCCGGCGTGCTGAGCCTGACCGCCCTGAGCGCCTGCTCCTCCTCGAAGAGCTCCGGCGCCTCGGCCTCCACCGGCTCCGCCCCCGGCGCCTCGAAGACCACCCAGCACGTCACGCTGATGGTCGGCGGCATCGACAAGCAGATCTACCTGCCCTACAAGCTGGCCGACCAGCTCGGCTTCTACAAGAAGTACAACGTCGACGTCTCCCTGAGCACCGAGCAGGACGGTGGCGTCGGCGCCGAGGACGCCATGGTCTCCGGCCAGGTGGACATGGCCGGCGCCTGGTACAACCACGCGATCGACTTCCAGATGAAGCACAAGAGCGTGGAGGACGTCGTGCAGCTGTCCGGCGCCCCCGGCGAGCGCGAGATGTGCAGCACCAAGAGCAACGTCCACAGCGGCGCCGACTTCGCGGGCAAGACGATGGGCGTCACCGACCTCGGCTCGGGCACCGACACCCTGACCCAGCTGCTGGCGGCGCAAGCCGGCGTCCCCAAGACCAAGTTCAGCCGCACCGGCGTCGGCGACGGCTCCACCGCCATCGCGGCCCTGAAGAACGGCTCCATATCCTGTGTCATGACCACCCAGCCGACCGTCACCGCCATCGAGAAGGAGAACGTCGGCACCTCGGCCATCGACCTGGCCACCACCGCGGGCGCCACCAAGGCCCTGGGCGGCGCCTGGCCCGCCGCCGGAGTCCTGGTCCGCACCGATTGGGCCAACCAGCACCAGGAGGCCGTCCAGGACGTGGTGGACGCCCTCGTGGAGACCATGCACTGGATCAACACCCACTCCGCGACGGACATCGCCAACGCCCTGCCGGCGACCTACACCAACAACGCGATCATCACCAAGGCCGACTACATCACGGCCCTGACGATGGACAAGGACCAGTTCCTGCCGGACGGGATCATGCCGGCCGGCGGGCCGAAGGTGGTGCTGGCCACCGAGAAGCTGATCGGGAACGCGGATGATTCGATCAACTTGGGGGCTACTTTCACCAACAGCTATGCGGTTAAGGCGAACCAGCTGGAGGGGTCCACGATGACTACTACGCCGGCGGGCGCTAACGGGTGATTCGGTGATTTGGTGATTTGGTAGGAGTGGGACCTTGCCGCCGTCTTCTTTGGGAGGCGGCGGCTGGTTTTTGGTGGTGGTTCGGGGGGTGGTGGTGGGTTTTGGTTTTGGGGCTTGCGGTTGGTGTGTGGTTAAAGGCTATTTTTACGGCCTTCGGTCATAGTTGTGCCGGTTCGGGGTTCGAGGCGGCGGGTGTGCTTGTCGGCTGCCGGTTCCCGCGTTCACAACCCCGCCCCACCTCAGGCCTCTTCAACTCCAGCAAGTCAGAGCAAGGGCAAAGGGCCAGATCAAGAGCAAGATCAACGACACAAGCAAGATCAACAGCAAGATCAAGGTCAAACCCATGGTGAAGGGCCGGGCCTCCGGCGGGCCTCGGCAACCTCAGGGAAACTAGCGCGGTTC
>NZ_JAAFYZ010000283.1 GCF_018274385.1 Catenulispora pinistramenti | reverse complement strand
GGGGTGGGAGCGGATGTTCCGGCCGGTGACGGTGACCGGGGAGGCTTCGAAGGCTGATTTGGAGCTGTGCTGGGAGTTGGGGGCGACGGTCGCCGCCGGGCTGATGCCCTGAGCATCGGTCTGCTTAAATGGCGGATCAGTCCTGCTCACGCCCAAGATTGCCGCGACGAAGCGGGGTCCTCTCAGCGCTCTGATATCCGAGCTCGACCTGCCCGACCTGGCGTTCGACGAACGCTTCCGGACCAACGTCCCAGCTCAAGGTCGCACCGTTGATCGTGGGTCCGGGTCAGATCCTGATTCCGGGTCAGATCCTGGTTCCGGGTCAGATGTCCGGGTGATGCGGCGGGCGGCGCAGTTGAGTGCGAAGGACAGCTGTTGGACCTGGAACGCCGCGCCACCTCTGTGGTAGTCGATGGAGTGTCCTGCCGCGGGGAAGATCTCGGCGTCGACATGTGGGGAGGCGGTGAGATCGGCGGTGAACTCGGCGATCTGCTCGTCATCGGTGATCCAGGGCGATTCATGAGACACGACGAGACCACGCCGGTCTGGATGCCCTCGGCCCGTGCGACCGCCGAAGCGGCGATCACCGAGTTCGCCCGCTTCGCCGGTGGACGTGGCGGCCCGCCATCCGACGCGCCCTACGAGCAGATGTGGCGGTGGTCGGTGCAGGACACGGCAGGTTTCTGGAGCGCCGTGGCCGAGTTCTGCGAGCTGGCGTGGGAAACGCGACCCGACGCGGTCACCGACGGCGCGCCGATGCCGCAGACCCGCTGGTTCCCCGTATCCATTCAGATGTGAAGGTCAGGATCTGATGGTGGCGGGACCTGCTTGATCTGTGACAGGGTTCTGTCTCGTGTTGTCGGGGCTGGAGTCGCTGTCGCGGGAGGACCTGCTCGCACTGCTCGCCCTGCAACAGCGGCAGATCGAGGATCTGAAGTCCACAGTCGTAGCGCTGACCGACAAGGTGCGTGACCTGGAGTCCCGGCTAGGCCGGAACTCGGGGAACTCCTCGATGCCGCCGTCTTCAGATATTTTCGTGAAACCCGAGCGGCGTAAGAAGCCCAGCTCGGGGCGACCGCGCGGCAAGGAGCCTGGTGCCCCGGGCATGTCGCTGAAGCTGGTGGAGCGCCCGGACCAGCAGTTGGACGAGTTCCCGCCGGAGTGCGGCGGCTGCAGGTCGGCACTACCGAAGGCCTCGGTCGGGTTCACCCGCCGCCAGTGCCACGACATCCTGCCGATCAGCGTGCAGATCACCGAGACTCGTTGGCATCGGGTGCGTTGCGGCTGCGGGCAGGTCACCGCCGCGAAGGTCCCGGACGATGTTCCGGACTGCCCGTATTACGGGCCGCAGTTGGCGACGCTGGCGGTGTATCTGCTGGCGTATCAGCATGTCCCGGTCGAACGCGCGGCCAAGCTGATCCGCGATGTCACCGGCGCTGCACCCTCGACCGGCTGGATCGCCTCGCAGTTGGTGAAGGTCGCCGGCCTGGTCGAGGCCCCGAACAAGCTCATCATGGCGCTGCTGATCCTGGCGTCGGTGCTGCACGCCGACGAGACCGCGACCAACGTCGCGGGCAAGAAGTCCTGGCTGCACGTGGCGTGCACCAACAAGCTGACGCTGCTTACCCTCGCGCCCCGGTCGAAGGCCGGTGCCGCGGCCGGCGGGGTGCTGCCAAACTTCACCGGCACCATGGTCCACGACGCGCTGTGGCTGTACCGCGGTTTCCCGGATGCCGACCACCAACTGTGCTGTGCCCACGTGATTCGCGAGCTCACCGCGTGTGACGAGAGGTTCCCCGGCCAGATCTGGGCCCCGCAGATCCGCTGGTCCCTGGCCGAGATGATCAAAGTGGCGGACGCGGCCAGGAGCGAGGGACTCGATCACATCCCGCCCGAACGGCTGCGCCGCTGGCTGATCTACTACAACTCCGCGATCCAGGTCGGCCTGCACCATCACCCGGTGAACCCGCAGTCCGACAAGCAGAGTATGGAGACGAACCTGCTGCTGCGCCTGCGCGACTACAAGGACCAGTACCTGCGCTTCACCGTCGGCCTTGCAGTACCAGCGACGAATAACGCAGCCGAGCGAGACCTGCGCCCGGTCAAGACCCAGTTGAAGATCTCCGGCTGCCACGCCTCGGCCACCGGCGCGAAGAACTGGCTCGCCGTCCGCTCCTACATCGTCACCGCGATCAAGCACGGCCTCGGTGCCTTCGACGCGATCCGCCAGGCGATCACCGGCCAGCCCTGGATGCCATCGATCGAGTTCGCCTGACTGTTGCCGCCCGATCGTTAAGGTGCGGGGTGCGGCGCAACAGTCATAGAGCGACGCCGGTATCGGCACCGTATCGGGGCCACTCAGCCGTGGTCGAGCGGCGTGTTACGTCGTTCGCTGAGATAGCTTCGCGGGTCGTAGTACCGCATGGCCTCGGCCGACGGTGCTTCCGCCATGACGCGATCTCCGGCGTCGGTCGTGGTGACCCACAGCACCTGTTCCAAGCCCTCGTCGTCGTAGAACCAGTTGCGCGGATTGGCTGTGGCACGGCCGATGGCCTCGATCGGCATGACCGGATCGCCAGCAAGCATCCCGTCGTGCACGACTACGAGGCCGCATGCCACGAGCGCGCTGACCGCCGCTGCGAGTTTCTCGGTGTAGCTTGCCAGGTCGTCCGGCTGCCACCACGGGTCCCAGCTGTCCAGGATCCAAGGCAGACCAGAGCCGTCTCCCGATGACGCCGCAGCCAGAGCGCACCGCTGGTGCTGGCTGAGGTCGCGCCAAGCCGTGGTCACGATCGCACCCTACAGCCAGCTCGGTCCAGTATCTGCCGCTGCTGCAGGTTGCAGATACCCGCCCAACAGTGACTCCAGCCCCGACGCCACGAGACAGACCCCGTCAGGCTTCAGGCAGGTCCTGTCAGGATCAGCTCCTGATCTTCAGATCTGAATGAATACGGTTCCCCGGCGGACGCCTCAACTACGCAGCTCAGGTGTTCCGGACCCCGCGTACCGGCCCGGCGGTTGTGGGCCACGACGAGACCGGGATCAGCCGGGCGCTGAGCTGGACCGAGCTGGAGGAACAGGTCGCGGGACTCGCCGCCACCTTGGAGGGACTGGGCGTCCGGGCGGGCGACCGGGTCGCGGGGTACCTGCCCGACTGTCCCGAGGCGATCGTGGCCTTCCTGGCCGCGGCGAGTCTCGGCGCGATCTGGGCCGGCTGCGGGACAGACCTCGCCGGGGACGCCGCGCGGGCCCGGCTCGCCCAGCTCGACCCGACCTGCCTCATCGCGGCCGCGGGCCATCACCATCGAGGGCGGTGGGTCGACCGCACCCCGGACGTGCTCGCCCTGCGCGAGGGCTTGCCGAATCTGTGCGCGACCGTGCTCGTCGGCGAAGGGCACGCCAGGGCCGGGGCCAGTGTCGAGTGGGTGCGGGCCGTCTCCTCGCCCGCGGGGCGGCGGCGGTCGTCGCCGGTTCCGGTGCCCGCTGAGCACCCGCTGTGGGTGCTGTTCACCTCGGGAACGACCGGCCCGCCGAAGGGCATCGTGCACAGCCATGCCGGGGTGGTCATCGAGCATCTCAAGACCCTGAGCCTGCACCTGGACGTCGGGCCGGGCGACCAGTTCTTCTGGTACACGACTCTGAATTGGATGCTGTGGAACCTCCGCGTCGGGGGACTGCTGCGCGGAGCCACCGTGCACTGCTTCGACGGCGCCCCGACCGCCCGCGCGCTGTGGGAAGTCGCCGAGCGCGGCCGGATCACCCACCTCGGGGTCAGCCCCGGCTACCTGAGCGCATCCCGCGACGCGGGGCTGCACCCGGCCGCCGGCTTCGATCTCGCCGCCCTGCGCATGGTCGGGTGCACCGGATCCGTGCTCACCGCACCGCTGCACCGGTGGGCGGCCGCGGAACTCGGCCCGCAGGTCCTGATCGGCTCGACGACCGGCGGGACGGACGTGGTCAGCGGATTCGCCGGCTCCGCGGCCACGGTGCCCATCCGGGCCGGGGAGATCGCCGTCCGCTGCCTGGGAGTGGACCTGCACGCCTGGTCTGCCGACCGCGAGTCGCTGACCGACGAGGTGGGCGAGTTGGTCCTCACCGCACCGATGCCGTCGATGCCGGTCGGCTTCTGGGGCGACCTGGACGGCAGCCGTTACCGCGCCGCCTATTTCGAGCAGTTCCCCGGGGTCTGGCGGCACGGGGACTGGGTGACGGTGACCCGCCGCGGCTCGGTGATCGTGCACGGCCGCTCCGACGCCACCTTGAACCGGCACGGCATCCGCATGGGCAGCGCCGACATCTGCCAGGCGGCCGAGGACCTCCCCGAAGTCGGTGAGGCGCTCGTGGTCGGCATCGAAGAACCCGACGGCGGCTACTGGATGCCGATCTTCGTGACCCTCACCGGCGGGCGGCGGCTCGACGACGACCTCGCCGCCGCGATCCGAGCCGCGGTGCGCGACCGGGTCTCGCCGCGGCACGTCCCCGACGAAGTGATTCAGGCACCGGGGATACCGCACACGCCCACCGGCAAGAAGCTCGAGGTTCCGGTCAAGAACATCCTGCGGGGCCTTACCGCAGCCGTGCAGAAGGACGCGGTCGACCGGCCCGAACTCCTGGAGTTCTACCGGGAAGCCGGCGCACGCCGACACCGCATGCGAGATCGAGAAAACGAAGGGACATCGCCGTGAATCCAGACATCGCCGTGAATACAGTCAGGGTGCCGGACCAGACATCGTCCGGCCTCGACGAATCCCCTTACCCCCTCGCCTTCGTGGCGGCGGAGGGGGCCGACGGCGCACCGAACGAGAACGCGCGCCGGGAGAACTCTTTCCGGTGCGAGGTCATGGGCCTCGGCCGCTTCCAGAAGGAAGGGCTGGTCGAGGATCTCACGACCGGGCGGGTGTGGCGCCTTGCCGCGGACGAGGGAAAGTACCTGCGCGGTACGGGTCTGGCGCCGGCCCCCCTCGCGCACTGGGCTGCCGGCCTGCACGGCGACGTCACTTCCCGCATCGCCGGCCTGGCAGCGGCGGAGCAGGTGCGGCTCGCAGACCTGGAAGTGAAGGTGTCCCAAGGGTTCGCCTCGCAGGGATCTTTCGCCCGGGGTGAGGCCGTCGGGCTGGTATTCGACCTCGCCTGGGAGTTCAGAGTCGGCACGGACGAGCCCGGGGATCGGATCGTCTCCCTCGTCGATCGGGCCTTGCGGTCCTCTCCCGCCAACGCGGCCATGGCCATCGGCAAGGAGGGCACCTTCGCGCTCTACACCAACGGGCGCGCGATCCCCGTCTCCGGTGTCCCGCAGTCCAAGGCCGATGCGCAGCCCGACCCCTTCAGACGTCATGCGTCGCGTCCGGCGCCGGCGGACGGTGACGACAGCACGCGCACTGTGTTGACCACGCGTCCGGGGACGGACAGCACCACGGTGGCCGGCGACGACCAATCGGGGGCGATCGGGTGGCACGTGGAAGCCAAGGGCCACTACGACTTCGAATCCGGAACGGTCACGGCGACGGTCCGATTCCCCGAGTTGGCCACCTCCGAAAGCTGGGCGCTTGTCAGCGACCGTGCGAACCGGCAGGCCCCGAGCCCGCTGTCCTACTTCTCGATCGGCACCGCGTTCTGCTATCACACCCAGCTGTGCCGCTACGCCGACGTGCGCCGGATGGGACTCAGCTCCCCACGATTGGTTCAGGCGAGCAGCTTCTCCGGCGACGGCGAGAAGGCCGAGGCCCGGGCGGTCGACACGCACCTGTTCCTCAGCGGCACGATTGACGAGGAGAAGGCGACCTCGCTGCTCGTCGCGGCGGCGAACACCTGCTACGCGCACCGGGCTCTCTCCGTCGATGTCACCACCGGACACGCGACACACATAGAACCGGTTCGAGAACCGGTTCGAGAACCGGTTCGGTAGCGGCCGGCACCGCGCGCAGGCCATGCTCGACGCAGGCGTGCGCGGCGGCGACCGGCCGGTGTCAGACCGAGTCAGCTTGGTTCAGGGCTGGCTCCGTTCACAGCGGGCCGCGTTCACAGCGGCCTCGGCTCACAGCCGGCTCAGTTCACAGCAGGCTGAGATCGACGGCGGCTGCCATCGCCCGATAGCCCGCGTCGCTGAGATGCAGATGGTCGCCGGAGTCGTGGGCGGGATCCAAGGTGTCGCCCATGGCTCGCGCGAGGTCGATGACGGCGTCGTACTCCCGCGACTCGCGGATCCAGGCATTGATCGTTTCGCGCTCGGCCTCGCTGCGCGGGGTTGAGTAGGCCGAGCCGCGGATCGGCAGCAGGGTCGCGCCGACTGCCCGCAGCCCGGCGGCGTGGGCGCGCCGGATCATGTCCCGGTACCCGGTGATGACCTCCTCGGCCGTGACCTCGGTGTACGGCTTGAGGACCGGGAACGGGGAGTCTCCTGCCAGCTCGCTGATCCCGATGTCGTTGATCCCGGCGAGGATCACGACGGTGCCCACTCCGGGCTGCGGCAGCACGTCGAGCCCGAGCCGGACCGGGGCGCGCTCGCCGAGCCAGGCCGAGTCGATCGTCACCCGGTTGCCGCCGATGCCCTGGTTCAGTACGGCACGGGGCCGTCCGGCCGCCGCCAGCCGCCGCGCCAGCAGGTTCGTGAATCGCTGGTCGGTGTCGGGTGTGCCGCCGGTCCCGTCGGTGAGCGAGTCGCCGAGGACGACGATGCCGTGGTCGATGTCGATGTCGTGGTCGTGGTCGTGGTCGTGGTCGAGGCCGTGGTCGTAGTCGGTGGCTCCTTCCCGTTCGTCGGCCACGTGGATGCCGCTGAGGAAGTACCAGGATCCGGAGGTCTCGGTGAACGTAGCGCCATCGTCGTCAGCACGTCGGTCGCCCGAGGCCCGGTGACTGGTCGCGAGTGCCTGTGCGTGGCACGTCGCCGGGCCCGAAGGCTCGGCCAGGTACATCGTGACGGTCACCGCGTCGAACGCCTCGGTGCCCAGCGCGACGCCGTCGGTGCTCACGTCCCCGCCGGCCGGGATGACGAAGCCGGAATCACCGCCGACCGTCACCGCGTGCACCGTCTCGGGCTTGACCCCGGCGCCTCCCATCCCCACGGGCAAGGCGACGCTCAGACCCGCGACCCGCAAAGGGGTCGTCCCATACCGGTTGGACAGCCGGATCCGCAGCGCGTCGCCGCCGATGCTCAGCCGGACGGTCTGGCGGACCGTCTGGTCCGCGAAGCCCGCCTCGGACCAGTTGGGCTCGAACCCCGCGCCCGGCATCTGCGGCGAGGCGGTCCAGGTGGCGGCCCATCCGTTCTCGTCGCGACTCATCCGAAGAACCCCACAACGCGGCGGATGCGGGTGTCGGCGCCGGGCGTGAACTCCACGACGTCGTAGCCGGTGGCCACAGTCCCCAGTTCCCAGGTGAAAAGTGCCTGATCGTGGTGCATGCCGAGCACGGTGCCCAGGGTGAATCGAAGGTCGCCGAACTGCTGTTGCGCCTTGTCGATCGCTGCCGAGAGTGCGGCGTGGCCCTGCAAGCCGGCGTAATCGGGGTCGCTGTAAACCGAGTCGTCGCTGAGCACTGACTCCATCAGCTTTCTGCGGGTGTCGCCATCGCGCTCGTTCCAGATCTCCAGGTAGCTGCTGATCAGGTCGGTGGGGATCCGGTCGGTAGGGATCAGATCGGTGGGGTTCACAGGTTTGCTCCTTCGAGGATTTCGGGGTCTACAGACTGTTGAGATACGGGCCGGGACGGTTCCAGGGCGAGGGCTATCAGGCCGCCGACGACGGTGATGACGGCCGCGGTCCACCCGGCGGTGTGCAGGGCGGCGAGGCGGTCGGATGAGCCGGTGGCGATGGCGACGAACAAGGCCAGGCCCAGCGCGCCGCCGATCTCCTTGGTGCTGCTGGCGAGTCCCGACGCGACGCCTTGTTCGTGCGGGGCGAGGCCGGAGCCGGCCGAGGCGAACAGGGTGACGAAGGCGACGCCGCCGAACAGCCCCCACACGATGCTGCCGGGCAGCAACGTCCAGAAGCCGCCGGTCGGCGTGGTGCCCGCGACCAGGATGGCGATGCCGACGCCGGTCCCGATCGTGGAGACGACGAGCGTGCTGCGGATCCCCCATCGGCCGAGCAGCGCCGGGGTGAGCTTCAGGGCGGCGATCATGCAGGCCGTGGTGAGCGGCAGGAACGTCAGTCCCGCCTTCAGCGAGCTGTAGCCGAGGACGGGTTGCAGGTAGGAGGTGAGGATGTAGTAGCCGCCGCCGAGTGTGCCCTGGAAGATCGCGATCACGATCATCGTGGTGGCCAGGCCGCGGCTGCGGGCCAACCGCAGCGGGATCAGCGGTTCGCGGGTACGGGCCTCCACCACCAGTAGCGTCACGAGCAGGACGAGCCCGGCGGTCAGCGCCCCGCCGCCGCGCAGCGTCCCCCAGCTGGCGTCCGTGCCGCTGGCCAGCCCGAACACCAGCAGCGCCGAGCCGGCGGTGGCCAGTAGCGCGCCCGGCACGTCGAAGCCGCCGGAGCTGGGGACGGGATCCGCGGGCAGCAGGATCGGGGCGGCGATCACGCAGCCGAGGGCCAGGGGGACGTTGACGAAGAACACCCATTCCCAGCCGAGGTAGTTGGTCAGGACCCCGCCCAGCAGGGAACCGGCGGCCAGACCCGCGCTGCCGGCCATGCCCCAGACGCCGAGGGCCCGGTTGCGCTCCGGGCCCTCGGCGAATCCGCGATAGATGAGCGTGAGGGTGGCCGGCGTCAGCAACGCTCCGCCGGCGCCTTGGACGGCGCGGGCGGCGACCAGGAGGTCGGAGCCGGTCGCCAGGCCGCCGGTGAGTGAGGCGACGCCGTAGATCGCCAGTCCGGCCATGAACATCCGGCGGGCGCCGAGCCGGTCCACGGCCCGTCCGCCGAAGAGCAGGAGTCCGCCGAGCCCGACCGCGTAGGCGCTCACCACCCACTGCACGGACGACGGGGTGAAGCCCAACTTCCTTCCGATGTCGGGCAGGGCCACGTACACGATGTTGTAGTCGAGAGCCACGATGAGCTGCGTCAAGGCCAGCAGGCCGAGGCGCAGTCGGTGTTTTTCCATCGAATCGACACTCCGTTGAGCGACTGGTGAGCGACTGGTGATCGCTGGTGAGCGCTGGTGAGCGACTGCCGTTAAATTACTACACGGCGTTCAATATAAGGCACGCCGTACAGTACTCCAACCCTGTAGAGTGTCAACCGTGAGCGAGCAGCAGCCCCCGAACCGTCGCGCCCGCCTCCGTGAGCAGACGACCGCGGAGATCAAGGCGACGGCGCTCGAACTCATGGCCGCCGGCGGCCCCGACGCCATCGCGCTGCGGGCCATCGCCCGCGAGATGGGGATGACGGCCGGTGCGGTCTACAGCTACTTCGCCACCCGCGACGACCTGGTCACCACCCTGATCGGCGACGTCTACACGGCGGCGGTGGCGTCCGCGGAGTCCGCCCGCGACGCCGTCTCCGACGCCGACCCCGGGGCGCGGATCATGGCTTGGGCGCTGGCGATGCGGGGGTGGGCACTGGAAAACCCCGAGGGCTTCCGCCTCGTCTACGGCGACCCCGTGCCCGGCTATCAGGCCCCTGAGGAAGGGGCCGGCAAGGAAGCCGAGCTACGTGCCTGCACCGGGCTCCTCGACCTCGTCGCCGCCGCCTGGCCCACGGCCGCCGCGCTCCAGTCGGACAGCCGACGTTATGAGTGGACTGATTTCGATCCGGTACTCGCGGCCCACGCCCAGGCGGACTTCCCCGGCCTGCCACCCGAGGCGCTCGCCCTGACGCTGCGGGTGTGGGGGCGCATGCACGGCTTGGTGGCGCTGGAGATCTACGGCCACCTCCGGGCGCTCGCGCATGATCCGGCGGCTGTGTATCGCGACGAGATGGAAGATCTTGTCGCTTCGCTCGGGCTTGGGGCTGGGGCTGGGGCCGAAACCGAAACCGAAACCGAATAGCGGCCGAACCGAATCACTCAGGCTCGCGCTACCCCCAATCCGAACAGGCTCGCACCACCGCCTCTGTCGATGGCGGCGGCGCGAGCCTGAGAACCGATCCCTACAGCTGGTAATCCCTACAGCTGGTAATCCCTACAGCTGGTAGAAGTCGCTGTAGTGGTCCGGCGAGTACCACACCTCGCCGTTGTTCATGTCCACGACGATCCGGACCGCGTCGCGGTGGGCGCCGCAGGAACGCGGGTAGACGTCGAACTCCTGGAAGCTGTCGCCGGAGGGCAGCTGGCCGTCGTCGTTGTAGTAGGTGCCGCCGGCGTAGTTGCACTCGCCGTCGGGCCAGTTGTACCAGCCCCGCGAGCTCGGGTAGTTCATCGACGACCAGATCGAGTTCGCCGAGACCGCGTCCGAGCAGCCGGAGACGGTGCAGGAGTTGTACACCGTCGCGTTCGCGGCGGGGCTGGCGATGACGGTCACGGTGACGGCGGACGCGGTGGCGGCGACGGCCACGGCGACGCGCTTCGTCCAGGACAAGCGCAGACGGCGCTGGGACGACATGGAACCTCCAGGTCGTGGGGGAAGGTGGTCACCGACACTGTGACGCCGATTCCGGGCCTTCGCTACAGGGCAATCCCTGTAGATCGCAGGAAACGCAAAGGTTCACCTGTCAGGACTCGGATACGTTCCGTGCAGGTGGCCTGGCGTTAGTGCTAGATCATCGGGTTGACCCGGCGAGGGCATATTCGGGGTCTGTTCCTAACCCCGGCACCGCCCGGCCCGCAGGCTCGGCTTCGCCTTCCGCCACGCGGCGTCGATCCGCCGGTCGAAGTCCCGGGAGTCGCAGCGCACCAGTCCGAGCAGCACGCCATAGGTGAAGGCGTTCTCTCCGGCCTGGTACGCACCGGCGGCCAGGTCGGAGAGTGCGCAGGAGGTGACCACCCGGTCGTGCTCCTCGCCGAGCACGTCTTGCAGGACTTTGATGGGCTTGGCCGGCCGGCCCAGCGCCTCGGCGGCGTAGCGGGCCTTGCGGGCGGCCTTGCGTGCCTCGTGCATCGCGATGTCGCGGTCCGCGCCGTGCGGCATGGGGAGCGCGGCGCGCATCCGGGTGCGGACGCGCCGGTGCAGGCGGGACAGGTCGGCGTCGGTGTCCGGCTTCACCGACGCGACGTAGGCGTCGAGGTCTTTCAGGAGTCTGCGATAGCGGGGCGAGTCCAGCGCGTCGCCGACGAGTCCGAGGGCTGATTCCCGCTCCAGCTCGAAGACCGCCTGGACCCGTTGCCGCACCGGACCCAGGACGTACTCCGGCGGTGTCCGCTCCAACAGGGCCAGCACCTGCGCCGACAGCACTTCGGCCTCGCGCGCCGGGCCGAGCGCGTCGCCGAGCCAGCCCAGTTCCCCGATCAGCGCGGCGCGGCGCCTGGTGCCCGGCAGGACGTCGGCGAACGTGCGCAGGTTCGCGCGCAGCGTCCGCGCCGCGACCCGCATCTGGTGCACGGCGTCCGGGGCGTCGTCGCGGACCGCCGGCTCGAGCGTGCCGAGCGCGGTGGCGTGGGCTCGCAGGGATGTCAGAAGGCTCATGTGGTGAATCCCATGTGCACGTGGTCGTGATGGGTCTGGTCGCTGAAGAACTGCGGGCCCGACAGCTGCCGGGGTCCGCCGACGTTGTAGGAGCCGAGTGCGGCCGCCCGGCGCATGAGGTTGTCGACGAGGGCGGTCGGAGTCGCGGGGTTCACGACAGCGTTGCCGTCGATTCGCCATACGTCAACTGCCCGGCCGCGCGGGTGGTCGCTGGGGCGGGTGGTGCCGAACACGTCGATCGGGTGGCCGGAGCGGACCACGCTGACCGTCAGCTCGTGTTCCTGGGCCAGCGTGAGCAGGACGTTCAGGACACTGTCGTGGACCTGGCCGCTGCGGACATCGGCTTGCGCGGCCGGCGGGAGGGTCACGCGGGTCTGGGCGAGCAGGGCGGTGGCGGCGGAGGTCAGGGTCGGGGCCGTGGCTCCGGGCTGCGAGGGGTTGACCTGCGTGACCCTCCCGG
>NZ_JAAFYZ010000282.1 GCF_018274385.1 Catenulispora pinistramenti | reverse complement strand
GGGCTGGGGCGGGCGTCGTCGCGAGCGGAGCCCCGAACCCGGGCGCCGGGGTCGAAGCACAGGTCGGCCGGGAGCTAGCGTCGGGCGAGGCTCAGGTGGGCAGCTCGGTGAGCGGTCTGCTTGAAGCGGGAGGTTCGCTTGCGAGCGGTGCGGGTGTCGCGGCGAGTGGTCCGGCGGATGCGGGAAGCGCGGTTGCAAGCGGCTCGGGCTCGGGTAGCTCGGTGAGCGGACCTGCTGACGGCGCGAGCCCGGATGCAGCTAATGCAAGCCCAGGCGCCGGCGTCGCGAACCTGATCTACCGACCACCGTCGTTGGTGGTGGGGGTGGGTGCCTCGCGTGGGGTGTCTGCCGAGGAAGTGCTGGATGCGGTGGATCGTGCGCTGGCCGGTGGTGGGCTGAGTCCGGCGTCGGTGGCGCGGTTGGCGTCGGTGGATGCCAAGGCTGATGAGGTCGGGATCCTCGAGGCGGCTCGGCGGCGTGGGTGGCAGGTCGTGTTCCACCCGGCTGAGGCGCTGGCCGAGATCGAAGTGCCGAACCCGAGCGAAGTGGTACGCGCCGAAGTCGGTACGGCCTCGGTCGCCGAGGCCGCCGCGCGCTACGACGGCCCGAATCGGCCGCTCGCCGAGCTGATCGTGCCGAAGACCAAGAGCGCTTCGGCGGACGAGGGCCCGGCTCCGATGGCCACCGCGGCCGTGGCCCGGCTGGCCCCCCGGGGCCGCCTAGCGCTCATCGGCCTCGGTCCCGGGGCGCGCGACCTGCTCCCGCCGCGTGCGGTGGCCGAGTTGCGCCGCGCCTCCGTTGTCATCGGGCTCGATCAGTACCTCGACCAGATCCGTGATCTGCTGCGGCCCGGTACCGAGGTGCGTGCGACGGGGCTCGGTAGTGAGGAGGCGCGGGCCCGGGATGCGGTCCGGACTGCGCGGGAGGGGCGTGCGGTGGCGCTCGTGGGGTCCGGCGACTCGGGCCTGTATGCCATGGCCAGTCCTGCGCTCGACCTCTTCGCAGACCTCGATGATGTGGATGTGGTGGGTGTGCCGGGCATCACCGCCTCGCTTGCCGCGTCCAACATTCTTGGGGCGCCGCTCGGTCACGACCACGCGGTCATCTCCCTGTCCGATCTGCACACGCCGTGGCCTGCCATCGAGCGCCGGGTCAAGGCGGCTGCTGAGGGGGACTTCGTCACCGTCTTCTACAACCCGCGCAGCAAGGGCCGGGACTGGCAGCTCGGCCATGCGCTCGGTGTTCTCAAGCAGCATCGGCCGCCGACGACGCCGGTGGGGTGTGTGCGGGACGCCTCGCGGCCGGGGGAGCGGGCGTGGATCAGCACCCTGAGTCAGTTCGATCCTTCCGATGTGGACATGTACACGATCGTCCTGGTCGGCAGCACCCACACGCGGGTGGCTGCGGGTCGGATGGTGACGCCGCGCGGCTACACCTGGAGTGCTGAATGAGTGCCGTGTCCGGACGTATGAAGCTGGAGGCCGCAGGATGAGTGCCCGTACCGTCCACCCCATCGAGGCGGAGTCCTACCGCATCCTGCGCACGCAGCTCGACACCAGCACGCTGCCCCCGTATACGAAGGCTGTCATCGAGCGTGTCATTCATGCCAGCGCCGACTTCGACTACGCCACCGACCTCGTCGCCGACGAAGCCGCGCTGGCCAGTGCCGCCGCCGCTCTCGAAGCCGGCGCCCCGATCGTGGCCGACGTCGAGATGGTCGCTGCCGGCATCACTCGCCGCGACGCCGTCTGCGCGATCCGGGATCCCGCCGCGCCGAAACGGGCGGCCGAGAACGGCATCACCCGCTCGGCGGCCGCGCTGCGCATCGCCGCCGAGCAGGCCGGGCCGGGTGCGGTCTACGTCATCGGCTGTGCGCCGACCGCCTTGTTCGAGCTGATCGCGATCGCCGAGCAGGCCCGCCCCGCGCTGGTCATCGGCCTGCCGGTGGGGTTCGTCGGGGCCGCCGAGTCGAAGGCGGCGCTGCGGGAGTCCGGGTTGCCGGCGGTGTCGAACGTCTCGGGCAAGGGCGGTTCGGCCGTCGCCGCCGCCGCACTCAATGCTTTGATTTACGCAGATCTGGTGAAAGAAGGAACCGCATCATGACCGCCCTGCTCATCGTCGGCCACGGCACCCGCGACGCCGAGGGGGCGCAGGACTTCCGCGCCTTCGTGCAGCGCGTCGCGCGCCGGGCGCCGCAGGCCGTGGCGGCGGTGGACGGCGGCTTCATCGAGCTGTCGGCGCCGGCGGTCGGCGAGGCGGTGACGCGGCTGGTCGAGGCCGGGCACCGGCGGGTGGCCGCGGTGCCGCTGGTCCTGGTCGCCGCCGGGCACGCCAAGGGCGACATCCCCGGTTCGCTGAACCGGGAGCGCCTGCGCCACCCGGGGCTGTCCTTCGCCTACGGCCGTCCCCTCGGCGTGCACCCGACCATCCTGTCGTTGCTCGAAGCACGCCTGAATACCGTTCTCCCGCACGAGGAACGCGCCGACGCCGCGGTTTTGCTCGTCGGCCGCGGCTCGACCGATCCCGATGCCAACGCCGAGGTCTACCGCGCCGCCCGCCTGCTGTGGGAGGGTCGGGGCATCGGCATGGTCGAGCCGGCCTTCGTGTCCCTGGCACATCCGTCGGTGGCCGAAGGCCTGGAACGCTGCCGGCGCCTGGGTGCCAAGCGGATCGTGGTGCTGCCCTACTTCCTGTTCCGCGGCGTGCTGCCGGACCGCATCGTCGAACAGGCCGCCGGCTATGACGTCGCTCCGGTCATCGGCGACTGCGACGAACTCGCCGACCTGGTCCTGGAACGCCACGCCGAAGCCGTCGCGGGCGACATCCGGATGAACTGCGACACCTGCGTCTACCGGATCGCGATGCCAGGGTTCGAAGATAAGGTGGGGGCCGGCCAGGAACCGCATCATCACCCTGATGAAGACGGCCACAGCCACCACGCCCACGCCCACTCGCATGGCTGAAGACCTGGGACACCACGGCGACGCGGAGCTGCGGGACGTGGGCATCCGCCACGATTTCGCGGTCAACGTCCGCGTCGCCGAACCTCCGCGCTGGCTCCGGGATCGCCTTGCCGCAGGGCTGGAGACGCTGGCCGCGTACCCCGATGCCCGCGCGGCCACCGAAGCCGTCGCCGAGCGTCATAGCCGCAGCCCGGACGAAGTGCTGCTCACATCGGGCGCCGCCGAAGCCTTCGTCCTGCTTGCCAGAGTCCTGCGACCCCGCCACGCGCTCGTCGTGCACCCGCAGTTCACCGAACCCGAAGCCGCCCTGAGGGCCGCCGGTCACCACGTCGACCGCCACCTCCTGACCGGTGACTTCACCCTGGACCCGGCCGCCGTCCCGGCCGAGGCCGACCTCGTGATGCTCGGCAATCCGACGAACCCGACCTCGGTCCTGCACCCGAAGAGCGCCGTCGCGAGCCTGCGCGGGCCGGGCCGCACCATCGTGGTCGACGAAGCCTTCATGGACGCGGTCCCCGGTGAGACCGAGACCCTCGCCGACCACCCCGACCTCACCGGTGTCGTGGTCATCAGAAGCCTGACCAAGACCTGGGGCCTGGCCGGGCTCCGGGTCGGCTACATCCTCGGCCCGGCACCGCTCATCAGTGCCCTGCGAAACGCGCAGCCGCTCTGGTCCGTCTCCTCGCTGGCCCTGATCGCCGCCCGGGCCGGCTGCGAGCCCTACGCCCTGGCCGAAGCCGAGGCCCTCGCCAAGCAGTGCGACCAGGACCGCGAGCACCTGCTGGCCCGCCTCGCCGAGCTCCCCGACGTCACCGTCCCGGCCCCGTCCCGCGCGCCGTTCGTACTGGTCAGGACGCCGAACGCGGCCGAGCTCCGGGCCCGGCTGCGGGCCGAGGGCATCGCCGTGCGCCGCGGCGACACCTTCCCCGGCCTGGGCCCGGACTGGCTGCGGGTGGCGGTGCGCGACCGTACCGCCACCGACCTGCTGGTCGACCGGTGGCAGCAACTCGCCGCGACGGTCCGGTGGGACGCGGGATAGGGTCGATGCCATGAGCAGCTACCTCGACGCCGCCGACCAGGCCGTGGAGCACGCGCTCGCGCTGGGGGCCCGCTACGCCGACGCCCGTGTCATGCACCGCCGCACCGAGTCGATGTCCGCCCGCAACGGTGCCGTGGAGGCGCTGGACCAGGGGGAGACGGTCGGCATCGGGGTGCGGGCGCTCGTGGGGTCCAGCTGGGGTTTCTTCGCGACGCCGCACCTGGACGCGTCCTCGGTCCGGGCAGCCGGCCGGCAGGCCGTGGAGATCGCCCGGGCCTCCTCGCGGGTGCCGGGCCCGGCCAGCATGATCCCGGCCGACCCCGAGGTCGGCAGCTGGGCCAGCGAGTGCGAGGTGGACCCGCTGGAAGTGCCGGTGTCGGACAAGGGCGACCTGCTGACCGCCGCCACCGCCGTGATGCGGGATCAGGGCGCTGACATCGCGACCGGCGTCTACCAGATCTGGGACACCCGCAAGTGGTTCGTCTCCTCCGAGGGCCACCGCATCGACCAGCACATCCGGGAGTGCGGCGGCGGCATCTCGGCCACCGCGGTCGGCGAGCGTGAGACCCAGGTGCGTTCCTACCCCTCGCGGCGCGGCCAGTACGGCACCCGCGGCTGGGAGCTGGTCACCGAGCTGGACCTGGCCGCGCACGCCGCCCGGATCGCGGACGAGGCGCAGGCGTTGCTGCGCGCGCCGCAGTGCCCGTCCGGCCAGACCACGCTCATCCTGGGCGGGGAGCAGTTGGCGTTGCAGATCCACGAGTCCGTCGGCCACGCCATCGAGCTGGACCGGATCCTGGGCTGGGAGGCGGCCTACGCCGGCACCTCGTGGCTGGACCTGGACCAGCTCGGTTCGCTGCGGTATGGCAGTGAGCTGATGAACATCGTCATCGACGCCACCTATCCCGGCGCCCTGGGCTCGTTCGGTTATGACGACGAGGGCACGAAGGCGGGCAAGCGGGACGCGGTCCGCAACGGCATCTGGACCGGAGTGCTCGCCGGCCGGGAGAGCGCGGCGGTCGCAGGGCTCGACTACGGCGGCAGCGTCCGCTCGATGGACTGGTCCCGGCTGCCGATCGTGCGCATGACCAACGTCGGCCTGGAACCCGGACCGCACACCCTGGACGAGATCATCGCCGCGACGGACGACGGGGTGTTCATGGACCTGAACCGGTCGTGGTCCATCGACGACAAGCGCCTGAACTTCCAGTTCGGCTGCGAGGTCGGCTATGAGGTGAAGAACGGCAAGCTCGGCCGGATGGTGAAGAACCCCACCTACACCGGCATCGGCCCGACGTTCTGGCAGAGCATGGACATGCTCTCCGACGAGATCGTCCCGTGGGGCACACCGAACTGCGGCAAGGGCCAGCCCGGTCAGGTCGGGCACACCGGGCACCCGGCGGCGCCGGCCCGGTTCCAGAACGTGCGAGTGGGGGTGCGGGGATGAGCCCGGACACCGGGGCGCGGACCGAGACCGCCGAGCGGGTGCTGGAGGCCGCGCGGACGGCCGTCGGCGGGTCGGCGGACGTGGACGTGACGGTCGAGCACGAGCACCTGGCACTGACCCGGTTCGCCAACTCCTACATCCACCAGAACGTCGCCAGCGACACCGACACGGTCACCTTGCGGATCCACGCCGACGGCCGCACCGCCGTGAACGCCACGACGGTCACCGACGATGCGGGCCTGGCGGCGCTGGTCGAGCGCACCGTCGCCGCGGTACGGCTCTCGCCCGCGGACCCGGGCTGGGCCGGGCTGTCCAGCCGCGCGCCGTTGCCGGTGGCCTCGGCCGAGCCGGACCTGGCGACCGGCGGCGCGGGGCCCGAGGCGCGGGCCGAGCAGGTGAAGGCGTACGTGGACGCGGTCGGCGATCTCACGGCGGCCGGCTTCTACCGGAACCGGCTCGTGGTCACCGCCTACACGAACTCCGAGGGCCAGGCCCTGCACGGGACGGTCGTCGAGGCCGCCATCGACGGCATCGCCAAGACCGCGAGTTCCGACGGCGCCTCGCGGCAGGCCTCGCGCCGGATGAGCGACCTGAACGGCGCCGCGCTCGGGGCCCGCGCGGCGGCGAAGGCGTTGGCGTCGCGGGACCCTGTCGAGATCGAGCCCGGCGAGTACGAGGTGGTGCTGGAGCCGACGGCGGTCAGCGACGTGCTGTGGGTCCTGGGCGGCTACGGCTTCAACGGGAAGTCGCTGACCGAGGGCACGTCGTTCGTGCGACTCGGGGAGCAGCAGTTCGACCCCTCGGTCAGCCTGGTGGACGATCCCCTTTCCGGCCCGGCCGCCGGCCCCCTGTTCGACTCCGAAGGCACCCCGCGCGACCGCCTGGAGCTGGTCCGGGACGGCGTCACGCGGGCGGTCGCGCACGACCGGCGCTCGGCGCGCGAAGCCGGCGTCACGAGCACCGGGCACGCCGGCGCCTCCAGCGCGGTGGAAGGCGCGGAGCCGATCAACGTGCGGCTGGAGCCGACGGTCGACCTGACCCCGACCGAGGTCGAGGGACCGGCGGCGGACTCCTCGGTGCAGGCCCTGGTCGCGCAGGTGCGGCGCGGACTGCTGGTGACAGACCACTGGTACACGCGCTGCCTGGACCCGCGGCGGCTGGTGATGACCGGGCTGACGCGTAACGGCGTCTGGCTGATCGAGAACGGCGAGATCACGCGGCCGGTGAAGAACCTGCGGTTCACGCAGTCCTACCCCGAGGCGCTGGCGCCGGGGCGGGTGCTGGGGATCGGGACGCACGCGCCGGCGTTCGCCTCGAAGTACGGCGCCTACTCGGCGATGGCTCCGGCGCTGCGCTTGGCCGGGTGGAACTTCACGGGTGGCGCGAGCGGCTGATTCAGCCGGTGGTCACCACGGCGATGATCCGAGCGCCGGCCGCGAACTTCCCGGCCGCGATCATCTCCGTGATGCCATAAAGCATCTTGGCGACATAGATCCGGTCCACCTCGAAGCCGTGCTCGGCCCCGAACCGCTCCGCGAAAGCGTCCAACTCCGCCGGCACCTTCGCATAGCCCCCGAAGTGGTAGTCGTCCTCGACGTGCCAGTTGTCGAAGACCTTCCCGTAGGTCTGCCGCTGCAGGTCGGCGACCTCGCCAGTCAGGAAGCCGCCCTTCAGCGCGGCGAACCCGATCGCCCGCTGCCCCCGGCCAAGCCCGGCCGCGATCCCCGCCAACGTCCCGCCGGTCCCGACCGGGCAGCAGATGACGTCGAAGGGCTCTGCGATCTCACCCGGCAACTCTGCGCATCCCCGTACCGCCGCCGGATTCGACCCGCCCTCCGGGATCAAGAAGAACTCCCCGAACGTGCGCTGCAAGAACTGCCGTACCTCGGCCGAGTCCTTCGCCCGATACCTTTGGCGGTCCATATAAGCGAGCTGCATCCCCTGCCCGACCGCGAACGCCAGCGACTCGTTCAGCGGCAGATGTTCCTCGCCGCGAATCACCCCGATCGTCGCGAACCCCTCAGCCCGACCGGCCGCCGCGACCGCGCGGATGTGGTTGGAGTACGCGCCGCCGAACGTCAGCAGCGCCGAAGCCCCGGCCGCACGCGCGGCGGCCAGGTTGTACTTCAGCTTGCGCGGCTTGTTGCTGTCGAAACGCAGAATGAGCTCCGTCATCGCAACCGGTGATCCAGCCCGGTGAACCGCTTCCCGGCCGACACGGTCCGGACCGCCTGTGCCAGCGCCCGCTTCGAGCCGACCAGCACCACCAGCTTCTTCGCCCGCGTCACGGCCGTGTACAGCAGGTTCCGTTGCAGCATCATCCACGCGCTCATCGTCACCGGCACCACGACCACCGGATACTCAGAGCCCTGCGACCGGTGCACCGTCATCGCGTAGGCGTGCTGCAACTCGTCCAGTTCGGCGAAGTCGTAGGGCACCTCCTCGTCCTCGTCGGTGCGCACCACCAGCGTCTGGTCCTCCAGCACCATCGACGTGATGACCCCGCCGGTCCCGTTGAAGACCCCGTTCGAGCCCTTGTCGTAGTTGTTGCGGATCTGCGTGACCTTGTCGCCGACCCGGAACGTGCGGCCGCCGAAGCGCTTCTCCGGCCGCGACGGCTGCGCCGGCGTCAGCGTCTCCTGCAACAGCCCGTTCAGCGTGCCGGCGCCGGCCGGGCCGCGGTGCATCGGCGTGAGGACCTGGATGTCGCGGCGCGGATCGAAGCCGAAGCGCTTGGGGATGCGCGTGGTCGCCAGCTCGACCGCCACCCGGGCGGCGTCCTCGGTCTCGTCCTCGACGAACAGGAAGAAATCGTTGAACCCCTCCAGCCGCAACGGTTTCCCCGAGTTGATCCGGTGCGCGTTCACCACCACACCGGACTGCTGCGCCTGCCGGAACACCTGTGTCAGCCGCACGCGTGGCACCCGCGGGGCGGCCAGCAAGTCCCGCAGCACCTCACCGGCCCCGACCGACGGCAACTGGTCCACGTCCCCGACCAGCAGCAGGTGCGAGCCGGGCGCGACCGCCTTGGCCAGCTTGTTCGCCAGCAGCACGTCCAGCATCGAGGCCTCGTCCACGACCACCAGATCGGCCTCCAGCGGCCGGTCCCGGTCGAATGCGGCGTCCCCGCCCGGCTTGAGCTCCAGCAGCCGGTGCACGGTCATCGCCTCGGCCCCGGTCAGCTCGGCCAGCCGCTTGGCCGCCTTGCCGGTCGGCGCGGCCAGCACCACCCGGGCGCGCTTGGCCCGGGCCAGCTCGACGATCGAGCGCACCGTGAACGACTTGCCGCAGCCCGGGCCGCCGGTCAGGACACTGACCTTCGAGGTCAGCGCCTGCCGTACCGCCTCGGTCTGCTCCGGTGCCAGATCGGCCCCGGTGCGCTCCTTGAGCCAGGTCAGCGCCTTGTCCCAGTCCACGGACGCGAACGAGCCCAGCCGGTCGTCCGGCGCCTCCAGCAGCCGCCGCAGCTGCGCGGCCAGCGATACCTCGGCGCGGTGGAACGGGACCAGGTAGACGGCGCGGATCGGCTCATCGGGGTCGTAGCCGTCCGGGTCGGGGATGTCCTCGGCCACCACGCCCTCGGCCTCGATCAGCTGGTCCAGACAGGCCGAGGCCAGCTCAAGGGGCACAGTGAGGATCTTGACCGACTCCTCCAGCAGCTTCTGGCGCGGCAGATAGCAGTTCCCGGCGTCAGAGCCCTGCGACAGCGCGTACTGGATCCCGGCCTTCACCCGTTCCGGCGAGTCGTGCGGGATCCCGACGGCGACCGCGATCGAGTCGGCGGTCTTGAAGCCGATGCCCCACACGTCCGAGGCGAGCTTGTAAGGCTCCTGTTTCACCACGTCGATGGCGGCGTCGCCGTACTCCTTGTAGATCCGCACCGAGATCGACGTGGTCACCCCGACCGACTGCAGGAAGACCATGACCTCCTTGATGGCCTTCTGCTCGATCCAGGCCGCCGCGATCAGCTTGGTCCGCTTCGGTCCCAGCGTCGGCACCTCGATCAGCCGCTGCGGGGCCTCCTCGATCACGGCCAGGGTCTGGACCCCGAAGTGGCCGACGATCTTCTCGGCGGTCTTCGGCCCGATGCCCTTGATGAGCCCGGAGCCGAGGTACTTCTGGATGCCCGCGACCGTCGCCGGCAGGACCGTGGTGTAGTTCTCGACGGTGAACTGCCGGCCGTACTGCGGATGCGAGCCCCACCGCCCGCGCATCCGCAGCGACTCCCCGGGCTGCGCCCCGAGCAGCGCTCCGACCACCGTGAGCAGGTCCCCGGCGCCGTGGCCGGTGTCCACGCGGGCGACGGTGTAGCCGGTCTCCTCATTGGCGAAGGTGATCCGCTCCAGGACGCCTTCGACGACGGCGAGCGAGGTGCCGTGCGGCTCGGTGGTCGGTGCGGCCAAGGCGGTGTTCTCCGGTGCTAGGCGACGGCTTGGGCGGTCCTGTCGACTTTAGCGGCGAGCACGGACGGATCGGAGGCGATTGGGCTTCGTCGCGGCCACACGATCGCCACCAGCCCGGCCAGTACCACCACGGAGCCGGCGATCTCCAGCGCGGTCATCCGCTCGCCGTTCGCGATCAGCGCCGCGAGGATCCCGATCGGCGGGACGCCGAGGGTGTAGGGGGCGACCGCCGAGGCCGGGTACTTGGTGAGCAGCACCACCCAGGCCCCCATGCCGACGAAGGTCGACATCAGCACCACGTACAGCAGGCCCAGCACCGGTCCGGTGTGCAGGTGGGCGAAAGCGTTCCCGATCCGGTGCGGCCCCTCGGTCGCCAGCGAGGTGAGGAACAGCGGGGGAGTGGCGTACACGCTGGCCCACACCATCAGCGCGAAACCGTTGGTGGCGCCGGCCTTGCGGTTGCAGATCGAGCCCAGGGCCCACGACGCGCCGGCGGTGATCACCAGCAGCAGCGACCACAGCGGCACGTTCCCGCCGCGTCCGGCGCCGATCACGCCGAGCCCGGCCATGGCCGCCACGATGCCCGCCACCTGCCGGATCCCGGTGCGCTCCTTCAGCAGCAGCGCCGCGGCCAGGACCGTGAACGGCGCGTTGCTCTGCAGGACCAGCGAGGCCAGGCCGTCCGGCATCCCGTGCGCCATGCCGGTGAAGAGCAGGACGTACTGGCCGTAGAACATGAACGCGCTGCTGCCGGCGATCCAGTACCAGCGCACTTCCTTGGGCCGGGGCACGAAGAACGCCGCCAGGCCGGTGAGCGCGAACCGCAGCGAGGCGAGCAGGATCGGCGGGAAGCCTTCGAGGGCGTGCCCGATGGCGATGAAGTTGACGCCCCAGATCAGGACGATCGCGACGGCCAGGGTGACGTGGCGGGGATTACGCATGACGAAAGTGTCCGGCTGGGCTATCGTTTAGCACCAGCGAATGATTTTTCGCGAAACCGTTAAGCTGAACTGAATGATCTGAATGATCTGAATGATCGAAGGTGGCGGGGATGCTCGATGTACGCCAACTGCGGACGCTGCGCGCGCTGGCCGATCACGGCACGGTCTCCGCAGCCGCCGAGGCCCTGTACCTGACCCCCTCGGCGGTGTCCCAGCAGCTGGCCGTCCTGAGCAAGAGTACCGGCTGCGAACTGCTGGAACGACGCGGCCGCAACGTGGTGCTGACCGAGGCGGCGCGGGTACTGGTGACCCACGCCGACGTGGTCTTCGCGCAATTGGAGCGGGCGCAGTCGGAGCTGCGGGCGATCTCCCCGGTGCCGATGACGGTGCGGATCGCGGGGTTCCCGACCGCGATCATGGCGGTCGTGGCACCGGCGATGCGGGTGCTCCGGGACGCGCATCCGGAGTGGGGTTTCGAGGTCGCCGACACCGAGAGCGAGGACTCGGTGGCGCACCTGATCGACGGTTCGGTAGACGTCGCGGTGGTGATGGCCGCGCCGAACCGGCCGCTGCTCGGGGATCCGCGGATCAAGATCCTGCCATTGCTGGAGGAGATCTATCACGCGGCGCTGCCGGCCGGGCACCGGCTGGCCGGGGCGGAGCACGTTTCGCTGACGGATCTGGTCCAGGAGCCGTTCGTGCTGGCCGCCGAGGGGCTTTCCTGCCACGACCAGGTGACGGCCATCTGTGCCGACGCCGGGTTCCAGCCGCGCGGGCGGTATCGGGCCACCGACTTCGGCGCGGTCCTGGCGCTGATCGCCAACGGGTTCGGCGTGACGCTGCTGCCCACGCTCGGCGTTCCGCTGCAGGTGCCCGAGGGCGTGGTGCTGCTGCCGCTGAAGGAGGACTGGCCGCGGCGGGTCAGTCTGATCGCGGTGCGCTCCGGGGCGGAGTACCCGGAGGTCATCGCGGCGCTCACCGCGGCCGCGGCTAAGCTGGTGCCATGATCGACTTGTCCGGCGGGACGGGTTCGCTGCTGGTCGCCGGGACTACGTCCGATGCCGGGAAGAGCCTTGTCACCGCTGGGATCTGCCGGTGGTTGGCCCGGCAGGGGGTTCGGGTGGCGCCGTTCAAGGCGCAGAACATGTCGAACAATTCGATGGTGGTCGGGGCCGGGACCGGGGC
>NZ_JAAFYZ010000281.1 GCF_018274385.1 Catenulispora pinistramenti | reverse complement strand
GACGGGATCGGGGCGCGGGTCGGGGATCTGCTGCCGCACGGGTCCTCGCTGCTGCCGCTGCTGGGCACCGCGTGTGTGGCGGCGGTGCTGGCCAACGTGGTCAACAACCTGCCGGCGACGCTGGTGTTGCTGCCTGCGGCCGCGCATCTGGGGCCGGCGACGCTGTTGGCGGTGCTGCTGGGCGTGAACCTGGGCCCGAACCTGACCTACGTCGGTTCGCTGGCCACGCTTCTGTGGCGGCGCGTGCTCACCTCACACGGCGAACAGGTGAGCCTGGCGACGTACACCCGGCTCGGCCTGATCGCCGTGCCCGCGACGCTGATCACGGCGACCGTCACGCTGTGGGCCGCGGTGCAGATCATCGGGGTGTGAGCTCAGCAGGTTGTGAGTTCATCGGGGTGTGAGCTCGGCCTCGGCTTCGGCCAGGGCCCGGCGCGCGGCGGTGATCAGCTGCGGATCCCAGCCGGGTCCGGGGACTGATTCGAGCAGCAATCGTGTGTAGGAGTGCGACGGGTCGGCCAGCACCATGTCAGTCGCGCCACGCTCCACGATCGCGCCGCGCCGCATCACCACCACCTCGTCGGTGACGCAGCGGACGACCCCGAGGTCGTGGGTGATGAACACATAAGCAATGCCCAGCTCGGCCCGCAGATCCGCCAGCAGGTTCAGGATCTGTGCCTGTACCGAGACGTCCAGCGCCGCGACCGCCTCGTCCAGCACCAGCACGCTCGGTTCGACGGCCAGGGCCTTGGCGATCGCGACGCGTTGCCGTTGGCCGCCGGACAGGCCGCGGGGCAGGGCTGTGGCTTCGCGGGTGCCGAGGCCGACTTGGTCGAGCAGTTCGGTGACGCGGGCGGGGTGGTCGCCGTCTGGGTGGTGCAGGCGGAGGACTTCGGTGAGGGCGGTGCCGATGGGGAGGCGCGGGTCCAGGGATAGGAAAGGATCCTGGAAGACCATCTGGACCTGGCGAGCGCGAGCCAACCGCTCAGCCCTGCGACCGCTGCGAGCGCTGCGAGCGACGGAGGGCCCACGACCGGCGTCTGCGCCGCGAGCCTTGCGGCCGGCATGGTCCCGATCGCGGCCGTCGATGCGAACCGTCCCGGCATCGGCATGGTCGAGCCCGACGATGATCCGCGCGGTCGTCGTCTTCCCCGAGCCCGACTCCCCCACGACGCCCAGCGACCCGCCGGCCGCGACCGTGAACGAGACGTCGTCCACCGCGACCTGCGAGCCGAAGACCTTCCGCAGTCCACTGACTTCCAGCACCGGCTCAGCCACGGCTCGCTCCTCCTTGCAACGTCAATGTGCTACTCCGCCAGCAGGCGACCGTGGCCTGCGACCGATCGGGCACCGCGGCGGTCTCCGGACGCTCCTGTCCGCAAGCGTCCACGGCGTGCGCACAACGCCCCGCGAACGCGCAGCCCGCAATCTCGGTCCGCAGATCAGGAACCCGGCCCGGGATCACGGCCAGGCGACCGGCCGGCGCGTCCAACCGCGGAGTGGCCGCCAGCAACGCCGCCGTATAAGGATGCTTCGGATCGGCGAACACCTGCTCAGCCGGGCCGGTCTCGACGATCCGCCCCGCGTACATCACCGCGACCCGGTCGGCGATCACGGCGGCCAGCTCCAGATCGTGGGTGACGAACAGCAGCGCCGTGCCGAACCGGGATTGCAGATCCCGAAGCAGGGCAATGATTTCAGCCTGTGTGGTGACGTCCAGGGCGGTGGTCGGCTCGTCGGCCAGCAGGAGCACCGGATCGGCCATCAGCGACGCGGCGATCATCACCCGCTGCAACATGCCGCCGGACAACTCGTGCGGATACTGCCGCAACACGCGTTCGGGCAGCCCGACCGCGTCCAACAGCGCCAACGCCCGCTTACGCGCCGTCCGCTTATCCGCCGCGCCGTTCGTGCGAAGAGCTTCGGTGAGGAAGTCGCCGACGCGCCGCACCGGATTGATGCCGGCCCGCGGGTCCTGGAAGATCATCGCCGCGGTGGTCGTCCGCAACCGTCGCAGGGCCCGTGCGTCCATCGTCAGCACGTCCTGCCCGTCGACCTCGACCACCCCCGAAGCCGTGGCCCCGGCCGGAAGCATCCCGAGCGCCGCACGCGATGTCAGAGTCTTGCCGGACCCGGACTCCCCGACCAGCGCCACCGTCTGCCCAGCCCCGACTTCCAGATCAACCCCGTCGAGCACCGGGCGCGCGGTCCCCGGCAGGCTCACCCGCAGTCCCCGGATGTGCAACGTTTGCGACTTCTGCGGTGTCTGCGACCTCTGTGCCGTGTTCACGAGCGCGCGTCCTCTCTGTTCGCGACGCGATCGGCCCAGTGCTCGCCGACGACGTTGAACGCGACCACCGTCACCACGATCGCCAGACACGGCGCGATCGCGGACAACGGCTGCCCCTGAAGCATCGCGGACTGCCCGTCGTTGACCATCGCGCCCCAGTCCGGCGTCAGCGGCGGCACGCCCAGCCCCAGGTAGGACAGCGCGGCCAGGTCGATCAGGGCGTAGCCGAAGTTGACGGTGGACTGGGCCAGGATCACCGGCCCGATGTTGGGGATCAGGTGCCGCACGCAGATCGCCCAGTTCGAGAAGCCCTGGACGCGATACGCCGCTAAATAAGGTCTCTGTTTCTCTGCCAGCGTCAGGCCGCGAGCCAGACGGCTGACATAGGGCGTGTAGGCGAGCGACAACGCGGCGATCGGTGCCACCAGCCCCGTTCCATACAAGGAGACGAAGAGAATGGCCAGCAACAGCCCGGGGAAGGCGAGCATCAGCTCACTGCTCCGAGACAGCAGCGAGTCCAGCCAGCCGCCGCGCCAACCGGCGGCGACACCGACAGCCACCCCGAGCGTCGTGGAGAACACCACGACCGCCGCCGGACCGAGCAGCGCGGTGCGCGAGCCGAGGATCAGGCGGGACAACGTGTCGCGGCCCGAGCCGTCGGCGCCGAGCAGGTGCGCGCAGGACGGCCCGGTCAGCGCCGCGCTCAGGTCCGAGGCGTTCGGATCGGCCGGCGCCAGCCACGGCGCCAACACAGCGACCAGCACGATCACCGCCGCGAAGCCCGCGCATATATAGAACAGCCAAGGCCGTGACACGCGCAGCGCGCGGAATCCGGGGCGCCGCCGGACGAGCGTCAGACTGCTCATGCGCTGTTCCTCGCCCCGAGCCGGACGCGTGGATCCAGCAACGGATAGGTCAGGTCCACGACCAGATTGACGGCCACGAACACGGTCACGATCAGCAGACTGATGGCCTGCACGACCGGGAAGTCCTTCACCGAGACCGACGAATCCAGGAACGCCCCGATCCCGCCGAGCCCGAACGCGGACTCCACCAGCACCGTGGAGACCACCAGACCGGTGATGGTCAGGCCGCTCATCGTCGCGATCCCGCCGGCGGCGTTCCGGAAGACGTGCCGGCGCAGCACGATCCGCTCGGGGATCCCCCGGCTGCGCGCCACCGCCACGTGCTCCTTCGACAGCTCGGCCAGCATCGCCGCCCGCGTCACCCGGGCCAGCGTCCCCACCCAGTACAGCGACAACGCCAGTGCCGGGAGCGTCAGGTGGTAGGCCATATCGAAGAACCCTGATCCGGATCCGATGGACGGGAACCAGCCCAGCCGCACCGAGAACACCCAGATCAGCACGATCGCCGCGACGAACGACGGAGTGCCCACGGCGACCGAGGTGACCACCAACACCGCCTGGTCGACCAGGCCGCCGGGCCGGCGCGCCGACAGCCGCCCGGCGCCGATTCCCAGCACCGCCACGAGGACCGCGGCCATCCCGATCAGCATCAGCGTCCCCGGCAGCCGCGCGGTGAGCAGGTGCAGGACCGGCGCGCGGTACTGGATCGACGTGCCGAAGTCGCCGTGCGCCATCTGCGTCAGCCAGCGCCAGTACTGCACCGGGAACGGGTCGTTCAGGTGGTAGTGCGCCCGGATCGAGGCCAGCGCCTCCGGGGTGGCCGAGCGGCCGCCGAGCAGGAAGGTCTCGGGCCGGCCCGGCGCCAGGTAGACCGCGGAGAAGATCAGGAACGAGGCCGCTAGCAGCGTCACGGCCAGTTCCACGGCCCGCCGCGCCGCGAACCGCCAGACATCGCTCGCGGCGCTCGCACTCCTGACGGCGTCTCCGCTGCTGACAGCGCTCGCACTGCCAACGGCACCTCCACTGCCGACGGAGCTTCCACCGCTCGCGCCGCCCACGGCGCTCACCCGGCCGAGCCGACGTCCGCGGCCCACGGGTAGTAAAGGTAGGAGATCGAGGTCGGGGCGCCGGTGATCCGCTTGTCCAGGAACAGCGAGGTCGGCCATTCCGCGGCCGGGATCCAGAGCAGCTGATCCATCGCGATCTTCTGGATCTGCGCGCTGATCGCGGCCCGCTTCACCGGGTCGTACTCAGCTTCGGCCTGGTCGATCAGCTTGTCGTAGGCCGGATCCGACCAGCCCGCGTAGTTCTCGAAGTCCCCGGTACGGAAGATGTGGTAGATCGCCAGCGGGTCGGTCGTGGACAGGTAGTAGGTCTCCGGGAACGCGTCCAAGCCTTCGCGGGCCTTGGGGTCGGAGAACAGCGCCGTGAACGCGTCCGGGGCGATCGTCTTCAGCTCTACCTTCAGCCCGATCTGAGTACCAGCCGACTGGAACGCGGTGGCCAGCAGCGACACGTCCGGGCCGATCGGCGAGGTGGCGATGGTGACGGTCTTGCCGGTGGCGCCGGCCTGCTGAATCAGGGCCTTGGCTTGGGTCAGGTCCTGGGCGGTCGGCGCGAGGTCGGTGGCCGGCGGCACGGCTCCGGCGGGCCAGGAATCGGCCGGGGCGATCGAGGAGGTGACGGTGCCGACGCCCTTCAGGCCGGCCTTGACGAAGCCGGAGCGGTCCAGCGCCAATAGCAGGGCTTTGCGAACACGGACGTCGCCAAGCGTCCCGGAGAGGTTGCAGACGTTCAGATTGATCGTCGTCAGCGACTTGCCGAAGTACAGGTTCCCGACACCGGAGGACTTCAGCCGGGCGTAGCTGTCCGGAGTGATCAGGTAGCCGCCGTCGGCCGCGCCGGTGAGCAGCGCGTTGGTCAGGGCCGTCGGGTCGGTGATGAACTTGAAGACCACCTTGCCGGCCAGCGCGGGCTTGCCCCAGTAGCCGGGGAAGCGGTCCAGCTCGATCGACGTGCCCTTGACCCAGGCGCCGAGGGTGTAGGGGCCGGTGCAACCGAGGTTCCCGGCGGTGCCGTAGTTCTGCCCGGCGGCCTGCACGGCCGAGGCGTGCACGACGGTGCCCGCCGAGTTCGCCATCGCCTCGCCGAACTGCGAGTCCGGCTTCTTCAGCTTGACGGTGACCTGGAGCGGGCCGGTCTTGGTGATCGAGGAGACGTTGTCGAACGTTGATATCCAGGTCGAGCCGGTCGCCGGGTCCATCTGCCGCTTGAGGGAGAACACCACGTCGTCGGCGGTCATCGTGCCGCCGTCGTGGAACTTCACGCCGGATCGCAGGGTATAGACATACGTCGTCGGATCCGGCTGGGCCACCGAGGATGCCAGGCCCGGGGACTCGGTGAGGTCCGGGTTCCAGCGCATCAACGACTCGCAGATGTTCGACAGGATCATGTTCTGCGGGTAGTCGAAGGCCTGTGCGTAGTCCAGCGTTGTGGGCTCGGCGTAGAGGGCCCACGTGAACGAGTCGATGGGTCCTTTGGCCACGGGAGTGGACGCGGACAGCGCGTAGGCAGCGCCGCCGGAGGTCGCGGCGCCGCCGCCGGGGTTGGTGGTGTGCCCGCCGCTGCAAGCCGTGACGGCTGCGGCGAGGAACAACGCGGTGCCGGCCGCGGCGGTGGATCGCCAGGGGATTCTCAGCAAGATGATGCTCCTTTGAGGGAAAGGGATGCGAGCGTGGGAGGTGCTGCCCGCGGGCCGTCAGTGCCAGCCCCAGGCCATCAGTGCCAGCCGCGGACCAGAGGTGCCCGCCGCGGGCCAGAAGGGCTAGCCGCGGGCCATCGGCTCGGTGAGCGGCCCGTAAAGCTCGGGGCGGCGGGTGTAGACCAGGCCGAACTCCAGCCAGTCCCGGCGCTGGTCCAGGTCCAGATCGGCGACCAGGACCGCCGGCTTGTCCCGGGGCGCGCGCAGGACGACGCGGCCGTAGGGATCGGAGATGAATGAGGACCCGTAGAAGGCGATCCGCCCCTCGGCGCCGACGCGGTTGGGCACGATCTGGAACAGCGCGTTGGCCAGGCCGTTGGCGCTGATCGCGTGCTCCCACATCGGGCGGGTGTCGAACTCCGGCAGCTCCGGCTCGGAGCCGATCGCCGTCGGGTGCACCAGGACTTGGGCGCCGGCCAGGGCGTAGGCACGGGCCAGCTCCGGGAACCACTCGTCCCAACAGGTCGGGAAACCGAAGCGGACGTTGTCGATCGGCACTACCGGGAAGCCGCTGTCGCCGGGGCGGAAGCACAGGTTCTCGTGGTAGCCGGGGAACTCGGGGATGTGGTTCTTGCGGGTGCTGGCCAGCATCTCGCCTTCGGCGTCCACGCAGATCGCGGTGTTGTAGCCCAGGCCGCCGTCGTCGGCGCGTTCGTAGAGCGAGGCGTGCACGACGATGCCCAGTTCCTTCGCCAGCTCGGCGGCCAGACGGGCGGTGGGGCCGTCGTGCAGATCCTCGGCGAAGCGCGGGGCGTCCACGGCCATCGCCGCGTCGGCCGCGAAGTAGGGGCTGCGGGTCAGCTCCGGCAGGCAGACCATGGTCGCGCCTTGTTCGGCGGCGATGCGGACGCCGTCGCGCAGGGCGTCGTCGTGGGCTTCGGCGTCCGGCTGCCAGCGCATCTGGACCAGGCCGATCCGCAGCAGCGGGCGGACCGAGGGCTCCAGGCGGGCCGGGGAGCCCAGCGGCGAGCCGAAGGAGGTCAGGAGCGTGTAGTCGATGCTGCGAGCACTCATGCCGCTGCCGCCTTCGGTATCTGCTGGGTGATGCAGTGGATGCCGCCACCGCCGAAGGCGACGGTCCGGGTGCGGACGCCGACGACTTCGCGGTCCGGCATCGCCTTCGCCAGGGCCGCGAGCGCGCCTTCGTCGGCGGGGACCCCGGCGACCGGGACCACGACGCCGCCGTTGGGGAGGTAGAAGTTGAGGTAGCCGACCTCGACCTCTTCGCCGTCCACGCTGACGCGGTTGGACTGCGGGACCGGGATGATGGTCAGGGTGCGGCCTTGGGCGTCGCGGGAGGTCCGCAGGATCTCCAGGTTGGCGCGGCAGCGCTCGTAGTCCGGGTGCGCGGGGTCCTCGGGCAGCTGGACGATCACGGTGGCCGGGGCGATGTAGGCGCAGCAGCCGTCCACGTGGCCGTCGGTCTCGAAGTCCTCGGCGCCGCCGTAGGGCAGCCAGATGACGGCGGTGACGCCGAGGCGGGCCTTGAGCTCGTCCTCGATCCGCTCGCGGGTCCAGCCCGGGTTGCGGTTCGGGTGCAGGAGGCACTGTTCGGTGGTGATCAGCGTGCCCTCGCCGTCGACGGTGATGGAGCCGCCTTCCAGGATCAGCGAGGACACCACGCGCTCCACGCCCAGGCGCTCCAGTAGCAGGGCGCTGATGCGGTCGTCGGCGTCCCACGGCGAGTGCTTGCCGCCCCAGGCGTTGAAGCGGAAGTCGACGCCGGCCCGGCCGCCCGCGCCGTCGGTGACGAAGATCGGGCCGGAGTCGCGGAACCAGGAGTCGTCGATCGGCAGCTCGATCACGTCTATGGCGTGGCGGCCGGCTTCGGCGGTCTGGCCGCAGCGCTCGCGGGCCTCGGGGCCGGCACCGGGCGGGGCCACCATCAACACCGGTTCGAAGCGGGCGACGGCGCGCGCCACCTCGGCGTACTCGTCCTTGGCGGCGTCCAGGACGGCGCCCCACAGGTCGGCTCTGGTGGGCCAGGCCATCAGGGTGCCCTCGTGCTCGGCCCATTCGGCCGGCATGCGCATGGTCATGGTTCTTCGGTTCCTTGTGAACGGGGTTCGGTGAACGGGGTTCGGGGGTGCGTGAACGGGGGTCCAGCGCTGCCATCCGGCGGCGCGGTGTGCTTAGAATGCTCTTGACTGAAACTTCAGTCAAGAGCATCGGACGACGGCGACTCGCATGTAAGGTGTGATGGCGTGGCCAGCAAACGGGACCTGATCCTCCAGGCGGCGGTCGGCATGATCGCCCAGAGCGGCGTCAGAGGGCTGCGGGTGGAGGAGATCGCGGCGAAGGCCGGAGCCTCGACCGGGCTGATCTACTACCACTTCAAGGACCGGGCTGGCTTGCTGCGCGCGACCCTGGACTACATCAGCGACCGGGCCGACCGGTACACGGCGCAGGCGATTGCGATGGCGAAGGACGCGGGCGACTCGGACGCGCGCTCGGAGCTGGAGCAGACGCTGCTGCTGGAGTTGCAGGACACCGACGAGATCCGCGAGAACAGCACCGCCTGGGGCGAACTGCGCGCCTCGGCGATCTTCGACACCGACCTGCGAGAGCGGTTGGAGGGCGCGACGGCCGCGTGGGTGGCGGAGATGGCCGAGCGGGTCGCCTTGGCCCAGGAGGCCGGGCAGGCGCGCGAGGGCGTCGAGCCGGAGGACGTGGCCGAGCGGCTGACAGCGCTGGTGGAAGGGCTGTCGGAGCGGTGGCTGTCGGGGACGCTGGGATTGGAGCGGGCCCGGGATTTGCTGCGGGGGGCGATTGTGGCGGAACTGGGGCCGGGACGCTAGACGATTGATTCCTGGGGGTTCCGGCATACGGAACCCCCAGGAATCAATCATCTTATGCGGGCCGTATAAGGCGACGTTCGCCCTGGCGGTGTGGTGAGTCCCGTCGGTTGTCGCGGATAGTGCGGCGGGGCACCGGGTCCGTGGTGACCTGGCGCCGGGCGTAGACAGTGCTCCAGTGCAGAGTGCTCCAGTGCAGCGCCGCGTTAATCCCTGCGCGGATTTTCGCAGCGCTGCATTAGTGTTCGGAGCCATGACCTCGAAGACGAACGATCATCCCGCCTGGACCGCGCCCTACCTGGCCAAGCTCGGCGTCGATGACCCGCAGTCCCTCGGTGCCCCGTCGCTCGACACCCTGCGCAGGCTTCACCGCGCACACGTCGAGCTCATCGCCTTCGAGAACTTCGACATCCAGCTCGGACGCCCGCAGGGCATCGACCCGGCCGAGTCCATAGCCCGCATCCTGGCCGGCCGGGGCGGCTACTGCTTCAACCTGAACAACGCCTTCTGCGAGCTGCTGACCGTCCTCGGGTACGACGTCACCATGCACCGCGGCCAGATAAACGGCTCCGCCGCGACCGCCAAAGCGACCGCCGACGATTACGACACGCACATGGCCCTCACCGTCGTGCTCGACGGCGAACGCTGGTCGGTCGACGTCGGCCTGGCCAACTCGCACCACGAGCCCATCCCGCTTCGGGAGGGCGTCCACGTCCAGGGTCCCTTCCGCTTCGAGCTGGGGCCGCTGCCGGAGATCGGCCCGGACGCCTGGCGGTTCTTCACTGATCCGGCGCAGACGACCTTCCACAGCATGGACTTCACGCTGGCGCCGGCCACGTGGGAGGACTTCAGGAGCCGCCACACCGAGTTGTCGACGTCGCCGCGGTCTTCCTACGTCAGGTGGTTCGAGCTCTTCCGCCGCGACGCGGGCTGCGCCGAGTTCGTGCTGGATGACGAGTTCACGCGCGATGAGGGGGCCGGACGGCGCACGACACGCATCCTGGAGTCCGCCGAGGAGCTGTTCAAGATCGCAACGGACGTGTTCCATCTGGACCTGTCGGCCATCGACGACGCCGACCGCGCCGCTCTGTGGGACCGCGTCCAGCGTGCGGGGGCGGAGTGGCGAGCGAAGCAGCAGTCGGCCGAGAACTAGTGCGGCGCTGCGGTAGGGCGCCGCACTAGATAGTGCTGTTGTCGGTGCGGAAGAGGCCCGTCGCGGAAGACGCCCGTCGCGAAAAATCGCCGAGTGCCCTGGTGCCAGCCCCCTAAGCTGTGCCGTTGTGACGGACAGCTTTGATCCCGTGGCCTACAACCGCGCCGCCTGGGACCGCGAGGTGGAGAACAGCAACGAATGGACCCAGCCGGTCGGGCCGGAGGTCATCGCCCGGGCCCGGGCCGGCGATTGGTCCGTCGTCCTGATCGGTCACCAGGCAGTGCCGCGCGACTGGTTTCCGGCTGAACTGGTCGGTGCCGAGGTGCTGTGCCTGGCTTCCGGCGGAGGGCAGCAGGGGCCGGTGCTCTCGGCGGCGGGCGCGGCCGTGACGGTACTGGACAACTCGCCGCGGCAGCTGGACCGCGACCGGGAGGTCGCGGCCCGCGAGGGACTGGCGGTCCGTACCGAGCTCGGCGACATGCGCGACCTGAGCGTGTTCCCCGATGCCGGCTTCGATGTCGTCTTCAACCCGGTGTCCAACGTGTTCTGCCCCGATCTCGCACCGGTCTGGCGGGAGTCGTTCCGCGTGCTGCGCCCGGGCGGGATCCTGATGGCCGGGTTCCTGAACCCCGACGTCTTCATCTTCGACGTCACGGCGTTGGACGAGCGGGGTGAGCTCGTAGTGCGCCACCGGCTCCCCTTCAGCAGCCTTGATCTCCCGGACGACGAGCGGCAGCGCTCGTATGGGACCGGGCCGATCGAATACAGCCACTCACTCACCGAGCAGATCGGCGGCCAGCTCGCGGCCGGCTTCACCCTGACCCACTGGAACGAAGCGCCGCACCACGCGGATGCCACCGCCCGGTACCTGCCTGGCTACTTCGCCACCCGGGCCGTCAAGCACTGAGCTCGGGCTGGCTTCGGCAAGACAGGCAGCCCGCGCTCTGACAGACAATTCAGTCAGCAGCAATCCGGTCAGACCGAGGGCTGCTGCTGCGTGACGCAGTGGATCCCGCCGCCGCCGTTGCCGAGATTGTCGATGTCCAGCTGCTCGATGGTCCGGTCGGGGAACAGGGCGCTGAGGGTGTCGTAGGCCTGACCGTCGGCGTTGGTGTCGCCGAACTGTGCGGAGATCACCGCGCCGTTGCAGACGTAGTAGTTCGCGTATGAGCCCACGAAATCTTGGTTCGTCGAGCGGATGAGGTTGTAGTCCGGGCCCTGGATCTTCGTGACGCCGATGGTTGTGCCCTGGGCGTCGGTGGCCGTGGACAGGACCTGGTACTGCTGCTTCTCGTCGGTGGCCCAGACGTCGTTCTCGTCCGAGGCCGGGAGTTGCACCGCGCCGGCGCCGGGGGCCAGGAAGCGGCTGGTGGCGTCGACATGGTCGTCGGTGATGTCCTGGTTCCTGATGCCGGTGAACCAGATGACCTCGCCGGCGCCGTAGGCCGCGCACATCGCGGCCTGGATCTGGGCCTGGCTCAGCTTCGGGTTGCGGTTGGTGTTGACGATGCTCGACTGCGTCGCCATCAGGGTGCCGGCGCCGTCGGTCTCGATGGCGCCGCCCTCGGCGACCAGGCCGGCGGCGGTGAAGGGCAGGCCCAGGTAGCCGGCCACGCGTTGGGCGACGAGGGCGTCGTTGGTGTGGACCTGGCGGTTGCCCCAGCCGTTGAAGTTCAGCCCGACGCTGTCCAGGCCGCCGGCCCCGTCGGTGCGGAAGATCGGGCCGGTGTCGCGCATCCAGCAGTCGTTGACCGGGATCGAGCCGATGACCGTGACGCCGGAGCCGCACATCGAGCGGGCCTTGGCGACGCTGGCGGAGTTAGCGAGGAGGTAGACGGGCTCGTAGTCGGCGATCGTGCGGGCGATAAGGGCGATGTTCTGCTGGACGCCGGCCAGCTGACGGTCCCAGATCGAGGTCGAGTCCGGCCAGGCCATCCAGGTGCGGGTGTGCGGGACGGAGTCGACCGGGACGACGAAGGTGCCTGATGCGGCCGCTGCCCGATGGGCCGGGGCGGCAGCCGCCGCGCCGAGGGCGGAAGCGTCAGCGGCACCCTTCGCGCTCGTGGCCGGTGCCGCGTTCGCCGTGGCGGCCTCGGCGGCACGCGCGCCGACCAGCGTCGCGGCCCCGGCCGCGGCGGCGCCGAGCAGCAGAGAGCGGCGGGTGGGGGT
>NZ_JAAFYZ010000280.1 GCF_018274385.1 Catenulispora pinistramenti | reverse complement strand
GGGGTGGTTCGGGGGCGGGGGCGCAGGTCGTGTGGGCCGTGACAGTCGTGGCGGCGAAAGCTCCATGCCCGAACTGACCCCCTGCCACCACCGCGGAGGCGTGGGTCCGATGGCCGGCGTCGTCTCCCCCGGCATGTGGCTCCTCGAGCTCCGCGACCCGGTCGGCGGCGGCAGCTCCTGGTGCAGCCTGAACGAAGGCCTCGGCAAGGTGCTGCGATACGGAGCGTTCGGGCCCGAGGTGGTCGAGCGGCTGCGCTGGATGTCCGGGGTGCTGGGGCCGATGTTGCAGCGTGCGGTGCGGCGGCGGGGCCCGGTGGACGTGAAGGCGATCGTCGCGCAGATGCTGCACATGGGCGATGAGGGTCACAACCGGAACCGGGCCGGGACGCTCATGCTGCTGCGCGAGCTGTTGCCGTCGCTGATCGAGAACGGGGAGGACAGCCGGGAGCTGGCCGAGGCGGTGCGCTTCGTATCAGGGAACGATCACTTCTTCCTCAACCTCGTGATGCCCGCGTGCAAGCTGGCGGCGCAGGCGGCATCGGGGATCGCGGGGAGCACGGTGGTGACCGTGATGGCGCGCAACGGGACCGACTTCGGGATCCAGACCTCGGGCACCGGCGATCGGTGGTTCACCGCGCCGGCGAACACGCCCGAGGGGTTGTTCCTGGCCGGGTACGGCCCCGAGGACGCCAACCCGGACATCGGGGACTCGGCGATCACCGAGACCGCGGGGGTCGGGGGGTTCGCGATGGCGGCCGCGCCGGCGATCGCCCGGCTGGTCGGGGGGACGGCGGCCAGCGCGGTGGCGACCACGCGGCTGATGTACGAGATCACGCTGGCCGAGAACCCCGCGTTCACCGTGCCGGCGCTCGACTTCCGCGGGACGCCGACCGGGATCGAGGTGGGGCGGGTCGTGCGGACCGGGGTGCTGCCGCAGATCAACACCGGGATGGCCGGGCGGGTGGCCGGGACCGGGCAGGTCGGGGCCGGGCTGGTGACGCCGCCGATGGAGTGCTTCACGCAGGCGCTCGCGGAACTGGCGGAACGGGCAAGGGCGGACGAGGGCAATACGGATGGCGCTAGAACAGCCGGCACTACCTCCGAAAGCTAAAGCGCCACAACCAACCCGCCATAGCCAAGCCGGTACAAGCCACCCGAAAACCGTAGCCCCCGAACCCGTCCAGCGATCCCTACCACACCCCCGCCGACTGCGATCCCTTGCCCCGGTACGGTGGCGCGGTGCTCAACGCCTTCATACCCATCTGGCTACTCACCGCCCTCGGCTACCTGGTCGCCCGCTTCGACCTCGTCGGGGCGGCGTCGGCAAACGTGGAGGCGGTGCTGGGGCGGTTCGTGTTCCGGGTGGCGATGCCGGCCTCGCTGTTCGGGATGCTGGGGAAGGCTGATCTGCACGCGCTGGCCAACACCTCGATCATCGCCTTCGGGGTCAGTTCGCTGGCGGCGTGCGGGCTGGGGTTGGTGCTGAGCACCCGGGTGTTCAGGCGGGACGTGCCGAACGGGGCGGTGGTCGCGATGGCCTCCGGGTACGTCAACTCCGCCAATCTGGGCATCCCGGTGGCGATCCAGGTGTTGGGGAACGCGGTCTTCCTGTCGACCGTGATCCTGTTCAACACCGTGCTGGTGACGCCGATCATCATGACGCTCATGGGGCTGCGCGCCGGGTCCCCGACCGGGATGCGGCAGCGGCTGCGGGGCATAGCCATGCTGCCGGTGCACAATCCGATCATCATCGCGTCGGCGTTCGGCGCGCTGGTCTCCGCGACCCGCTTCCACGTTCCGGCGGACGTCGGCAGCGCGCTCGGCCTGCTCGGCGGCGCGGCGGTGCCGGTGGCCCTGATCACCCTCGGGATGTCGCTGCACGTTGAGAAGAAGCCCACGGTCGAAGCCAAGAAGTCCGGTATAGCCGAAACCGTCATAGCCATCGCTGTGAAGACCGCCGTCCAGCCGATCCTCGCCTACCTCCTGGCCTACTACGCCCTCGGCCTCCCGGCGCACGACGTCCTGGCCGTCACCCTCTGCGCCGCCCTCCCCACGGCCCAGAACGTGTTCATCTACGCCAGCGAGTACGGCCTGGACACCGTCTTCGCCCGCAACTCTGTGATCTTCTCCACGATCGTCTCGATGGCGGGTCTGTGGAGCGTCGTCGCGCTCCTGAAGTGATCCGCGGAATAGCCCGCCCGGGTGGTGACGAGGCGTGGCGTGTCACCGGTTCGGGTGATTGCCGCAGCACCGCCCAATCGTCGTATTTACGCCACAACGACCCGCGAAACGCGCCGGGCGCCCCGGCCCGCCGCAGACCCTCGCGACCCCTTGTCCGGCTTCCCACACCAGACCGGCGTCTCAGGCCCCTCAGCGAGCCCCCAGAAGCCCGAAAACGGCCCGCCGCCGGGCTTGCGAAGCGTCGGCGGGACGCGTGCGGACGCCCCGGCGCGACGGCGACCGGAATGGCTGATCCGCCCCTTTCGCAGTGCTCGGACGCTTTCGCGTACTTGGCGACCGTCGCGTGCGAACGCGCTGTCGCGCAGCTGCGCAACGGCCCAGCGCGGCTCCGGCTACCGGCCGAGCGGCGGGCGGGTGCCTCGTTCGGGTCAATCGCCGTTGTGCCGCGGATCACCTGCGGGTTGGTCGCCATTGCGACCTTTTCGACCGATTCCAGACCCCCTCAGTCGGCCTCGAACGGCCTCACCTCGGCCGACATGGGGTGGTTCCCCCACCCCTGAGCTGTGATCTGTCGCCGGGATCCGCCATTATGGGCCACGGCTCCGGCGCCGTCGCGGGCCGTGACCGTACTAGGCAAGGAGAAGTTTCATGGCTCTTCCGACACTGACCCCCGAGCAGCGCGCGGCCGCTCTGGCCAAGGCCGGGGAAGTGCGCCGTGCCCGTTCGGAGATGCTGGCCGACGTCAAGGCCGGGAAGCTGTCCCTGAAGGCGGTGCTCGACCGGGCGGCCAAGGGCGAGGAGATGGTCAAGAAGACGAAGGTGACCGCCCTCATCAAGGCGCTGCCGGGCTACGGCCCGGCCAAGGCCGCCAAGCTGATGGCCGACGCGGAGATCGACGAGAACCGCCGCATCGGCGGCCTCGGCGACCGGCAGCGCCAGGCGCTGCTCGCCGCCACCGCCTGATCCGGGTCCCCACAGGGCCCGAATCCGGGCGATCTCGCCACGGCGCAGCCGGCCGTCCTACCCGGGACGGCCGGCAATGCCGGGCCGGTCCGGGTGAGGTGGATCAGGGGCGATCAGGGCCGCTCTCGGCCGCTGCCGACCGCTCGACCCGCCACCGCGATCGGTGTGGCGACCGCGGGCCTGGAGCTGCCCGGACCATCCCCGCACGCCCCTGATGAGACGCGCCACGCCGCATCTGGGCTAGCGTGGGAACCATGACCGACCAGCCCGACCTGCGAGCCTCACACGCGGACCGGGACCGCGTCGTGGAGACGTTGCGGATCGCCGCCGGAGACGGCCGGCTGTCCGCCGAGGAGCTCGACGCCCGGCTGGAGTCCGCGCTGACCGCGCGCACGCTCGGCCAGCTGGCCGAGCTGACCTCGGACCTGCCGGCCGACACCGGCCCCGGACTCGGGACGCTCCCCGTCACCGGCGCGCCGCCGGCCAGGGACGTGCTCGTCATCGACCAGGTGGGCGGCCAGTTCACCCGGATCGGCGGCTGGACGGTCCCCGGCCGCATCGAGGTGCGGTCCAAGATGTGTGACGTCCTCCTGGACTTCTCCGCCGCCGTGATCACCCGCGACGTCCTGCGCATCGACTGCGACATGAGGCTGGGCAAGCTGATCATCGTCGGCGGGCCGGACGCCGAAATCGACACCGACGGCCTCACCCTGGCGTTCGCCCAGGTCCGGCTGCGCGGCGACCGGAGGAACCGGCACGACATGGGACGCGGTGCCACGCAGCCGCTGCGGATCGAGATCACCGGCACCCTGAAATACGGCAAGGTCATCGAACGGCGGGCCCGCCGGCGGCGCTCAGCGCGCTGATAGACGCCGACAAGCCCCGACAAGCCCCGACAAGGCCTGGTCAACCTCAGAAAACCGTGCGGACCTCAAGGATTAGGGAACAACCCCTAACCAGGGGCAGACCCGGGTCAGAACTTCAGATCCGCCTCGATCGGCCGGTGCGCCTGCTTCGGGCCCACGGCCGGCAGCACCACGCTGGACACCGGCTTGAGCCCGCGGGTCAGCACGTCGTCCAGCCGCACCACCGGGAACGTCGCCGGCCACGTGAACCCGAACCCGCCCCCGGCCTCGGTCTGCGCGGAGACCAGCCCGGTCGAGGAGCCCAGCAGCGGGCCGATGGCCCGGTCGGTCTGCGCCACGTCCAGGTCCCCGACCACGATCAGGTTCGGCGACTGCTCGGCCTGCACGTCGTCCACCAACTGCTCCAGCGCGTCGCCGCGGGCCACGCCGAAGCCGTTGTGCGAGAGCGAGGGCTGCGGCAGGTGCACGGCGTAGACGGTGACCTGCCGGCTCTGGCTGACGTTGACGGTGAACCGCAGCAGCCCGCCGAACTCACCGGACGTACTGTTCGCCTCCGCGGCGCCGGACTGTGCCGTACGGTTGCCCGCCAGGTCGACCGGCTGCCCGGCACCGAGCGGGAAGCGGGACCAGACCACGAACTCGTACATCGCCATGTGGTACGTGTAGCCGGGCGGGGCCGCCTGGTCGGCCACCTCCTTCGACAGGCCCTGGAGCACCACGATGTCGGCCCCGCGCTGCTGGGCCAGCCGGGCCACGCCGGTCAGGTCCGGGACGCCGGTGTCGCTCGCCGAGACGTTCTGGCTCAGGATCCTGAGGTCGGCCGGGCCGGAACCGGCGGTGCGCATCAGGGTCGGGCCGAAGTCGCCGGCCCAGACCGCGCAGGTCAGCAGGCTGATGCCGATGGCCCACTTCTTGAGGGTGAGCAGCGAGGCCGGCAGGGCCAGCACGAGCGGCGCGACGGTCCACGGCAGGAAGGTGTCGATCAGCGAGCCGAAGCCCAGGACGTCGGGCAGGTAGCGGTGGCCGAGCAGGACCGCGAGGATCAGAAGGCAGACGATGTTGGTCAGGAGGGCTATCTGGCGGCGGGCACCGGGCCAGTGGGCGTCTTCGGCTTCCTTCGCGGAAATGACCTCGGGAGCGTCTTCGGCGGGCTCGGCGACCGGGTCGCCGGCTACCGGGCCACTTATTACCGGGTCACTTATTACCGGGCCACTGGATACCGGGCCGCTGGATATGAGCGTGTCATCGGCGAGATACAGCGCGGGCTCGGGCGAGGAAAGGCTTGATGGCGTCGACGGGCTTGGCGTCCTCGACAGAGGAGGGCCGGCGGCAGCCGCGGCAGCCGACGGCGCGCTGGGAACACGCCCAGTGGCAGCGGGTGCGTCAAGGGCCTGCCTTGCGCCGGCAGCAGGTGTCTCCGCCTCAGACTCACGAGGAATGGCAGTAGCTGTGCCGGATACGGCAGCAGCAGGTGTGGCCGGAGCGGCAGGCGTCGCGGGAGCGGTCGCCGCCGCAGCCCGAGTACCCGTCGAAGGGCTCTCCCGCCGCTGCGTAGGCACAGCCCCGGTCTTCCACGTAGCGGAAGCCTGGTCCGCGGCCGAGCGGATGATGTCACTGATCGCCAGCACCGGCGGGCCCGAAGCGGCCCGCGGCTTGGCGGCGACCACGACCGCAGCACCCTGCGAACCCGTGCCGTCCGCGGCGCTCACGGTGTCCACGCCGGGCACGGTGTCCTCGGCGGAGTCGGATATCGGCGCGCCGTCGGCAGCGGACGCGGCCGGTCCGCCGTCGTCCCCCGAAGCCCGAACCGGACTCACCGCCGCCCCCTGGCCTGTCGGCCCATCGCCGTCCGCGCCGGATCCGGCCGAACCGGCCGGAAGTTGTTCGAAACGCAAGTCTTCTCGTCCACTCGCCGTGACCAGACCCGACCGTTCCGCGCACGCCGAGCTGCGTGCACGCGCAAACGTTACTACCGATCGGCACTTCGTTCAGTCACAGTCCGGTGACTAGAGCAACAACCGTGTCACAACTTCCTGAGACGGCGGACCCGATCACAGACCGGGCGCGCCCCAGACCGGGAACCAGCGGCTCAGGTCCTGCTCCAGCCGCAGGTCGTTGCCGAGCAGGGCCTTGATCTGCAGCTCCAGGGCGCCGTTGCGCTGCTCGCCGGCCTGCGGGGCGAAGGGGTAGAAGGTGCCGCGCTTGTACAGGTACACCAGGGCCAGGCGGCGGTCCTGGTCGTCGGTGAAGGACACCAGGGAGCACAGCAGCTGCGGGCCGAAGCCGGTGTCCTGCAGCGAGCTGTTCACCGCGTGCAGGTCGGTCACCAGTCCGGCGGTGTCGTCCGGCTCGTGGTGCGAGACCAGCCAGGTGTAGCCGTAGGAGTCGTCACGCGCCTCGACCTTGGGGCCGTTGCCGGCCGCCAGGAGCGTGGTGATGTCCGACTCGACGTCGTCGAAGGCCCGGCCCTCGGCGCGCTTGAAGCACACCGAGCCCAGCCCGGTGGGCCGGAACTTGGTCGCCGCCTGCAGGGTCAGGGCCGCTGAGGGCAGGCCGAAGAGCTGGTCGAGGTCCGGCTTGACCGGCTTGGTCCGACCCAGCAGCGTGTCCAGGAATCCCATGGCTACCAGCTTGCCTTGTCCGCGACGGTACCCGCGGGAGGTCCCACGGTCCGTTCGCTTATCGTGATCGTCTTGTGCAGATCCCCGTGACTAACCGGGATCCTTCCCGAAGCGGGCATGCATAACGCCTGTCGGACGCATACGGCTCGCATAGTGGAAGCCCGGGTGGTCCGACAGGCGCTGGGGTCTGCGTGCTTTTGCGGAGTTCGAAGTCGTCGTGGCGGGTTCCGTCTAGTACGGACGGCCCATCTCCACGGCCAGCTTCGCCAGCTTCTCCTGGCGGACCGCCACCGGCGGGTGGGTGGCGAACAGCGAGGAGACGCTGGCTCCGCCGCGGATCGCCGGGGTGAAGAAGAAGGCGTTGAACGCCTCCTGCTTGCGCAGGTCCTGGGTCGGGATCGATGCCATCTCACCGGTGATGTGGCCCAGGGCGCTGCTCAGCGCCGAGGGGTTGCCGGTGAGCAGGGCGCCGGAGCGGTCGGCGGCCAGCTCGCGGTACCGGGACAGGCTGCGGATCAGCAGGAACGACAGCGCGTAGGTGAGCATCGAGACGATCATCACCAGGAACAGCACCGCCGCCGGGCTCTCGTCGTCGTCCCGGCCGCGCCGGTCGGAGAAGCCGCCCCACAGGCCCATCTCGAAGGTGATGCGCGTGATCAGGCCGGCCAGGATGCCCAGGAACGAGGCGATGGTCATCACCGCGACGTCCTTGTGCGCCACGTGCGAGAGCTCGTGGGCGAGCACGGCCTCCAGCTCGCGGTCGTCGTCCAGCCGGCGCATCAGGCCGGTGGTCGCGCAGACCACGGTGTTCTTCTGGCTGCGGCCGGCGGCGAAGGCGTTCGGGACGTCGGTGTCCGCGATCGCCACCCGGGGCTTGGGCATGTCGGCCAGCGCGCACAGCCGGTCCAGCACGGCGTGCAGGCGGCGGGCCTCGTAGGAGTCGTTCGGCTGCACGACCTTGGCCTGCATCGAGAACAGCGCGATCTTGTCGGAAAGGAACCACTGCGCGAAGAAGAAGGCCGCGATCACGATGATCAGGATCGGCAGCAGGCCCTTCGGTGCGAAGGCCACCGCCACCCCGATCGCGGCGACGTACACCAGCCCCAGCAGGAACATCACGGTCACCATCCGCGACGTCAGCTGCCGGTCCGGCGCGAAACGGGTCTTTGCCACTGGCGGGTCTCTCCCTGTCCCGATCTTGGTTGAACCAACGTGTCAATCCCAGCTCTAGGAAGCAGCTGGTTAATGGATGCAACGCCGAAACCCGCCTGGAGGTTCCCCGCCCGCCCCGTTCACGCGGCCAAAGAGACTACCGCCACACCGGAGCCGGGAGTACCGGCGTCCGACGTGGCGGCAGTCGAGGACCAGCGGGGGGGTGGCGGGGGCGAAGCGGATCAGCCGGGGATGAGACCCTCGTCCGACATCATCGCCTCGACCTCGTCCAGCGTGGAGTCGGCCATCGGGAGCACGAAGTCGCTCTCCACCAGCCGGTCCAGCGGGATCGGCTCGCCGATCTCCCGGACCCGGGCCAGCAGGGTGTCCAGCGCCTCGCGGAACGCCTTCTCGTCCTTGGCCTGGCAGGTCTCGAGCACCTTGGTGTCCAGCGCGTTGAGCTCGTCGATCGCGCTGTCCGGGACCTCGAGCTGGCCCTCGGTGAGGATGCGGACGATCATCGCGCCTCTCCCTCTGTGCTCTGGCCCCGGCCGGTGACCTCCTCGGCGTCGCTGACGCCCTGGCCGGTCGCGTTGCCGACCGGCTTGCCGGCCTCCAGCTGCTTGGCCGACGGGCCGCCGGACAGCTCCCGCTTCATCGCCTCGAGCTGGTTGTCGACGTCCGAGCCGGTCGACAGGCGCTCCAGCTCGGTGGTGATGTCGTCCTTGGCCATGCCGGTCGGGTCGTTGAGCGCGCCGGAGGCCAGCAGCTCGTCGATCGCCGACCCGCGGGCCTGCAGCTGCAGGGTCTTGTCCTCGGCCCGCTGGATCGCCATGCCGACGTCGGACATCTCCTCGGAGATGCCGGAGAAGGCCTCGCCGATCCGGGTGGTCGCCTCGGCCGCGGTGTAGGTGGCCTTGATCGTCTCCTTCTTGGTGCGGAAGGCGTCGACCTTGGCCTGCAGCGACTGGGAGGCCCGGGTGAGCTTCTCCTCCTCGCCCTGCAGCGCCGCGTACTGGGTCTGCAGGTCGGTGATCTGCTGCTGGATGCCGCCGCGCCGGGACAGGGCCTCGCGGGCCAGGTCCTCGCGGCCGACCTCCAGCGCCCGGCGGGCCTGGGTCTCGTGCTTGTCCGCCTGGTCCTGGAGCTGCTTCATCTGCAGTTCCAGGCGCTTACGGGAGGTGGCCACGTCGGCGACGCCCCGACGCACCTTCTGCAGCAGTTCAAGCTGCTTCTGGTACGAAAGGTCGAGCGTCTCGCGCGGGTCCTCGTACTTGTCCAGCGCCTTGTTGGCCTTGGCCTGGAAGATCAACTTCATGCGCTTCATGACGCCACTCATGGGCTCTGCCGCGCCCCCTTCACGTCTTCTGGTGTCCGACGCGACCCGCCTGGCGAATCGCCCTGAATGTCGTCCAACTCCGATGTCCTGGTCAGGACTTACCATACGGCTCGCCACCCCTTCCCGGCACCTACTGAAGGTCATGGCTTCGTGGTGCTGAACGTCATGGCCGGGCCGCCGGGCCGGTGATCGCCTCCGGGCCCGCCCGGTGGTGGCTTCGTGGTGGCGGGGCCGTGGCCTTAGAGTCATCAGCGTGTTCCGGAAGACGAAATCCACCGATGAGGCCAACGACGCCGACTCCGCCCAGGAGGAAAGCGCCTCCGCGCTGGCCGAGGCCCAGGCCGCCAAGGGCCGTCCCACGCCCACCCGCCGCGAGGCCGAACTGGCCCGCAAGCAGCGGCTGTCCGGTCTGAGCGCCGATCCCAAGAAGGCCAAGCGCCAGAACCGACAGCGCGACTTCGAGGCGCAGACCGAACGGCAGCACGGAGGCCCGGTCAAGCAGTTCGCGCGGGACTACGTCGACTCCCGCTTCCGGATCGCCGAATTCTTCATCGTCTTCGCCATCCTGCTGTTCGTGGTCGCCTCGGTCCCCTCCGTGGCGCTGCTGTCGGTGGTGCTGTGGCTGGTGATGCTGGTGGCCATCGTGATCGACTCGGTGCTGCTGGTGCGCGGCGTGAAGCGGGAGGCGCACAAGCGGTTCCCGAACGCCGATCTGGGCCGGATCGGGTGGTACTCGCTCATGCGGTCGATGCAGTTCCGGAAGTGGCGTCTGCCCAAGCCGCGGTTGAAGCGCGGCGAGAAGTTCTAGACGGCTGGTCAGGACATCCGTCGGTGAGCGGGCCGTCAGCCGGCCGGCCGTCGGTGAGCCGGCCGTCGGCCATCGTCAGAACCCGGTCGACGCCGCCGAGCAGACCGGTGTCGTGGGTGACCAGGACGGTGGCCGTCCGGTGTGCGCCGGTGACGGCCGCGAGCAGGGCCAGGACCTGCGCGCCGCGCTCGCGGTCGAGGGCTGAGGTGGGTTCGTCCACCAGGAGGACGGCCGGTTCGGCGTAGAGCGCGCGGGCGATGTTGACCCGCTGGCGTTCGCCGCCGGAGAGCTGGTGCGGCCGACGGCGCTGTTGGGCGTGGTCGAGACCGACCGCGGCCAGCAGGTTCCGGGCTCGGTCGCGAGCGGCCCCGGGGCGGTCCCCGCGCAGGTGGCCGACCGCTTCCAGCTGCTCGGCTGCGGTGAGCGAGGCGATCAGGTTGGCCTGCTGGAACACGATGCCGATCCGGTCGCGGCGCAGCCGGGTGCGCTCGGCCCGGGTCAGGGCCGCGGTGTCCCGACCGGCGATCGCGACCGTTCCGCCGTCCGGGGTGAGCAGGGTCGCGGCGACGGCCAGCAGCGTGGACTTGCCGGAGCCGGAGGGCCCGACGACCGCGAGGAACTCGGCCGGGGCCACGGTGAGGCTGACCTGGTCCAGGGCGGTGAGGCGGGCGTCGCCGTCGGGGTAGGTGAGGGTGACGCCGGTGAGGGCCAGGGCGGCCGGGAGTGCCGCGTTCGTCGAAGTCATCGGGATGCTCCAAGGGCGGTCAGCGGGTCCACGGTCACGATGCGGCGGACCGCGAGCGCCGCACCGGCCAGGCCGAGGACGACCATCGCGGAGAGCGGGACGGCGACGGTCGCGGGGTCGAGCGCGAACGGCGTGCCCGAGCCGCGCAGCAGCACGCCGCCGGCGGCCCCGGCCGCCGCACCGAGCGCGCCGCCGGCCAGCAGCAGGATCAGGGCCTGGCCGAGGGCGTCGCGGACCAGGTAGGCACTGCTGGCGCCGATGGCTTTGAGGACCGCGATGTCGGCCTTGCGCTGGACCGTCCAGACCGTGAAGAAGGCCCCTGCGACCAGGGCGCTGATCGCGAACAGGAATAGTTGGATCATCGTCAGGCTGCCCTGTTCGGCCGAGTAGCCGTCGATGCCGGCTTCGGCGGCGTCCAGGGTGACGGTCCTCGTGTGCTGCGCCGCGTCGAGTGCTTTGCTGCCGGCTCCGGTGCCGGCATCGGTGCCGGCCTGCTCGACCAGCAGCGCGACGGGTTGGGTGGCCCCGGCGACGTGCTGCCAGGTGGGTTCGTCGGTCCAGACCGTCGCGGCGTGGCCCCAGGAGCGGTTCGGGGTGATGCCGGAGATGGTCAGGCGGACCGCTCCGAGCCAGACCTGCTGGCCCAGGTGGAGCGCGTGTTCGGCCGCCAGCTCGGCGCCCACCGCGACCTCGCCGGGGCCCGGCGCCCGGCCGGCCAGCGGCGGCGGCGCGAGCGCGGGATCGACGCCGACCACGCTGACCGAGGTCACGTCGGCGGCGGCGAGCCTGGTCATCGACACTCCGAACGGCCGCGCACCCGCCGCGGCCTGCCACGCGGCCTGCTGCCCGGGACTGATGGCGCTGTCGCTGAACGACACCGCCGGGCCGCCGAAGACCACGTGGCGCGCCGGGAGTCCGGTGAGCGCCGAGGTGGAGTCGGAGGCCAGGCCGCCGGTGAGGCCGTAGAGGAAAAGGACCAGGCCGGTGAGAAGGGCGACGACGGCACCCATCAGAGTGAACCGGCCCTTGGCGAAGCGGATGTCGCGCAGGGCGACGAACACGGTGTTGCCTTCCGTCGATCGGGGTGGGACGGCTTCCAGCCTGGCGAGCGGGCGGCCTCCTGCCATCGCGGAGAAGGTTGGCCGCGCATCAACCGAACGATGGATGCCCGAACGGCCGGAGCCGCGGGTGACAGACCGTAAACTGGAGGCAAATGAGCAGTTCAGACGGCATATCCGAAGCCGGGCACCGAACCCGGGTGCCGACGCTGCGCGTGGTGCTGCTCGGGCTGCACGGCTTGTTCTACGCGCTGCTGGCGGTCGGGCTCGTCGGCGCGGGGGACGCGGCGGCGTGGGCGGTCGGGGCGGCGC
>NZ_JAAFYZ010000028.1 GCF_018274385.1 Catenulispora pinistramenti | reverse complement strand
CGCAGCGTCAAAGTCCACGTCCGCGGTGCAGCACTTCGCCGACTCAGCCTCCATCCTGACGAGCCGACCTCATCGATCGAACCGCAGACCTGAAGTCTTGCTGTCACGACCAAGTTCGTTGAGCCCCGATGCCGACCGGGCGATGCTGCGGGCGGACGCCCAGAGCCGACTAGACGACGCCGCAGCCGAAGGCATCGATATTTCAGAATTCGTTCCCTGGATGGGCAGGCATATATGACCGAGCAAACAACCGCCGAGCGCGATCGGCAGGTCCTGGAGGCGATACTCCTTGGCATGAAAAACGACGAACTGCCCGTCGTCACATGCTCCGTGTGTGCCGGAACGATCGAGTACACCCAGGTGCTGCGTGAACAAGGACGAGTCGTAAGCCTGACAACAAAGTGTCCGTGTGGCCATTCGAGCGGATCAGTCCTCGGCATCTGATTCTTTAGGCAGCTTCGCTGCTTAAAGATGGTAGATTCTCGAAGGCGCCGGGACTGCACAAAAAAGCCCCTGACCAGAGTTCATCTGGGCAGGGGATTTTTTCTTGCTTATGGCGGGTGAAGGATTTGAACCTTCGAAGCTTTTGCGACGGGTTTACAGGGGATTGATATACTGCCCCTGGCATGCCCACGGTGACATCCTGCCCCTGAAGGAGCCAGCCTGGTCCACCGATCCGAAGCTTTCCAAGATGTGGATCATATGGGGTCCCGATGACATTTGAGGGGATTGAGTAGCGGGAATGTCCGAGCCAAGTTTTGCCGAAGGCCCGGATGCAAGGTTCTATCCAGATTTGGTAGAGAGCGGCAGTTTGTCGCAAGCTCTTCGCGTGGTAGCCGATGCCGAAGACCTGGATGTCGGGAATCTACGGCCGGGTTCGAGTCCTGAGCTGAGCGTGTACCGGACAGCTGAAACCGATTCGGACCATGGCCTGATCAGAGTCAGTACGGTCCTCAATCGGCGAGCCTTTTCGATCTCAATTGACAGCGCCAAAGGTAATTTCGTATGGGCCGATGGCAGCACGACAGACTTGGCCGACGTAACGCGAGTTATTCACGCCTGGTGTTCAGGCGTCGTCCTCGCGGTGCTAAATGCGCGTTTCCCGTTCATGGAGTTCTCGAGGCAGGCCGAAGGCTTTGAACGCGGAAACCCGTCGGAGACTGCATGGGATATCCTGCTGGAGGACACCTACTATGCGCCTCAACGAGGTGTGCTGTCCCTGCTTTGCGCGAACCCTGCCTTGAGCAAGCTGTTCCCGTTCTACTCTCACGACGTTCTCCGGCTGGCTATGGATCCCTTCGACAGAGGTGCTGGCGAGATTAAAATCGAGAGACGAAATGATGGGCGCTTCGATGTTACGAGATCGCCTGGCGGTAACCATTTAATGAATATCGAGATTGCTGACTTAGCTGCGGCAGGAGCGAGCCTGCTTTAGTCCCTCTGTCGGTAACGTGACACGCAGAGGCCGCAACAAGGCCGTTTAGGCCATACACCGAACCGCGGCTATGGATCGGCGGCCCCTACGATCGCTGGTGGTCGGCGCCATCCGGAACGTGACTCTCCCGGTTTCCGTTCTGGGACTCGATAGCCGCTCGGATTCTCTTGATGGCGAAGCGCCCGTACGACCTCCGGCATGCTGCCGTATCGACCTGGCTGAACGCCGGTGTCCCACCGACCCAGATCGCCGAGTGGGCCGACCAAAGCGTCGAGGTCGTCCTGCGGGTCTACGCCAAGTGCGTGCGCAAACCAGCCCCTGACCAGAGTTCACCTGGTCAGGGGCTGGTTTGCCTGGATGTGGCGGGTGAAGGATTCGAACCTTCGAAGCTTTCGCGACGGATTTACAGGGGGTTGATGTACCGCCCCTGACATGCGGCTGAACGTAGGCGATGCGGTTTTTGACATGGAGTGAGACTCCGGCTGGTTCGAGTCCTGGCGCTTCGCGCTTTTCCCATAGCTGCTCGAACGGGTGATCTAAAGAGGTGGCCGCGTGCTGGCCCTGGTCTTGCTAGGCGTCGCGGTGGAGGCAGGTCGATACGACGCACGCTGCCAGGGCAATATGGGCTTGATCGGGTGGTTCAAATGGGGGGAACTTCGACAGCTGTGCGGCTCCGAACCACCTCCGCGTGCGCGGAGAGAACGAGGACACCGTGCTGTCCAGCGCCCGGATGTCCGAACCACCTCCGCCTGCGCGGAGAGAACAGAAGACAACTGAGACCGCGCGCCAGGAGCAGCGAACCACCTCCGCCTGCGCGGAGAGAACTGGATGCCACGGTCATAACCCCTTCATGCTCGCGAGCCACCTCCGCGTGCGCGGAGAGAACGCCGGCCATCGCGGGACCTCCCTCCTACTGATCGAACCACCTCCGCCTGCGCGGAGAGAACGAGGAGGCGGAGTTCGCGCTGAGCGCTCCCGGCGAACCACCTCCGCCTGCGCGGAGAGAACCGGTACTCCGGCGGTGCTTCCACCAGCGAGGCCGAACCACCTCCGCCTGCGCGGAGAGAACGTCGAGTAACGGTGCGGGTCGCTGGCCGTCCGCGAACCACCTCCGCCTGCGCGGAGAGAACCCAGCTCCGGCCGGGCGTCCCGGCCGCTCAAACGAACCACCTCCGCCTGCGCGGAGAGAACTCGGAAGCAATCCAGCCCTTTGCCTCGACCCACGAACCACCTCCGCCTGCGCGGAGAGAACGACGGCGTGGACGGTGTTGCGGGCGCCGAGGGCGAACCACCTCCGCCTGCGCGGAGAGAACGGCTGGACGCGGTCACCGACGACGGTCTGCACGAACCACCTCCGCCTGCGCGGAGAGAACTACCGGACAGCCGGCGGTCGGTCAGGAGCTGGCGAACCACCTCCGCCTGCGCGGAGAGAACGATGGCGTCCACGAGGCCTACGGTGATGCCCTCGAACCACCTCCGCCTGCGCGGAGAGAACTCCTGCACAACCAGCCCAAACACGGCAGCGCGCGAACCACCTCCGCCTGCGCGGAGAGAACCACTTGGCTACGACACCGAACGCGACGAGTTTTCTGAACCACCTACGCCTGCGCGGAGAGAACGGTGGCGCGCGAACCCTGCCCAGAGCGCGCGGCGAACCACCTCCGCCTGCGCGGAGAGAACAGCGAGAGCGATCAGGAGTACATCCTGGTGGACGAACCACCTCCGCCTGCGCGGAGAGAACACACTCAGCGTGCTCCACGCGAGCCCGGATGCCGAACCACCTCCGCCTGCGCGGAGAGAACTCCCGGCCCCACGTGCGGACGGCGGCGCGGTACGAACCACCTCCGCCTGCGCGGAGAGAACCATCAGGTCCACCAAGAGGGAGAGATGCAGCGCGAACCACCTCCGCCTGCGCGGAGAGAACGTCTCCGCAGTCCTGGGAGACGGCACCGGAGCCGAACCACCTCCGCCTGCGCGGAGAGAACAACCGCTCAGCGATGAACTCCGCCCTATCGAACGAACCACCTCCGCCTGCGCGGAGAGAACGCGATCTTCCAGCACACGCAGGACGGCCAGGTCGAACCACCTCCGCCTGCGCGGAGAGAACACCACCCCGCAGTTCCTCGGGCCGTTCAACGCCGAACCACCTCCGCCTGCGCGGAGAGAACCGTAGCGTCCGATGTCGCGTCGGACGTCTCGGCGAACCACCTCCGCCTGCGCGGAGAGAACGGCATCGCCGGATCCTCGAACTCGGCCGAGGACGAACCACCTCCGCCTGCGCGGAGAGAACTCTCATCAGGGTCATACGGTCCGCCGCCTCACCGAACCACCTCCGCCTGCGCGGAGAGAACCTCGACATGCCCGACCCGCTGAACGTCCACGACGAACCACCTCCGCCTGCGCGGAGAGAACGAGGGCGAGGAATGCGCGCTCTGCGACGAACCCGAACCACCTCCGCCTGCGCGGAGAGAACACCGTGGTGCGGAAATAGGGGTGGCCGGTCTGCGAACCACCTCCGCCTGCGCGGAGAGAACACCGTGGTGCGGAAATAGGGGTGGCCGGTCTGCGAACCACCTCCGCCTGCGCGGAGAGAACCCCGGCGAGCAGGGCGCCGGGGGACTCCTTCTTGAACCACCTCCGCCTGCGCGGAGAGAACTTGTTTGTGGAGGCAGCCGCACCGAGAAGCTGCGAACCACCTCCGCCTGCGCGGAGAGAACGAACCGCTCTTGAACATCCCCACGAAGTCACGCGAACCACCTCCGCCTGCGCGGAGAGAACAAGCTGGCGGTGCGGGCCACCTCGAACGCGAACGAACCACCTCCGCCTGCGCGGAGAGAACGTCGCCGCGCTGGTGGCACCAGCGTCGCTGACCGAACCACCTCCGCCTGCGCGGAGAGAACAAGCCGGTCCGTATCCGCCGCTTCCTGAGCATCGAACCACCTCCGCCTGCGCGGAGAGAACGCCGAACGATGAGCGGAGCCGTTCCATGTCGCCGAACCACCTCCGCCTGCGCGGAGAGAACCTTGACGACGACCTGGGGCCCGACGAGCTCGACGAACCACCTCCGCCTGCGCGGAGAGAACGTCAGCTGCACGAAAATGTCCGGGTGGGCCAGCGAACCACCTCCGCCTGCGCGGAGAGAACATGCGCCGGGACTACGGCGAAGAGTCCCCGACCGAACCACCTCCGCCTGCGCGGAGAGAACTCGTGGTTGAACAGCCGCTCCTCGCGCTTCAGCGAACCACCTCCGCCTGCGCGGAGAGAACTCGTCATGGCCAGCCTGCTCGGCACGCACCGCCGAACCACCTCCGCCTGCGCGGAGAGAACCAAGGCCCAAGATGGTCCGGGCGCTCGACCGACGAACCACCTCCGCCTGCGCGGAGAGAACTGTTCCGCCGATACCGCGACTGCGACTAGCCACGAACCACCTCCGCCTGCGCGGAGAGAACAAGTCCGCGGCGCACGGCAGCGACCAGCGGGTCGAACCACCTCCGCCTGCGCGGAGAGAACGGTGTTGGCGGCGCTGCTCATGACGCCTTCCACGAACCACCTCCGCCTGCGCGGAGAGAACGGTCGCGGCGTCGGTGTTGGTCTTGGCGCGGGCGAACCACCTCCGCCTGCGCGGAGAGAACCGGAGAACATCGCCCGCCGAGCTGGCGCCGGTCGAACCACCTCCGCCTGCGCGGAGAGAACCAGTACGCGTCCGAGGCGATCGCCACGGGACGCGAACCACCTCCGCCTGCGCGGAGAGAACAACATCACCAGCGGCCTGGGCAGCCTCCTGCACGAACCACCTCCGCCTGCGCGGAGAGAACCGGATACAGGTCGACCGCCTCCCAGCTCAGCTCGAACCACCTCCGCCTGCGCGGAGAGAACTCAGTCGCGGCGCGGACATCGCGGGCTCGGGACGAACCACCTCCGCCTGCGCGGAGAGAACGTCTGCCAATCCCCGAAGACGAATTACGCCGCCGAACCACCTCCGCCTGCGCGGAGAGAACTCTGTCGCCAAGTCGCTGACGAAGGTCTTCTACGAACCACCTCCGCCTGCGCGGAGAGAACGCGTTGGCGTCACCGGCGGCGTTCTGGCTGGACGAACCACCTCCGCCTGCGCGGAGAGAACGTTCCAGGTGGCGAAGCGGGCCATCTCGCCGTCGAACCACCTCCGCCTGCGCGGAGAGAACGATACCCACTTTCCCCCGCGCGCATAAACTCCCGAACCACCTCCGCCTGCGCGGAGAGAACATAGGACCGGGAGGAAAAGTCATCGCTATTGCCGAACCACCTCCGCCTGCGCGGAGAGAACACCAGGCGATGCTCCACCGGATGCTCCGTGTCCGAACCACCTCCGCCTGCGCGGAGAGAACCGCTCACCGCTGCTCACCCTTCGCGTCGCGCGCGAACCACCTCCGCCTGCGCGGAGAGAACATCCCGGCGTTCCTGGTGGACATCCTGCGGGACGAACCACCTCCGCCTGCGCGGAGAGAACGTGCCGAACGCCCACACGATCCGCGACATGGACGAACCACCTCCGCCTGCGCGGAGAGAACTCACGGACCGCCTCGACCGCTGGCGCGACACCCGAACCACCTCCGCCTGCGCGGAGAGAACGGTGATCTCGGCCTCGCGGGCCAGGCTGATGTCGAACCACCTCCGCCTGCGCGGAGAGAACGCTGCCCGTCGTCATCCACCGCAGCCCCACCTCGAACCACCTCCGCCTGCGCGGAGAGAACCGCGGCGCCCGGGGACAGCACGGGGAGGACTTCGAACCACCTCCGCCTGCGCGGAGAGAACTCCACCGCGGCCGGGGGCGCCTCCTCGCGGGGCGAACCACCTCCGCCTGCGCGGAGAGAACGTCGGCGAACCAGGCCAGGCGCAGTTTGCCGCCGAACCACCTCCGCCTGCGCGGAGAGAACGGCCGCCAGCGCTTCCTCGCCCGGCGTCACGCCGAACCACCTCCGCCTGCGCGGAGAGAACGCCAGATACCTCGCTGAGGCGGCCGAGTACGGCGAACCACCTCCGCCTGCGCGGAGAGAACCCTTCCCGACCTGGGGCGGCAGTTCTACGTTACTGAAACGTGACTCAGCCCTTGAGGCATTGCGTCGTCTGCTTCGAGTTGGATAGAGGCACGTGTGGAGCCTACTGGAGCGCGGTTCGGAGACGTCATTGTCGGGCGGATGGGCGATCACATAGGTTGCCGGGGCACCGTGTCCGCCTGCGCGTGGTCTGGAGTTGTTGTCGGAGGTCTGTGGTTGGCTCGCCAGCGTGGAGTCAGGAGATCGCGATCAATCTCGGGTGATGGTTGCTGACTGTCGCTTGTGGGCCAAGTCGACGGACCATCTTGAGCGGCCGTATCCGGTGCTCTGTCACCTCATGGATACTGCGGCGATAGCTGGCGCGCTGTTTGACGCGTTGATGAGTCCTGATCTCGTCGGGAGACTTGCCGCTGGTTTGAAGGTCGAGCCGCAGGTGTGTCGCTCTCTGGTGATGTTTTGGGCGGGGCTGCATGATATCGGCAAAATCTCAGTAGCTTTCCAAGCCCAGTGCCGCGACCTTTGCGGATCGCTGTGGAACGATCCCGCCTACATCACCGCGCCCCAGACTGAGGACGACGCCAGGTTCGGTCATGACAAGGCTGCGCTCTACATCCTGGCTGATTTGCTGCCGGATATGGGCTACTCAGGTCGGACCGATGGTGCGGCTCATGTCTTCGCGCAGTTGCTCAGTCGCCATCACGGGCGTGCCCACGCTGCGTTGCGTCCGGAGGAGATGCGCGATCCGGTAGGTCGGTTCGTCACGCCGTTGGGGGAGGGTGAGTGGCAGGGGCAGCGGTCAGCTCACGTTCGTGTGATTGCTGAGTTGACTGGTGCGGCGGAGGCCAGTGGCGTGACCCAGCGGCCGTCGAGTGCTGCGGTGGCTGTGGTGCTGGGGCTGGTGGTTTGTGCGGACTGGCTGGCAAGCCAGGAGTCGTTTATTACCTCCGCTGGCCGTCTGCCCGAGGAGGGGTGGCAGGCTACCGACAAGAATGTGAGACGGCACTGGGACGCGGCCGTGAGCGATGCTCCAGCCGTGGTTCGTGCTGCCGGACTCGGGCGCGCACGGTTTCATCCGATGCCGAAGGATGACGCGGAGTTTGAGGCGCGCTTTGGTTTTCCGCCGAATCAGCTGCAGGCCTCGCTGATCCACCAGCTGCCTGCGATGGTCCGCAACTCTGGTCTGCTCTTGGTGACTGCGCCACCCGGTGATGGTAAGACCGAGGCGTCGCAATTGGCGACCTTGCACTTCCACGAGGTTGCCGGCGCTGGAGGGTTCGCTTTTGGTCTACCGACCATGGCGACGACAGATGCAATGTTCCGTCGGTTGAAGAAGTTCGCCGAACTGCATTTGACCGATTCGGCCGCGATCGCGCTCATGCACTCCATGGCTTGGTTGAATTCCGACTTTGGTGCGCTGGCTGAGGCGTCGGTTGAAGGGTCGCCCATCCTCACGTCCGAAGACGCGGACATGGTGGTGGCTTCCCAGTGGCTGCGTGCCGGCAAACGCGGGATTCTAGCGCCGCTGGGTGCCATGACGATCGATCAGATCCTCGCTGGCGTCCTGCCGATAAGGCACAACATGCTGCGGATGTTCGGTCTGGTCGGCAAGACCGTCGTGATCGATGAGGCACATAGCTATGGCCCGTGGATGCACGCCCTGCTGCTGCGGGCCTTGGAGTGGCTTGGGGCGATGGGATCACCAGTCGTCGTGATGTCGGCGACTCTCTCTGGGCGAACGGCGCAGGACCTCGTCGACGCCTACCGCCGTGGCGTTCTCGGAGCAGTGGCGGCACCATCATCTGTGGTCCCCATCTACCCGGGCTGGCTTTTCGTGGACGGGACCAGCGGTGCGGTATCAGAGCCCGTTCCTGTGGGCACCAGCCGACCCAGCGATCTGTACGTTGAACTTGTGCCGGTCGCGGCAGGCGCGGAGGATGTCACAGGACAGGTTCTCGAGCGGTTGTCGGTGATATCGGATCTGGTCGACGACCTTCCCCGCGCCGGAGGGTGCGTACTGATCTGCTGCAACACAGTTGCTGAGGCCCAGGCGACTTACAACCAGCTTGCCTCGACGTTCGTTGGGGTGTCTGGTGTCTCGGTTCAACTCGATCTTCTGCATTCTCGTTTCCAGTCCAAAGACCGTGCTCGAATCAGCAGCGCTGCGGAAGCCGCCTACGGCAAGCCGGATGCACGAGGCGATTCCCCCAGCCGGCCCAGGGCGTCGATCCTGGTGGCTACGCAGGTGGTCGAGCAGTCCATCGATCTGGACTTTGACCTGGTCATCACCGATTTAGCTCCGATCGCGCTGCTGTTGCAGCGCGCTGGACGGGGACGTCGGCATGAGCGCGGGCCAAGACCTGCATGGACAAACCCGGCTCGCGACTGCTCGACGGAGGCGATGGGTGACACCCCGACGCCTCGTCCAAGAGGCGCCCGGTTGGTTGTTCTAGAGCCCGTCGACAAAGACGGCGCGATGGCTAAGCCGCCTCAGTGGGGCGCCGTGTATTTCGAAAGCCTCCTGAAACGCACCAGCAGGGTGCTTCGCGAGCGCGGCCAGGAACCTATCGTGATCCCAACCGATGTTCAGTACCTCGTAGACGAGGTGTATGCCGAGGACTTCGTTGACCGGCGCGAGCAGGCGGGCGAGCAGGACCTGAAGGAGCTCCGCGACGCAGATAACGAATACCTCGGGACGTTGATCGCCGAGCAGCAACTCGCCGCGAACGTCATGATCAAGGCTCCGACAGCTAAGGCGAAGAACCTTGCCGTCGAACTCGGTGATGCGCAGATGACTGATGGAATGGAGGAGTTCGTCGTCACGCGTCTGGGCGCCGACAGCGCCCGTGTCGTGCTCGTCTACCGCCAGGCTGACGGCTCACGCACGCTCGATGCCAGGGGGACGGCACCTGTCGATAGGCCGATAGCAGCGGCGCATGTGCGGCAGGTCATGGAGCACATGGTTCCCGTGCCGGGCAGGTGGGTCAGCAACCACCCGGCCATCGGTGAGGCGCCGGCCGCCTGGGCCAAACATCCGCTGTTGCGGGGGTTGGTGCTGGCCGAGGGGATCGCCGATGGGGATGGGTGGCGCTCCTTACACAGCCCGTACCTGCATTATCAGGGGACTTCAACAGGGCTCCACCGCGACTGACTCTTGACGCCTGTATAGATCCACTAGAAACACGCCTTTGCCTTCTGCCTGAAAGAGGTAGCGGCCATGCGCGCAGTGGCCATACAGTCACAGTGAGCGCTCGGCCGGTCGGCGTTCCGGACCCGGCGGTCGGCGGTGGCCGCAGAGGTGTGCCCCTCTCCGGCCACCGCCATGGCGCAACCTCCGCTCACGCGGAGACAGCGTTCGCCCATGGTGCGCGCAATAGAACCACGCGGGGCCACCCCCGCTTTCGCAGGGAACTGTGAGCTTCTTACCCGTGATTGAATCGGAGACCGCCTATGCCCTCTGATCCGTCGACAAGCGTACTCGCTGGGGATTGGATATCCACTACTTGGCGAGATGACCAGCCTGTTCCCGATGATCTGGCAGACCGTGTCGCCCTGGGGCTGGGCGAGGTTCTCCGGAACGCCCACCTCATCAAGACTATCGACGCGATCAACCCGCCCGCGTTGTCCGCGTCATACCGGCTCCTGTACGCGCTGGCGGCCCGAGTCAGCGGGCTTGACCAGCTCGGCGCAGACTCGGACGACTGGCGTGAGCGTCGCGCCGAACTCCTGGATGCAGGACATTTCGATCCTGACGCCGTCGATGACTACTGCGACCGGTTCGCGAGCCGCTTCGACCTGTGCGATCCGCAGCGGCCGTTTCTGCAGGACCCGCGTCTGGCGACAGAATGCGAAAAGCCGGCTGGTATCAACAAAGTGGTCATTGGGCGGCCCGCGGGGAACAACCACCGGTGGTTCGGCGGCGCCCATTCCGACGCCCACCCCCTCCCGGTGCCACTGCCCCAGGCGTTCCAGCACCTGCTGGTCTGGCTGTACTACGGTTCCTCGGGGAGATGCGCGACTCGAACTGTAGGCGACACGTCGAAGGCGGACACCAAAGCCGGCCCGCTGCGCTCGACGATCTCCTATCATCTCGTCGGCCCCGGACTATTCGAAACTTTGATCGCAGGAATTCCGGAGCCTAACCCGTCGCAAACTCCGGGCCAAGACCTGTGTCCGTGGGAATGGGACGAACTTCCTGACCCGACATCGATCCCGCCACAGGCGGCCGGAACTGGTGCGTCGCTGACGGCCCGGTCCCAGCATGCCCTGCTCCTCGTCCTGGGCCCCGATCGAAACAGCATCATCGACGCCTATATCACCTGGGCCTACCGCGACGCCGTAGCAGCGCCAGAGGATCCGTTCCTGTGCTGGCTACTGAGCAAAGAGAACAAGCGTTACGCCCGCCGTGCTGATTCGTCTCGTGCGCTGTGGCGTGACTTGGACGGTCTCCTGGGCGAGGCTCCGACGTCAGGTCCCAACCCTCAACCGTCGATTTTCGAGGACATGCCTGAGATCGACGGGCTCTACCGGGTCCAGGCATTGGGATTCGAGCAGGACGGCCAAGCCAAGGACACCCAGTTCGTGGAAGGCCTGACCCCACCGATCGTGAACGCCCACAAGGAAGCCAAGGCTGAGCTCGGTCGGCGGATCGCGGACCTACGCGCGGCCGGCGAGCGCATTGGGCGAAACCTGGATCGAGCCGCGAAGACGGCGTGGTCGCTGTACGCCAAGGAGAAGATTCGGGAGTGCGCCTGGTCTCGGCAAACTGCCGCCATGTACTGGCCGCAGGCTGAGGACCTGTTCTGGCGCTGTCTGGCAGACCAAGACTTCGACGGCCTGAACAAGGCCTTCCGCGCTCTGGCTACCAGCGCCTATGACGCCGTCACCACCGACGCGTGCAATTCGATGCGGGGAGCGCGGGCAGTGGAGACCGCACGCGTCGAGCTGTACGGGGGCCGACTTTCGCACCTGAAGCCCAAGCCGTCTGCGACCAAGGAGTCCACGTGACCACGATGGCCACCGAAACCGAACGGCGGCGGGGGTTCCGAACCTTCGTCACCGCCATCATCACCGTCTGTGCTGATGAGACGGGCGCTCGGTCCGCACTGCGCGGCGGGTTGCGAAAGCCATACGACGCACTGCCTGCCGGCACGCACAAGTACGTCACCAAGGCCGGCGCCCCAGCAGACCCGGGGGAGCGCAGACCGGAGCAGGTTCACGCCTACTACACCGTGGCGGCGCTGATCGCGATGATCCCAAAACGGATGCTGCCGAAGCTACCGATCGTGGTGGAGCCCGGGCAGCGCTGGGGCCGGAACCTGGGACAGTGTCTCGCCGAAGCGGTCCTCAACGGTGCAGTGTCCCTGGGCTCCGGCGAGACCACTCTGGCGACCTTGGCGAAACAGAGTACCGGCGGCGTACACCGCCGCCTGCCCGGCGTCATCAGCCAGATCGCGGTGGATCCCGATGCCGTGGACTGGGTCCAACTGCTTGCCGATCTGGAGTCCTGGCCCACGAACCGAGGCGCTGTTGTACGCCGCTGGCAGCAGAGCTTCTTCCACACGCTCAACCGGGCCGAGCGCGACGCGGCCAAGAAGGCGATGGACACCGGAGCATCCGCATCGTCTGCCGGACCGAACACCGCTGCAGGCTGAGCCGCCGAGCCAGCTCACGCCCGAATCAGACTCTCCAGCATTCCCAAAGGAGCCCATTGTGAAAACCGCAACAGCACTGCCCGCCGGACGCTTCATTGACCTACACGTCATCCAGTCCTTGCCTTTCGCGAATCTCAACCGGGACGACACCAACTCGGTGAAGACGGTGCAATTCGGCGGCGTGAACCGCACCCGAATCAGCTCGCAGTCTTGGAAGCGGGCGATCCGCCTCGACGTCGAGCAGGCGCTCGGACAGCAGACGTTGCGTACCCGTCGGCTCGCCGAGGCGATTCGCCGACACCTGCACGAAGATCTGGGCTGGCCGTCTGAGTTGGCGACCCGCGCCGGCATCTACACCGTGATGGCCAGCAGCGTCGGTGCGAAGGCACCCAAGCCTAAGAAGAGCGGTGAGATGCCCGACTCCGGCGGCGAGGCGGATGTGCCATGGGGGACCAACGCCATGGTCTATGTCCCGGAGGCCGCCGTTACCGAGTTGGGCGCGATCGCGATCGAGTTTCGGGACCAGCTCCAGGCCGCGACCGATCTCAAGAGCCACGACGGTAAGGCCGTCGCCACCGCCAAGAGCGTGATGCCCGGCGAGAAGATCGACGACATCCTGCGCTCCCGCAACGGCATCATCAATCTGATGGGCCGGATGCTCGCCGAACTCGACCGCGCCGGCGTCGATGGGTCCGTCCAGGTAGCGCACGTCATCTCCACCCACGCCACCGACATCGAGATCGACTACTTCAGCGCCGTCGACGACATCACCGAAGCCTGGGGCGACCAGTCCGGGAGCGCTCACATGGGTCACAACGAATACAGCGCCGGCACCTTCTACCGCTACACCACGATCGATATGGCCGAGCTGCTGCGCAACGTCGGCGGAGCCGAGGATGCCCGCAAGCTGGCCCAAGCGTTCCTAACCGCGGCCATCAATGCACTGCCGCAGGCCAAGAAGAACTCCACCGCGCCCCACACCTTCCCGGACTTCATCGCCATGGCCGTGCGTGCTGACCGGCCGCTGTCGTATGTCTCCGCTTTCGAGGCTCCCGTCATCCAGGAAAGCGGGGAGGGATACACCGCAGCCTCCATCCGTGAGCTGAACAACTACGCCAGCGCACTGAACACGCTGATGGGCGCCTCCCGGGCTCCGCTGGCCCAGGCATGTGCTGGCACCAGCGCCCTGGACACGGCTGGCCTGGGCGAGCGTCTCGAATCCGTTGACGACCTGGTCTCCGCAGCCGCGACCGCCGCGTTTGCGCCGCGCAACGGACAGTGACACCGTGCCGGTATCAGCCGCGGGCGACCTCCCGTACACGCCAGCACCAGGCTTGATCCTGCATCTGTCCGGGCCCGTGCAGTCTTGGGGCGAGCGCTCGCGATTCACCCAGCGCGACACGGCCCGTATGCCGACCCGCTCCGGACTGATCGGCATGATCGCCGCAGCGCGCGGTGTGCGCCGCGACGAACCGTTCGGAGAGCTGGCCCAGCTGCGGTTCACGATACGAGTCGACCGGCCTGGGACCCTTCTGCGGGACTTCCACACCGTCGGTGGCGGCTATCCCCGGGAACGGACCATCGCGACAGCCGAAGGCGGACGCCGTGGCGGGGATACCGCGACCCTGGTGTCTACCCGCTACTACCTTCAAGACGCCGCCTTCACAGTCGCCGTCACCACTGCCGGCTCCGCGGACGAAGACGCCGGGCTGCTTACACGATGCGGCGAGGCGCTGCAGAAACCGTTCTGGCCGCCTTACCTGGGTCGCAGATCCTGCCCCGCAGGAACACCGATCTACGTGACCGCCTCCAACGACACCTGGCACAGCCTGGGCGCCCTGCCGCTTCACCGAACGCAGCCATGGAAACCAGACAACACCATCGACGTCACTTACTGGGCCGATCAGCCAATGCGGGAGCTGCCGACACCGACAGGTTGGGAAGCACGCGGTGTCGAAACCTCCAGCACCATCACCGACGATCCGCATATCACCTTCGGCGCGATGGACCGCGCCTACCGGCGACGCGACTTGTACCGGCGAGACTTCGCCGCGCCTGCTGATTCATGCGCCGGACTCGGCACGCCCTACCTCAAACGCCTCGCGGCAACCCTCCAAACCATGACGGCGAACACGCCAGCCGACGCGAACACAGAGGTCGATCAATGACCACCTGGCTCACCCGCATTACACCAGACCTACGACACCAGCGAGCCGCGACGGACCTGAACAACGCAGTCCAGATGCACCACACCGTCATGAAGCTGTTTCCCGACCAGTTGGGTCCCCAAGCCCGACAAACCGCAGGGGTGCTGTTTCGCGTCGACCAAAGTGCCATCGGCGGGATCACGATCCTCGTCCAAAGTACGATCGAACCCAACGCCGAACGCCTGCCCGCCGGCTACGGCGAGGTGATCAGTCGACCGCTGGACCTGCTCCTCGATGCACTGCGGCCCGGTCTGCCCGTGCGGTATCGCCTGGCCGGAAACGCCACCCAGAAGCTTGGCCTCAATACAAAAGCAGGCAAACCGCATCAGATTGTGCCCCTGTCAGGCGCCGATGCCGAACAGTGGTGGATACGGCAGGCTGAGCTCTCAGGCCTGGACGTTCGCAGCATCGACGCGCAAGCCGTCAACGCCGCCACCGGACTCCGCACCGATCCCCAAACAAGGGACCAGCAGCCACAGCGACACGCCCGCACCCAGTTTGACGGCACCGCCATCATCACCGACCCGCAACTCCTCCGCACCCGGATCCTCGCCGGAATAGGCCGCGGAAAGTCATACGGCTGCGGACTGCTCACCCTGGCACCCACACGATGACCGGTCAGCCGCCGGAGCCCACGTCAGCGGCCCGGGCCGCCCCGACCAGCCGGGAAGCACGCCGGAAGATCGCCGTACCCACCGCAGCGATGCTGCCGCGCATCGGCGACAGCCTGTCCTTCCTTTACCTGGACATGATGCGGATCATCCAGGACGACACCGGACTGATCGCCTTCCCTTCCGAGGCAGCGCCAGTCAGGCGGCTGCGCATCCCTACCGCGGCACTCAGCTGCCTTCTACTCGGGCCAGGCACCTCGATCACAGCTCCTGCTCTGGCGACTCTAGCTCGCCACGGAACCACTGTGGTGTGTACCGGCGCCGCCGCCGTTCGCACCTACGCCGGAATCGTCGCTCCGGGCCAAAGCAGCCGCTGGCTCGAAGCCCAAGCCGCGGCGTGGGCCGACGAGCAGGCGCGACTTGACGTTGCGGCGCGGATGTACCAGATGCGCTTTGGCGGTACGGTGCCGGCGGCGACGAACCTCGCCCAACTCCGCGGGTTGGAAGGCCAGCGCATGAAGGCCCTATACCGGCTGTTGGCCACACAACACCGGCTACCGCGCTTCAAACGCTCCTACGATCCCCATGATTGGGAAGGCCAAGACCCCGTCAACCTGGCCCTTTCGGCCGCGAACATCTGTCTCTACGGCATCGTGCACGCCGCGATCATCGCGCTCGGCTGCTCTCCGGGACTTGGGTTCGTCCACACCGGCACCACCCATTCCTTCGTTTACGACGTCGCCGACCTGTACAAGGCTGAGCTGACGCTGCCGGTGGCCTTCTCGCTGCACAATTCGGACGACCCAGAAGGCGACGCTCGACGTGCCTTCCGTAGCAAGCTGCGGCTATATCGGCTCATGCCGCGGATCGTTCGCGACATCCAGAACCTTCTCGAACCCGATGGCGCTCAAGCGCCCGATGACGAGGGCTTCGACATCGACGACGTCGAACTTGTGCACCTGTGGGATCCCCAAGCCGGAACCCTCGCTGGAGGCACAAACTACGCCGACCGCGTCGGCGCACCGGCTAAGGAAGACATCGCTGACTGGACCGACGCCGATGAGGAACCAAGCAGCTCATGGCCAACCTGACAGTCATCAACACCAGTGCTGTCCCAGCCTATGTCCGGGGCGCACTTAGCCGCTGGATGCTAGAACCAGCCCCCGGACTCTACGTAGGAACACTGTCTGCGAAGGTTCGAGAAGAACTTTGGGCCGTGGTGTCAGCGAGTGTCAGCGACGGCGCAGCGGTGCTGGTGTATCCCGCCGACACCGAGCAGCGATTCGCAATTCAGACAGCCGGGACATGGAGGCGAGAGGTCGTCGACTTTGAGGGTCTGGCATTGGTGGCGTTGAACCAGCTGGAAGAAGATAACGAAACGGCCACGTCCTAGCCGTAGTGCAGGTCGTGAAGGGTTCTCTCCGCGCGAGCGGAGGTGGATCGCGCTCCAGCCGATTCCGTATCTCTGACCCTGAGTTCTCTCCGCGCGAGCGGAGGTGGATCGCGCAACGGCTCCCGAATCACCGGGGCGGTCGCGTTCTCTCCGCGCGAGCGGAGGTGGATCGCAGCGGGCGAAGGCCCGACAGCAAGCCACCGGGTTCTCTCCGCGCGAGCGGAGGTGGATCGGCATCGGGATCGGCGAGCATGTCGTTGACCTCGTTCTCTCCGCGCGAGCGGAGGTGGATCGGTTCACGGCGGGATCCTCGCGGGGGCTAGGTCGTTCTCTCCGCGCGAGCGGAGGTGGATCGGGGCGCAGCCAGTACTTGGTGGTGCTGCTGCCGTTCTCTCCGCGCGAGCGGAGGTGGATCGGTCTGCTCGACGCTGATCGGCGTGTTCCGCGGGTTCTCTCCGCGCGAGCGGAGGTGGATCTACGACTGCGAGATGATCCAGGGCGCCGTTTTGTTCTCTCCGCGCGAGCGGAGGTGGATCGTCGGAGCGGGAGGTCTTCAGCTCGTGGACGTCGTTCTCTCCGCGCGAGCGGAGGTGGATCGGCCCAGGCCGCCGCCGCAAAGGCGCAGGCCGAGTTCTCTCCGCGCGAGCGGAGGTGGATCGGAGTCTCCGTGTCTGCACCGTCACCGGCAACGGTTCTCTCCGCGCGAGCGGAGGTGGATCGGTCCAGGACCAGACGATGAACCCGGCGGCTGTGTTCTCTCCGCGCGAGCGGCGGTGGATCGTGGTCGCGGTGCCGGCCGCAGAAGTAGTGGTCGTTCTCTCCGCGCGAGCGGAGGTGGATCGGTCGCGTCATTTCGCATCGCCTGTGCGGTCAGGTTCTCTCCGCGCGAGCGGAGGTGGATCGAGTTCGTCGAGGGTGACCATCAGGCGCTCCTTGTTCTCCCCGCGCGAGCGGAGGTGGATCGCGGACGTTCAGGCCGGCCGCGTGGATGGCGTCGTTCTCTCCGCGCGAGCGGAGGTGGATCGTCGCGGGCATCGCGTCGGCGTGTCGAGTTGGCGTTCTCTCCGCGCGAGCGGAGGTGGATCGCAGTCCTTCGCTTCGAGCAGCTTGCGCAGGCCGTTCTCTCCGCGCGAGCGGAGGTGGATCGAGACCAAGAAGCGTCTCGGCCGCTCCCCGGACGTTCTCTCCGCGCGAGCGGAGGTGGATCGATGATGGCGCCCGCGCCGTCGGCGACGGAGAAGTTCTCTCCGCGCGAGCGGAGGTGGATCTTCACGGTCGGTCCGGACGGCGGCCGGTTGCGGTGTTCTCTCCGCGCGAGCGGAGGTGGATCGTCGAGATCGTTCAACAGCTTCAGAGCCGAACCGTTCTCTCCGCGCGAGCGGAGGTGGATTGCCGGAGGCGCCCGCCGCCACCGACCGCCAGGAGTTCTCTCCGCGCGAGCGGAGGTGGATCGACGTCCTCGAGCGGGAGGGGGCCGAGCAGCTCGTTCTCTCCGCGCGAGCGGAGGTGGATCGCGATGAGAGCCAAGGAGATCGCCAAGGCGGTAGTTCTCTCCGCGCGAGCGGCGGAAGCCGCGAGGCCGCGCTTCAAAGATCAAGGCGACTACTCCTGGGAGGATCTTTCTGTCATCGTGGCAAGTCCCTGGTCGTCGAGTATGCGCGGGGATGGAACTCGGCGAGGTAAGGGTGCCAACGATATGGATCGAACCCAGGTACCGATCACGACGATCGGCCATCAAGCGCGGGTGCTTCGGGCAACGCGGCCCGTTGTGACCAGCGCTGTCATCGGCGCTGTGGTCGCAGCGTCGCTGCTGGTTGTACGCCTTGGTATGGCCCCTCAGCTTCCCGCGTATCTGTACTTCGTCGTGGTCGGCGTACCGTTGGCGGCGATCGACGCGACGACGGGGAAGCTGCCAGATTGTCTGACTCTGCCGTCTTATCCGATTCTCGTCATCATGTTCTGCGTTGCCGAGGGTGTATCCCCGGACCAAGGATCTACCGTGCGGGCGGCTGCAGCTGCGATTCTCCTTGTGGCCTTGTTCTTTGCATCAGCGTTTGTGCGCGGAGTGGGACTCGGCGACGTCAAGTTGGCTGGTCTCCTCGGGCTGGTCATAGGCTTCCGAAGCTGGACCGCGGTCTACACCGGCATGCTCGCGGCGTTTGTCCTTGCGGCGATCTTCATCGTCTTCAGCGGCATCCGCGCGGGGAGCAGCGAGCGTATCCCGCTGGGGCCGTTCTTGGTGGCGGGAACGTTGGTCGCTGTCATTCTCTGAACGGTCCGGAGGGATCCGTCGATCGAATACCCAGCTCGATAATACCCATAGTTACCACTTTCGAGTGATATCAGTGCTTTGTTGCTTTCCTCACGTTTGCTGATGGACTGAAGTAGTCGTCATCAAGTTTTCGAGTCGGCGCGGCTCGAATACACCAGACTCGGGAGGATCGCTGTGGCGGGGAAGCATGTCGGTCGTGTGGCCCTCGTCGTGTACGCCTTGGTCACGGTGCTGACCGCCAGTTGCGGTAGCTCGATGCGGCCATCACCGCACACGCCGGCATCGGCGCCATCCTCCATCCTGCCAACCGACCCGGTGTCTATCGCAAGCCGAAATGCACTGGCTGCGTACGACGGGATGATGGCCGACTGGACGGCTGTATCGAAGACTTCGAACTATCAGGATCCGATCCTGACCCGCCATACCAGTGGTGATGCGCTGTCAAAACTCGTCAGAACCGTCGCGGCCGCGCAGGCCGCAGGTGTGGTGAGCAAGGGGCGACCCGCTGATAGCCCACGAGTCGTGAAGTTGACGCCGCAGGGAACTCCAACCGAGGCGATCTTGGCCGATTGCGCGGACGCCTCCACATGGCTTCAGTTCAAGACCGACGGGACCCAGATCCCCGGCGTTGGGGGACGCCATGCGGTTGACGTGCAAGTCGACGATATCGACGGCGTGTGGAAAGTCAGCAAGTTCGTCTTCCACCCCGCGGGTACATGCTGACCTCGGTGGGGGCGCTCGCGATGCTGCTCGCGACCGTGATCCCGGCGCCTCCGCCTTCCCCAACGACGTCGGTTCCCGCTGGTCAGCAGTCCAAGTCTCCGGTAATCAGCGACACGATTGCTGAGATCCAGTGCGAGACTGCCGAGTGCGACCTGGGCGCCAGCTCTACGCCGGCTAAAACCGCTGCGCCGGTTGCTGCATCAGGGCCGGGACGGCCGCCACCCGTTGTCTGCTACTTCACGCCCGACCCGAGCTTCGTTCCGCCGTCGGCAATGAGCCCGGCTGATTCTCACGTGGGCGAAGCCGGGTCCTGGATGCGCGAGCAATGCAGCGGAAACGCAGATGACATCCTCAAGATGGGCAAGATGCTGCGTCCGATGGTCGGCGACATCGTCTGGGTCCCGGCGGCGGCTCCTGCTACGCCGTCAGCCCTTGCCCAAGTCGCCTACAAGCAGCTGAAGCCTCCAGCTCCGACGCTGGTGTTGAGTCCGCCGAGCACGCGGCCGGAGTTGGTCGGAATGCCGCTATGGCTTTCGGTCCCCACCGCAATGTGGGCTCCGCTCACGGCGCGTGCGTCGGCGGGTGGGGCGTCGGTGACCGCGAGCGCGACGCCTGTGTCGGTCACATGGTCGATGGGCGACGGCAGAAGCGTGACGTGCCACGGGCCGGGGACGCCCTATCCATCCGATCCATCGGCGCATCCTCCATCGCTATCCCCAACTTGTGGATACACCTACCAGCGGCCGTCGGCGACGTTGCAGGGCGGGTCGTTCCCGGTGACCGCGACGGTGGATTGGCAAGTGGCGTGGTCCGGGACCGGGAACAGCAGCGGGACCTTCCCCAACCTGCGCACATCGTCTGGCACGCAGGTCCAGGTCTCCGAGGTTCAGGCACTGGTCACCGGCGTCTCTAACTGACGCGACCGACAACGAAGAACACACAGGACACGTATATGACCACGCAGATTACGCGCCCGGGCCAAGTTCCGCCCGGACGTACCGCTCCCGATCCGTCCCGCCAGGCAGGAAAGAAGCAGCTCAGGACAGGACTGCTGTCGGCTCCGCGAAGGATGCAGCTGCCGTGGGCGATCGGCGGCGGTCTGACAGTCGTCGCCACGGCGGTCGGGTTTTCCGCCGCGTCGGGACTGCTTAGTCAGAAGTCCCCCGTGCTCGTGGTCGCGGAGCCGCTGGCCGCAGGCCAGACGATCACCTCCGACGCACTGCGCACGATTCCTGTGGCTGCCGAGGCTGGTGTGGGGACTATCGACGCTTCGATGGCCTCGAAAGTGGTCGGACGGACGGTAGCCGTGCCGCTGACGCCGGGATCGCTGTTAAACGTTACCGACATCGGGAAGTCGACGTTCCCGCCTGCCGGGCAGGCCGAGCTGGCTGTGGCGCTTCGGGCCGGCGCCTACCCGCTGGATCTGGCGGCCGGTGACCGAGTCCAGGTCGTAGTCGCGGGCGACAGCCAGCTTCCGACGCCGACGACCAATACTGCGGCAGTCGCTCCCGCGCCGGTCCCGACGTATGCGGTGGTGACAAAGGTCGGGAGATCAGACGGTCAAGGCGGCACGGTCGCCGATCTCCTGATGGACCAGACCTCGATCCAGAAAGTCGCCTCGGCCGGCCCGTCTGGGGTATCCCTTGCCGTACTGCCACCGTCAGCGGGCAACTGATGCTGTTCGCGGTGGGATCGTGGCGCGGCGCGCCGGGTGTGACCACGACTGCGCTTGCGCTTGCCGAGTCCTGGCCTGGTCCGCAGAGCGCAGTCGTACTGGAGTGCGATCCGCGCGGTGGTTCCGCGGCCTGCCGGTTTCTGATCCCCGGATCCCGGACAGTTGAAGCCCTGGCCAGCGCCGCCCGACACGGCGGCGATGCCCGACTGCTGGCCGAGCACACTCGCACGACATCGGCTGGAGCCGCGGTGGTGACTGCGCCAGAGGACGGCGAGCGGCTGCGTCCGCTGATCGCGGTGTTGGCAAAGCCGGGTGGGCTCTTGGCGACGGTTGCCGCGGACTCGGAGGCTGTCGTGTTCGCCGACTGCGGACGGTTGGACCCGCGTGATGCCGAGACCTGCGCAGTGCTTGCCCGCGCCGAGTCGCTGATCCTCGTGATCCGGCCGGTGGTTGAACACGCCCTCGGGCTAAAGGCTGCCCTCGGGCGCATCAGAGAACTTCATCCTGATGTCGGGCTCGTATTGGTCGGTTCTGGTTACTCGCCGGCTGAGCTGACATGGCTGCTGGAACTGCCGGTTTGGGGCACATTGCCGTTGCTGCCGACGGGCGCGGCCTCCCGGGTTGTGGACCGGCTCCGCCGCGACCACACCCAGGCCGGATTCCGAGAAGCCGCCGTCGGCATCGGAGACATGCTTATCGGGCGAAGGCTCGTCGCTGGCGTGGCGCCGCACGCTGCCCGCACTGCTACAGGAGTAGGAGCTTCCGCGTGACCGAGATCAGCCTTAAGTCGGAAGCTGGGATCGGATCGCAGATCGCCACCACGGTCGGTATCCGATTGGCCGAGCTATGCCAAGAAGAGGAGGAACTGACGGGGCGGCCGGTCCCCGAACAACGCCGACGAGAGATGGTCGCTGCGATCACCGAGGGCGAACTTGCGGTGCACGCCAAGCGGTCGTTGTCGGTCGGGGCGCACTACCTGGACGCCGAGGCCGAGGAGCGGATCGCTGGCCAGGTCGTCGACGTGCTGTTTGGCCACGGCGGATTCCAGCCGTATCTGGATGATCTATCCATTGAGAACATCAACTGCAATGGGTATGACAATGTCCGTCTGAAGTTTTCCGACGGCCGACGGGCGGAAGGGAAGACGCCGGTCGCAGCTTCGGACAGCGAGCTGATCGAGCTGATCCGCGTGCTCGCGGCCCGTCCGGGTGCCGAGGAGAGGCGGTTCGACCGGGAGCAACCGAGCATCAACCTCAAGTTGGGGGACGGCTCGCGGTTGTTCGCCGCAATGGGCGTGTGCGACCGCCCAACAGTCTCTATCAGGCGTCACCGTTTTCCTGACGCAACGCTCGCCACGCTCCGAGATTTGGGCACGCTCGACGACGTGTTGTACGAGTTCCTGCAGGCTGCTGTCCGCGCAACGCTCAATATCCTCATTTCCGGGGGACCGGGTTTGGGCAAGACGACCATGCTGCGCGCGCTCGCCTCAGCGATCCCGCCTGACGAGCGGCTGATCACCATCGAAGACGTCTATGAACTCGGGCTGTACGATCCGGAGCGGCATCCCGACGTCACCGCGTACCAGGTCAAGTACCCGAACACCCAAAACGTCGGCGGTATCAATCAGGCCGAGCTGGTGCGGATGGCGCTGCGAGGCTCGCCCGACCGAGTGATCCTCGGGGAGATCCGGGGCGAGGAAGTTGTATCGGTATGTAACGTCATGTCACAAGGCATTGATGGCAGTATGGCCACGATTCACGCCTCTGATTCGCGCGGCGCCTTTGGGAAGCTCGCCTCCTATGCTGCACAAGCTCCCGAGCGTTTGTCACCAGCGTCCACGGCTCTGATGGTCGCGAACTCGGTCCATCTGGTGATCCAGCTGAAGTGGTCCAAGGGCAGTCACGAGGACAAGGTCCGGGTGGTGTCGTCGATCCGGGAGGTCGCGAACGCTCGCGGCGAGGACGTCGTGTCGAACGAGATCTTCAAACAACGTTCGGACCGACGCGGGGTGTTCAACGTCGTCCCGAGCGACGAGAAACTGGAACTGCTGGAAGAAGCCGGCTTCGACTGTGCCTGGTTCGACGTTCCGGCGTGGGCATCGTGAACGGCCTGTTCGGCGCGTTGTGCGGGACGGGGTTCGGGATCGGCCTGCTGATGGTCCGCCACGCCTTCCGGCCCAAGGCGTCGCGCAGCCGTCCAAACCCGCGGCTGGCTGTGAATATCGACCTGCGTCCGCTGCTCGTCAAATGGCGCAGGCTTCTTCTCAGTCTGGCGGTTGGGATCGCGGCGGTCGCGGCCACAGGCTGGCCGGTGGCCGGAGTGCTGGCTACCGCTGGATGCTGGTGGCTTCCAGCCGTGCTCGGGCCAGACAGCGAATCCGAGCGGATCATCGCCCGCACTGAAGGCTGCGCCGGGTTCGCCGAGATGCTCCGAGACACTCTGTCGGCGGCTTCTGGGCTGACCGAGGCGGTACTTGCCGCGTCCGCCGTACCGCCGAAAGCGATCGAGGCACCACTGCGCACGCTGCACAACGATCTGCGGCACGGTGTGAAAGTCACCGATGCACTCGGGAAGCTGGACGAAACGCTCGCCGATCCGATCGCTGACCTGATCTGTGCCACTCTGATCCACGCCAACGGTAGACCGTCCCGCAATCTGCCCGCCACGCTTACCGCGCTCGCCTCCGAAGCCCGTGGCCAGGCGTTGGCCATGCGCCGGACGGTGGCCGCCCGCGCTCAGATCCGCACTGCCGTGCGCGTGATCACCGCCGTGATTCTCGGCATCACGATCCTGCTATTGGTCGCTGACGCCACCTACCTCGATCCGTTTTCGACCGCAGCCGGGCAACTCGACCTCGGAGTCGCCGGCGGTATCTTCGCCGCCGGATTCGCCTGGTTGATCCGCATCGCTCGTCCGGCCTCCGTGCCTAGGTTCCTGACCCGGCTGGACGCATTGAACCAGGCCCCAGAGGTAGGCGGTTTGTCGGCCACGATCCCGCCCCGCCCCCGAGGCGCACGAGATACGGAGGCGACACGTTGATTGCGATGCTTTGGGGCGCGGGATTCGGTCTCGGGCTGACAGCCCTCCTCTACGGGATCCGGCCCCCGGCTATCGGCCTGGCCGAAGCCGAACAAATCCTCGCCAGCGAGACGCCTGCCGAGACGTCGGCACCGGCCGCCTCTGCACGGCCCGGTCTGGAACAGTGGCTGACTGCCCCGGCGATCCGAGCGCTGTCCGCGTTCGGCCTGCCAGGCGATCGACTCATGACGGACCTGGCGCTGACCGGCCAGGACCCCGATACGTTCCTGACGAAGAAGGTCACCGCGGCCGTTGCCGGATTGCTCATGCCAGCCTTGTTCCAGCTGATGCTCACCGCTGGCGGCGTCGGACTGCCGAACGCGGTCGTGGTCTGCATGGGCTTGGTGCTCGGCGCGGCCTTGTTCCTCGTTCCCGACTTCGACACTCGCGCGAGAGCTCGCACTGCGCGGGCCGAGTCCCGTGCCGCGCTGGGCGCGCTGTTGTCGTTCGCCTCCACCAGCCTGCAGTCCGGAGATGGCATCGAGGAAGCCCTGGCCAGCGCAGCCGCGATCGGCAGTGGGCCGAGTTTTGCCCGTTTTCGTGCCGCGGCAACGAAATCGAGGCTGTCGCGACGCTCGATCTGGGACTGCTATGGCGAACTCGGCAACGAGATCGACCTCCCAGAACTCTCCGAACTCGGCGCCTCGATCAGGCTGGCTGGAGCTGAAGGCGCACGCATCGCAGACTCCCTGACTGCCAAGTCCACAGCGTTGCGCGGACGCCTCCAGGCCGAAAGTGAAGGTCAGACGGCCTCGGCCACCGAGATGATGCACATTCCGGTCGGTCTGATCCTCTTCGCATTCCTCCTGATCCTCGGCTTTCCATCTGTCTACCGGATCATGACCACCTTTCAGTAGCTGTATGCCATCCCCCAAGAGAATGGAGCACCCTGAAGATGATGTACCGCCTGGCCGCGGCCTACGCCGTCCGTCTCTCGACGCTGCGGGAACGCGCTAGCAGCCACCTCGAACGTATTGCCAAGTCCGACCCCGAAGCCGGTGATGCGCTACAGACAGCCATCATCACCGCAGCCTTCGCGCTGATCGCCATCGGGGTGGCGACGATCATCGGTAATGCCGTGATCGCCAAGGCCCACAGCATCAGCCTCGACACCCCGAGCCTCAACACGAATCCGTGACCCGTTTGCAGAAGATGCCGCCGACTAGGTCCGGTCGTGCCCTGACGTCTCGGACCGCCGACGACGGCTCATCAACAGTAGAGATGGTCGTGATTACGCCGGTGATGCTGCTCGTGCTCATGGTGATCGTGCAGTTCGCGGTGTACTTCTGCGCGCTGCACGTCGCCCAGGCCGCCGCCGCACAGGCGGCGGCTGGCACCAGCAGCGAACACGGCAAAATCGATAACGGGACGTCTGAAGCGCACCGGATTCTGGGAACTGTCGGAGCTGGCTTTCTCACCGCCACCGATGTCGCAGTCACCAGGAGCGCGACGCTCACGACGGTGCGGATCTCCGGCACCGTTGCGACGGTCGTGCCATTCCTCCACCTGAAGGTCTCCTCGGTCGCACGTACTCCGAACGAGGCCCTGACCACCGCCGCCGCATCATGACGTCGCGAGACCGTGAGGAGGGTAGTGCGGCCGTCGAGCTCGTTGTAGCCACTCCTCTGTTGATACTGGTGGTTTTGTTCACCGTCGGTCTGGGGCGCGTTACCGAGGCGCAGATGCTGGCCGAGACCGCCGCCGGCTCAGCTGCACGGGCTGCGTCGCTGGCCCGCAGCGCGGATCAGGCCGTCGCCGCCGCGTACGCGACGGTGGATGCCGACAGCAGCATGTCGTGCCCGCACCCGAATGTCATCGTCGACACCTCCGCATTCCGCCCAGGTGGCACTGTCGCCGTGACAGTGGATTGCCATCCGCGGCTCGCGGACATCACTGGTGTCGGCTTCCCAGGCACAATACAGATCAGCGAGCGGATGGTGTCCGGGATCGACACCTGGCGTCAGGCGGACGCTCCGTGATCCGCAGGCTGAGGTATCGAGATCCGGAAGATGGATCGGTAACGGCGTTCATCGTCATCGTCATCGTGTTCGCCGCGCTATTGCTGTTCACCGGTCTCGTCGGCGACGGCGGATCCGCCTTGGCCACGCAAGTCCGGGCCGTGGACGAGGCGTCTGAGGCCGCTCGCGCCGGAGCCGAACAGCTCGACATCGGGATCTTCCACCGCACCGGGACACGTGTCCTAGACGAGACCGCTGCTGCCTTGGCGGCCAAGCAATACCTGGCGGCCACTGGTGACAGTGGAAGCGTCACAGCGACCTCTGGTGCTGTGACCGTTACTGTTTCCGCCTCGCACCGCACCTGGCTGCTCGGGCTGATCGGCATGAACACCATGACCATGCACGCCGCCGCCACCGCGCACCCCGAATCCGCCGACTCCTGAGACCAGCCCGGTGGCTGGCACATCGATTGCCTGCAGGGCCAGGGAGCACTCCAGCTTGTGCGCCCAAACGATCAGCGCAATCGGTCGCGGAGGTACGTGAGCGTGCTCCCACCGTTGGATCGAGTCCCGGCTGACGCCGACCAGTTCACCGAGTTCCTTCTGTGTCAGCCGCAAGGCCAAGCGACGGTTTCTCAAAGGCGAAGCCAGCCGTCGTCTCTGGAGAACCTCCCAGGTCTCGCCAGCGCGCGGACGTGGTGATCCATCCCGCAATTCGTTGTCCGGACCGACGATCACGAGGCGTCGGCCGAGCTCACGCGACCACTGCATCAGGTGATCCAAGGTCGGTTCTACGAGTCCGGTCTCCCACTCGGAGATTGCTCTTCCCCGAACTGGCAGACCTGACGACAGGGCGTTCTGGGAAAGTGTGGTAACCAGTCGTACAGCTCGCAGGCCACCGACGATCCGTGCGAGGTTCTGCTCCGCCGCATCGTCAACTCGCAGCGTCATGGCGCTCCAGCCCCTGTGGACGGTCCCACGAACTCCGAACACCTTTCGCGCAGCCATCTCCTGGGGCATCAAGATCTCGACCCACACAGCGTGGCCGGCCTGGTCTCCGAGCACGCCCCATTTCGACGACACCGCCGCGACGAGTGCCAAGCCTCGTCCGGTCTCGACCTCGTCGCCGAAAGCATCCAGGTCCGCGATGCTGTCGATCGGCTTCGGCTCGCAGATGTGCGGCACCTTCGGCCCGCCCGCGTCATCTACGCGGACCTGCCATCGGTCGAGGAACGTCGCAAGATGCAGCGTGAACTCTCCGCCAGGTTCGCCGCTGTCGCTGTGCCGGACCGCATTGCCAGCCAGCTCGGAGGCGACCAGTTCCACCAGGTCGACACCGTCATAGTCACCGATCGCCTTGCGCGTGAACTCCCTTACTTCCGATACGTGTTCAGGACGTCCGTCGAAGGTCTTGGACCAGTAGGACATGGCTCACCCTCCGGTCTCGCTGCCGCCGCGACGGTCCAGATCGTCCGTTGCGCTCTTGACGTGCCGATAGACGACCAGTGCGGCGGAACTGGGCTCAACCTTCCGTTCGTGCATCACCAGGCAAAGCAGCGCGGATTTCAAGCCCCGGAAGTGGCCGCTCCACTCGGCGAGCTCTTTCTCCGTTCGAGGGTTGAGTGCCTTCGGCTCCCTGCCCATGACTGCGACGAGGTGCAGCAACACGCCATAGCTGTCTGTGTGACCCTCTTGCGTGACTCGGCTGAGGATCGAAGCCTTCGCGCTCTCACACTTTGGGGGTGCTGTGGTGTGCGAACCATCGAAAGGCTCGTCGATGCTGGTGAGGCCCACGATTTCCTCCCGCTTTCCCGTAAGGCCGACGCGATCTGCGCCGAAATGAGCACACCGCGTCACCGGACGGGGAACAATGACGCTGACCGATTCCCAGGCGATTCCTTTTCCGGCAAGGGCGGCATCATGACGGAAGAGCTAGGAGCCGAACTGCGAGCCGCTCGGCGGCGTTCGGGGCTGGCCTTCAACGTGTTCGCGCGTGCAGCGGGCTACTCTGAGAGTCACCTGCGCAACGTGGAGAACGGGACGAAGCCCGTCACTTGCGACGTCGCCAAGGCCTACGACCGCGTCTTGGCGACCGGTGGCGCATTCGGCGCAATGGTCGACGGAACGGCTGCGCAGGAGGCACCATGGAACCGTCAGGGGGCCTTCGCGGCCCTGACGGAAATGGCAAATGGAGGCGGCTTGGACCGTCGGAACTTCGTCGTGACAACAGGTGCGGCGGCGTTGACCACGTTGATCGGTCACTGGTCCACGGCCCTCGGGGCCCAAGACGAGCCGGCGACAGCGAGCAGCCCCCCGCTTGTCGCTGCGCCACGACTACTCGGTCATATCGAGAAGCGACTCGATTACCTGAGGCACCTCGATGATGAGTTCGGCAGCGGTGACATCGCACGCTACGCGCGCAGCGAGCTCGCGATGATCGTCGAACTCCTCAGAGCCGGGCATCTGAACGGCACCGCCGAAGACAATGCGTACAGCATGGCAAGCGAGGCAGCCCGGCAGGTCGCGTGGAACATGTTCGACTCCGGTCGGCACGCATCGGCAGAACGGTTCTTCGAAACCTCACTCCGGGCCTCGGCCACAGCGGGGGACGCGATCGCCGGGGCCTACGCGATGTCGTTCATGGCGATTCAGCACTACACCGCGGGCAACCCGCAGAACGCGGTCAACCTCCTGGACGCAGCGGAGACGTCAGTGTCCCGCAATGCCACGCCGAAGATGCGCGCCATGCTCGCCGCCCGCAAAGCGCGAGCATTGTCCAAAACGAACGACCTCCGTGGAAGCGCCCGGGCTCTGGAGGCCGCCCGCGTACTGGTGGACAAGGGCCCGCACGACGATGATCCGCCGTTCCTGTACTGGGTTACCAGAGGAGAAGTGGAGATGATCGCCGGCTCGTCGGCGCTGGAAATGAACGATCCTTCCAGAGCCCTGAGTTGCTTCAACGCCGCTCAAGCCGTCTACCCCGGAGACGTCCAGTATCCACGGTCCCATGCCATCTACCTTGCCCGCGCTGCCGAGGCTCACTTGGCTATGCACGACCTTGACGCGGCTGTGGCGCAGGCCCGGCATGCCGCCCGCTGTCTAGGCTCGGTTGATTCGGCCCGCTCGTCTTCGACGCTGGTCGGGTTGCGACGCAAACTAGCAGCGCACACATCAAATCCCGCGGTGAGGGAGTTTCTACAGGTCGGGTAGACCGAACAACATCCGGAGCCTCTGTGCGACCACGCGTTCGTCCAGCGAGAACACGATCGTCATCCCGAGGTCCGAAGCAGCCTGAAGGTTTTCCTCCGAGTCGTCGACGAACACGCACTGCTCAGCGGTCAACCCGAGCCGTTCCAGAACGAGGCGGAAAATCGCAGGATCGGGCTTACGCATGCCGTGTTCGCCCGACAGCACGACCTCATCGAAATTGCCGCGCAGGTCGTATGGCGCATACGGGTCGTATGGCTGGCGTCCCATGGAGTTCGACAGCACTGCTGTCCTTATGCCTGCTGCTCGCGCTTGTTTGGCTACCTTCAGTACTTCATGAGCCGGGTACAGGTCCCAGCACATGCGTTCCATGAGGTTGTCCGGCTCGGCACCGATCAGCGGAGCGAACCCTGTGTTCCAGGCCGCCTGATCGATCTCGCCCAGCTCCAGCTTCCGGTAGAGCTCCTGTCCGCGGGGGTCGGACCACGCGCGCAGGAATGCTGAGGGATGAAGCTTTTCCCGTAGTACGAACTGTGTGGTGACCTCGACCATGTTCGATGTCAGGACGCCGAAGAAGTCGAGGATGAGGCCGTTGAATCGTCGCGCGCTCATGAACCCACCCTATGGGGACGGCGACCTTGACGGCAGTGGCGCCGTTCTTGGATCGCCACCACCACCCGAGTCATTGCTCCGGCGCCTCGTTGGGCTGATCGCCCGATGGGGTGACGTCGCAACGACACGTGTTCGGCTCTCCAACGCGGCGACCTGTGGCTTTATACGCTGGCGCGGTTCTGTCCGCGATGTTCCTGCACGATTTCGCGACCGATCCTAGCGACCACGAGCCCATGAATTCAGCCAATGAAAGGCTCTGATGTGCGAGCACTCCTTCGCATCGCCCGGCCGACGCTGTTGTTGGTGGTGCTCGTGGGGATCGTCGGCGGTCTGCCGTGGGGCTTGTCGTGCTTCTACTGGTCTCCCGTGCCGAACCACGTGCCCGACTATACGGACGTCACCGGCTGGTTGGACGCAGCCAAGCTGTTCCCTGACCAGGCGTTGATCGACGTCCTGGTCTCTGCCGCGTGGATACTGTGGGCACTCTTCACACTGCAGATCGCTGTGCAACTGCCAGGCGCCGTCGCCGACACCGCACGTTGCCTGCGGACTGGCGTGGTGATGCCGACAATGGAGAACGCCAACCTTGCCGGCCGGTTCCTGACCAGTATCGCTCTCAGCATCATCGCGGCACGCGGGACATTTGGCGTTGCTGTGGCTACGACCAGCACGCATGGTGGAACGGAGGTTGGCGGCCTGTCAGGGGGCGCTGTCAGCGTCGCCTCTGAGAACGCGATCCATGTCGTCGTCGTAGGAGACCGTCTGTGGGACATCGCTGCTAGGTACCTCGGGGATGGTGAACGGTGGAGGGAGATCTTCGAGCTGAACCGCCATCGGATCCAGGACGATGGCCGCGTTCTCACCGATCCGAACTTGATCCAGCCTGGCTGGCGGCTTGTGCTACCCCGTGGTGACTCAGAGGTCACCCCCGGGCATAAGACCGTGCCTTCGCAAGCTTCCGCGGCGACCAGGACCGTGCGGGCAGGATCGACATCGGTGGTTCCGAACGCAGCTGGTGAACGCGATAGCGCGCTTTCGACTCCTGCCTTCTCGGGACCCCACCATCGCGTGGACAACTCGTCTGCTGTGCGCCCCGTCGTGCGCCGCCCCGTCGCGGTGGATCTGCCGAGCGGCGGCTACGTCAGCCTCACCCTCGCGGCCGGGTTCACAGCAGCCCTGGCCGCCGCGCGGATTCGCTCCCGCGTTCGCCCGCCACGCCGGGATCCCGACGAACTTGTCCCGCCGACGCCCAGGCTCAGCGACACCGAGACGTCGCTGCTTCAGGCTGCGGGCGTACTCGGATTCCATGACGAGGATCCCTATATCGACTCGGTTCCGGTCAGCGATGTAGAACCGGTCCCACCGGTTCTAGCGGAGATGCGCGCACCGGAGGCGGTCTATCTCGGGGTCTGTGATGGACGACCGATTTTGCTGGAGACCGCTGCGGGCAACGGCCTCGCGCTCGCTGGCGGCGGTGCGCAGGACGCTGCGCGAGCACTTCTGCTCAGCTGTCTAACGGCTGGCGGATTCTTGGCGAGTTCGGTTGCCTTTCCCGTGGTGACGACAGACGCCGACCTACGTGCCTTGCTGGGCGACGAGTTGGCCGCGCGGCGCGTCGAGCACCTGACCGTCTGCGCCGACTACGCAGAAGCTGTGAAGGAAGCGAATTCCACGACAGCCGATCGTTGTCTCCTGCTCGCTACTCCGTCGGACGAGCCTACGGAGGCGCCCACAGGCCGTGTGGTGCCGATCTACCTCGGCAACCGACAGGCAAACAGCGTCGCGAACATCAACGCCGCTTTCGAGATCACTGCAAGTGGTCCGGCAGCAAATGCACTGGAAGGCGGGACTGCCTATCATCTCAGCCTGCCCGAAGCACGCGATCTTTTCGGACACTTGCCCTTGGCATGGAGCGATCCTGACGCCACGGCTGAATCCTCAGTGAAACCCGCGGTCTCCGCACCACCCGCGCCGCGAACCCCTATGGAGTCGGCGTCGATCCCTCCGCAGGCCTCCCACGCGAAGCCGGCCGCGTCGGAGGCCATCATGATCAACATCCTTGGCCCGGTCCAGATCCTCTGCGGTGGCCGTGACGCAACCGCTGACGTCCGTGTCCAGCTCATCGCGTTGCTTACGTACCTCGTGCTCCATCGGAACGGCGTAAGCCGCGCTGCCTTGGCAGCCGACCTGTGGCCCGAAGACGACCCTGATAAGCGCAGGGCCCACCTCACCACGGCGTTGTCCCACACCCGTACGGCCCTTGCCGGCATCTACGGAGACAAGCTTGAGTTCTTCCCCAAGGATCGAAGCGTCGGCGTGGCCTATCTGAATCCCGAATACTTCGACAGCGACCTCTGGCAGTTTGACGAACTGATCAAGCGTCGCGATGGGGTGGACGCTGCCACTCGCATCGAGGAGTTGACCGCCGCGGTAGAGCTGTATCGCGGGGAACTCGGCTACGCGATCGAGCGGGCGAACAAGCTCACCGAACCTTACGAGATCTGGCTCCGCCCGTTTCGCGAGCAGTACTGGACACGCATCATCGACACACACCAGAGCCTCGCCGAGTTGGTACGTACCTCGGACCCCGAGAGAGCTCTTGACGTGCTGGATCGGGCGATTCGCATGGAACCTTGGAACCAGGGGCTTTATGAGTCGTTGATCAGCCTCCACCTTGACCTCGGTCAGCGGCATGCTGCCGATCGCCGCTTTCGCGATCTGGTCGATCTCCTTGCGCAGCTGGGGACAACGCCCAGCGCACACCTCGCAGCGATGATGACCAACTCGGTGGCGTAGCCCAATGGGTCGCGTACACGGTCGGAACAGAGCGCAACCAAATCATGCTCGGGGGTTACCGAGATCCTGACCGCTTTGTAGACTCATTTCTCGTTGTGAGTAGGGGAGGCCGAGGCCAGCAGCGCTGGCCCAGCAACTGCTCACGCTTGATTTAAGCAGCACACTCGGGGGAGGGTTCGACTGATGGCGCGTCCGTCTGGCTGGGACATTCTGGGTCTGGATGGGGATCCCACCCCGGGTGTCGTGGAATCGGTCCAGGCTCTGGCCAAAGAGTTCGGTGACTTCGCACACGACGTCGAGTCGGCGTATCGGAGCTTGAACTCGTTCGGATCGGACACAACGACGCTGGAGTGGGTCGGCCAGACAGCCGAAGCATTCAAGGCCAACTACGGCCCGTTGCCGGGGCGGCTGCAGAAGCTGTACACGTCTTACAGCGAGGCATCCGATGCACTATCCGCGTACGCTCCAAAGCTGCAGGCAGCCCAATCCAAAGCTGATACAGCTTTGCGGCAAGCGCAGGATGCGCAGGTCGATCTGCAGCACGCCACCACCAACGCCAACACCGCCGCGGACGATCTGAAGACAGCGCAGCAGAGCCACGCCACCACCCCCAACCCGCAGGCCGTCACCGATGCGCAAGCCGCGCACGACACCGCACAGACCAACCTGAGCAACGCCAAGGCGCACATGGCCACGCTCACAGCGCAGGCGAACCAAGCACACGACGATCGCATCGCCGCGGCTAAAGACTGTGCCAAGGCGATCCATCACGCCCAGTCCGACGGTATCCACAACAAGCACTGGTGGGAGCACCTCGGTGCGGAGCTGGCCGAGTGGGGCGGGAAGATCGGCGAGATCGCCGGGGATATCGCGCCGGTCCTGGACGTGCTGGCGATCGCGACCGCCTGGATCCCCGGAGTGGACGTCGTCACCGCAGGTCTGGCCGAGGCCGACAACCTGATCGCGCTTGTCGGCACCGGCGTGCAGATCGCCGGCGACGGCATGCAAGGCCACTGGGGAGACGCACTGCTGGGCGCCGGCATGCTCGGCGCTACCTTCCTGGGTGGTAGAGCATTGTCAAAAGTTGGCGGCAAGGCGTTCGACTCAATGGCTTCGAAGTTCGGCAAGGAAGCTGAAGGCTCGGAGAACGCCGTTGGTGCCGAAGCCCGAACCGCAGACGGTGCCAGGCCCGCAGGGAAGATGGCCGACCCCGTCGATGTGGTGTCCGGGTGGATGCTCACCGACGCCACCGACTTGGAACTGCCCGGCACACTGCCGGTGATCCTGCGTCGCGCCTACGCCTCCGGCTATGCAACCGGTCACCTATTCGGCCCCGGTTGGTCTTCCACCCTTGACCAGCGGATCTCGATCAACGAGGCGGGGATCCACTTTGCTGGTGATGACGCGCAGCGGCTGGACTACGGGATACCCGTCGGCGGCAGCGAGATGTTGCCTGAGCGGGGGAGCCGCTGGCCGCTTGTTTGGGATCGTGGCAGTGATGAGGTCCGGATCACTGACCCTTGGTCCGGCCAGACACGGCACTTCGCTGTCACGCACTTTCAAAACGAGCTGGGGCAGATTCGAGATCTGACAGCGGTCTCCGACCGCAACGGCAATCGCATCGACGTGATACGGGACGCGCAGGGGACACCCACGCTGATTGAGCACCCGGGCTACCGCATCGCCGTCGACACGATTGCCACAGCCACTGGTCCGCGTATCAGCTCTTTGCGCCTGGTGGCCGGTGACAGCCTCGGCGACGACACGGTGGTGAAGCGCTACTCGTACGACCAGCGCGGCCGTCTGACAGGCGTGATTAACTCCTCCGGTTCGCCGTTCACCTATGAATGGGACGAGAACGACCGCATCATCGCCTGGCGCGACCGCGGTGGCTATCGCTACGGCTACGTTTATGACCACCTCGACCGTGTAGTCCGAGGCGAGGGCGCCTTTCTGGCGGGCTCGTTCCGCTACGATCCCGCCAACCGCACCACCGTCTTCACCAATTCTCTCGGTCACGTCACCACCTTCGTGTACGACGAGAACGGTCATATCACCGCCGAGACCGATCCCCTGGGCAATACGACGAGTACGCTGTCGGACCTGTACGGCAGGGTTTTGTCGCGTACCGACCCCCTCGGCAACATCACCACTCTGTATCGCGACGAAGCCGGAGACATCCAATCTGTCGTCACAGCCGACGGATCCACCGTCCAGTTCGGTCACAATCGACTTCACCAGGTCGTCTCTGCCGTCTATCCCGATGGCGCCGAATGGCGTCGGGAGTACGACGAACGGGGCAACCTCACATCTGTGACTGATCCAAGTGACGCCGTCGTCAAGTTCGTCTACTCCGACGATGGCGCTCCCATCGCTGTTACCGACCAGGTGGGAGCTGTCACCCGGTTCACCAACGACCGCGCCGGCCTGTCGCTCACGGTGCTGGATCCGCTCGGGGGCTTGACCCAGGCTGACCGGGACAGTGCCGGCCGGATGGTGCGGGTGACGAATCCAAGCGGAGCTGTCACGGCCTTCGAGTGGAATGTCGAAGGTCAACCAGTGGCACGAGTCGATCCCGATGGCGCCCGCACAGTATGGCACCACGATGCCAGCGGACGGCTGGTGCGGATTGTGGATCCCGTCGGCGCGACTACCGTCTTCGAACCGGGCCCCGTGGAGACTCTGATGGCTCGGACGGGACCGGATGGTGTTCGCCATACCTTTACATACGACAGCGAACTCAATCTCGTCGAAGTCGGAAATCCTGCGGGTGCAACCTGGCACTACCACTACGACGCCGCTGGACGGCTGGCCAGTGAGACTGATTTCATCGGCCGTACTCTGGCCTACGAGTATGACGCGCTCGGCCAGTTGGTCATGCGGACCACTCGGGTCGGGCAGCGGATGACGTTGGAACACGACTCCGCGGGCAACGTGGTGGCGCTGCGGACCCCCGATGGGGACTACCGCTACAGCTATGACTCCACGGGACACATGGTCAACGCGGCGGGTCCAGACAACGCCGTTGCCTTCGAATACGATCCGCTGGGCCGGGTGGCCGCCGAGACGGTTGATGGCCGGACCATGCGCTACGGGTACGACCCTGCAGGACGACTTGTCCGACGCGTTACGGCCTCTGGCATCGAGTCGGACTGGACGTATGACGCGGCGGGGCGTCCGACCGGTCTGGCCGCCGGAGATGATCACGTATCGTTCAGATTCGATGAGGCCGGGCGGGAGATCGAACGGCTCTTCAGCGCGGGAGCGTCGCTGGCGCGGGGCTACGATGCGGTCGGCCGCCTGGTCACGCAAGACCTGCTCGCCGGTTCGGCAGGTGGCATGCACAGCGTGTTCGGCCGAACGTGGGCTTGGCGGGCCGACGGCACGCCCGAGGAGTTGCAGGACACACTTCGCGGCGTGATACGGCACTACATATCAGACCGTGCGGGTCGGGTCACCACCGTAACCGCGCAGGGCTGGACAGAGGACTACGCATACGAGGCCTTCGGCAACGCAACCCTCAAGGATGCTGACCCCAACGGCCGACCAAGCGGCGCCGTCCCGGAGGAGGCCACCTCGGCGGCATCGAGTGGTGCAATGAGGACCCTAATTCGGCGCGCCGGGCGAATCCACTTCGAGCATGACGACGCCGGACGCCTCATCCGCACAGTTCGTCGCACGTTGGACGGACGACGACGGGTATGGGAGTACAGCTGGGACTCACAAGATCGTCTCGTGCAAGCCGTCACACCCGACAATGGCACCTGGCACTACATCTACGACCCCCTCGGCCGGCGCACGGAGAAACGGCGGGTCGGCGACGACGGCGCCATAGCGGAGCAGACCGTCTTCTCCTGGGATGGCCCGCGCCTCGCAGAGCAACAAACACCTGGGGCTCGCGGCTCGTCTGTGACCTTGACCTGGGACTACGATCCCGGAACCTACCGTCCCGCAGCGCAGCGGCGCCGGGGCCGGTCTGGCGATGACGCTGACCAGGACCGCATCGACGAGGCGTTCCACGCCATCGTCACCGATCTCGTCGGCACCCCCACCGAGTTGGTCACACCCGACGGTCATGTCGCCTGGCACACCACGACGACCTTGTGGGGACGCACCACAAGCACCGTCGCCGAGGCGGGACTGGACTGCCCACTACGGTTCCCCGGCCAGTACTACGATGCCGAAACCGGCCTGCACTACAACGTCCACCGCTACTACGACCCCGACGCCGCCGCGTACCTCACTCCGGACCCCCTGGGGCTGGCGCCGGCGCCGAACGATCATGCATACGCCCCGAACCCCTTGATCTTTGCCGACCCGTTGGGCCTCGAATACGAAGGGGCTCATTATGGGGAAGGGTTCAACACAGTCAACCCAGACCTCCCGAAGCCATACATCAACCCCAAGGGCAACTGGACCAACGACGTATACACCGTCCGGCAGCAAGCCATGCTGCCGCACATGTCAGGCAGCACCGTCGACGGCAAGAGCCAGTTCCTGTTCAACAGCGAACCCGAAAAGATAACGCTGGACGCCGCAGCTTACGCAGACGCCCACGGCCTGTGGGTCGGCAACAAGGCTCGCGTGTACATCGAGAACGGGCCGGTCGGAATCGTCGGAAAGACCGGCGAGCTGACAAACTGGATCAGAGTGACCAGAGAAGGCAGAATGGTCCACTCGTGGCCGGTCGGCCCGCCCAGTAACGGCTGAGCCAGGGAGATCGCAGTGCCTGAAATCAACAACTGGCTGAAGCGTGACAACCTCAAGGGGTTCCTCGTAGCCCTGTCGTCCTTGGCTGAGTATCGGTTCGACAACTCCGATTGGGATGCCATTGAGACTGGCCTTGAGTCCGACAGCGGCGATCCATCCTGGTTCAGGTATCCATTGGTCGGCCAGGCAAAGATTGAGATCGCGATCTCAAAGCAGGTAGAAGAAGGCGATGTCGACGTGAGGGTATCGATCGAAGGTGCCAGTCCGTGTCTCGGCGAGCAAGTGCGAGCTGTTTGGATGGTGTTCAACCGGTTCGAAGTCGCTGCGGACGTAGACCTGCTCGACTGATCTATGGGCGACTTACTAAAGGCCCTGTTCCACTGTTGACCAGCGTACTGCCAAACAGACGCTGTACAATCAGCCTAGGCTTGTCGTGGAACCGCTCCGGGATGTGTCCAGACCGTGAACGCAGCCTGGATGCTGGTAGCGAACATCGCCAACGACCTGGCCGCCTACATCCGGCTACTTGGCTTCGCCGGCACCGTCCTGGCCGAAGCCACCATCGATACCCTGCGGTTCTGAATCCTGCACGTGCCCGCTCGCCTCGTACGCCACGCCCGTGCCAGAACCCTGAAGATCGGATCCGACTGGCCTTGGGCGGCCGTGCTCACCGACGTCTGGAGTCGGCTGAACGCCCTGCCAGAACCCACTTGACCTGCACGAAAACACCCCGACGAGCGTGGAAGGAGCCATGCGGCACCCCACCCGGACGTGGAACCGCGCCGCCCGCCCGAGCGCCTCGGGCACCCGGCCACCCCGCCGACCCAGCCGAAACGGACAGATGCCCGCGAAACGCGATCCTAACGTCACACGAGCAAGGCGTCTATGGATGCTGAGTCATCCAGGTTAAAGATCGTTAGTGTCGGCAGTGCATACAGACCTTGGTACACCGACAAAGGTCTAGTGGTGTCCCCGCGAACCGATGGCCACAATTATGAAGTGGAAATGATCGGCTGTTCATCGGGAGGGTAAGATGCGAGTAATGAGAACCGGTGCGGCGTTGGCCACCCTGGCCGTGGGTGCCAGTCTCCTGATCTCGGCGCCGGCTCAAGCCAGCGGCGGCACGCTCTATCAGGGTGACTGTGCTTCGTTCAGCCCGGCGTACGGCCCTGGAGTCTGTGTATGGTATGGCGACTACGACACTGGCGCTGGCGGAACCTACGAATATTACAGCGCTAATGACGTTGACAACGTCCCAGCCATGCACGAAACGCTGGTATCTGGCAACGGCGGCTCAGACGGCGCCGGGCTGCCAGTGAAGAACAACGTTGCTTCCGCGTGGAACTACGGCAGCCCCCTGGCGTCCGTTTTCTGCGTCAACTCCAACTACCTCGGCAACCGAGACCGTGTCAACTCCTCGACGTCCGATTACCATCTCGGTAATGGTCTATGGCACAACGAAGCCTCGTTGTTGTTCACGTACTGAATTGGGTTTTGGCAGATAGTGCCCGTCTTCGGCCCGTTTTGCTGAAGGCGGGTAACTGCATGCCGAGAAATATATTGTGCTAAGGGAATCAATGAAAACTGCCTCACGAATAATCTCATTCAGTGCCCTCACGCTCCTGGTGGTCGCTGCCTGTGGCCATTCTTCAAGCAACCACTCGGGGTCGGCCGCGGCCAAATCTGCCGGAACCGCCGCGCCTGCTGTGGCTGGAGGCAACGATGACCTGGCAATAGAGGCATTTGTGGCCAGCGATCACGAAACGGCGGAGCTCGCGGTAGCGCAGTCCATATTGGTGAGTCGTTGCCTTGGCACTCATGGATTCACTTACCCTGTCCTCAACGTGGAAAAGATCGTTGCAATGCCCGATCTCAAAGGCAGATACGGCCCCGTTTCAGACGAGGAAGCGAGCCAGGGCTACCACTTCATGGTCTCGTTGGTGGACAGCCGAAACAAGGGTTTCCAATTCGGCAGTGACCAGCTTCCGCAGCGAACGCCGGCGCTACTCAAGGCTCTTACGGGTTCAGAACAGCCAAACCCGAAAACACCTCCCGGGGGCTGTGAGGCAGAGGCGAGCACCCAACTATGGGGGTCGCCAGCAGGGCAGGACTTGAAGGGCGAGGATCAAATAGCACAGCAAATCAAGGCAGACAGCTTTGCGCAGTCTCAAAGTGACAGCCGAGTTGTTACCGCATTCGCACAGTGGTCAGCATGCATGAAGTCGGCCGGTTACTCCTACAAGACGCCTAACGACGCTCAAAATGACGCCCGCTGGTCTGAAAAGAGTGCATCCGCAGAAGAAATCTCCACCGCGCGAAAGGACGTCGCGTGCAAGAAGGCAACGGGCTTGCCTGGCACATGGCTCGCTGTGGAGAACGAAATCGAACGCAAGGCGATAGATAACAACATCGAGGCTCTCACTAACGGACGAGCTGCGATAGGTAGCGCGGTAAAGCACGCAGCTCAGGTGGTTGGCCATTGATTCCCTAGCTCCTTTTCGCCAAGGTCATGAGGCTGGGCGGCGTTCGCTTGTGCGGTGTCATTGATCTTGGGCTGAGCTCTAATGTGCGGGGGCCATCGCAGGGCCTTCAGAGAGAAGGCTTCAATTTCCCGAAGGGTGGACCTGCGATGGCTCTCTCCCAGACTAAGCTGTTGGGCCTGCCAGCGTCGCTGCGCCATTCCGACAACACTGACACGGTCCGCACTGTGCTGGAGCGGATCCTGCAAGAGAAGCCGCAGACCCCGCGACGATCGGCTCGGCACCGTTCCAGCACAGCCCGGAGCGCACGACCCAGCGTTACGGACACCGCGAGCCAGACCTGACGACTGCGGCCGGAGACGTACAGCTGCACATCACCAAGTTGCGCACCGGCTCCTTCGCCCCTCACCGTTGGAGCGCAAGTGCCGCATCGACCAGTTGTGGTTCGCGGTCGTGGTAGAGGCCTACATCCACGGCCTGTCTACACGATCGGTCGACGAGCTGGTCAAGGCCGTAGGCGTAGACACTGGGATCTCGAAGTCTCAGATGTCGAAGCAGGTCTTTCCTGACCCCGCCCTACTCGAACGCCTTACCGGCGCCGTCCTGGCCGATCCACGATGAAGGGCAAGTCGCCGGCCGCTGCTGGTTCTCCGAAAGATCCATGGCTGAACTCCCCGGCACCGCCACCATCCAGTTCACCGGGCCGGCCGAACTAATAAGGACCCTTATCCTCTCAAACGAACGTGACTGCTCGCGGCGGTTGTACATGCATACCTACCCTGCTTGTTGTTACAACTGCTGGCTTTTTTTGGACTCGTAGGCCGCGCTGTCGCTCCGCAGCTGAAGCAAATATCCACTTCTGCTCGGAGCAGACTCTGGCCTTTTGGGCGACCAAGATCCAGACGGTTGAGTCACCCTGCAACGCGGATTGGCTGATGGCCTCCCAGCGAAGAACCCACATGCTTCGTGCATCGAAGGATCAGCGCCTCAGAGCTTCCACGGGTTCGATTCGCGCCGCACGTAATGCCGGGTATGTTCCCGCTGCAAGGCCTACGACGGCTCCGATCAATGGAGCCGGCAGTACCGCACTGGGGCTCAGAAGAGCTGTCCAGTTTTTTGCCAGGGCCACACTTATAACTGTGCCGACGCCGAGCGCTGTTCCGATCAGCCCTCCGAGAGCGCCGATGGCTGTCGACTCGGCAAGGAATTGGCTGGCGATGTGGCGTGGACGTGCTCCAAGTGAGCGCCGCAGCCCGATTTCACCAGTACGTTCCAGTACCGATACCAGGGTAGTGTTAGCGATGCCCACCGCCCCTATGGCCAGCGTGATTCCAGCCAGTAGCAGAAACAGTGCATTGAGATCACTGGCGACACGGTCTTTGAGAGCGTGTGGGTCCGGAGGCGGTATCGCCTTGAAGCGGTCAAACTGCTCCGGAGAAAGGGCTATTGACGCTTGAGAGGCGACCAATCGTGCGGCACCGAGTCTCGTTTCAATGAGCATGTGCGCGGGGTCCCCTGAGGTAGGCAGGCCGAAGTCATGCTTGGCGGTAGTGGTCGGGATGACCATGCCAAGAAGAACCTCTGGCAAGCGGTTGACGTCAGAGAAAATCCCCTCGACCGAATAAGGGACACCGTTGAGAAAAACGGCGGGCTGGGCATCAATCCGAGAGATACCAAGCCGTTGGGCTGTCGATTCAGACAGAACCACGACGTGCTCGGCACGATTCTCCGCGAATGCGTCGTACGAACGACCCATCGTGATGGTCGGCCTCATCGCGGCAAGAGCCTCAGGGGATGCCGCGTAGATGTCGACTGAACCGCTCTCAGCGTTGGCGTTATCTACTGCGTTCGGTGGGTTGGCTGCAACCGACACGGGCTGACCGTCCTGGCTGTGTACCTTCCACCAGACCCCGGCATGGACGACTCCGTTCAGGCGCTCCACACGCTGGTCCGCGTCTTCAGGGAAGTCATCACGTCGAGGGGAGTCGGTTTGCAGTCCCTGGCCGTTGCCTGCTGGCCCTGTATCCTGCACATCGACTTGGGTTGCCGACAGCGGCGAGAACGCCGAAGAGATTTGGCCGGTGGCAGTTGAAGTCAGACCGAGGATTGCCACAAACGCCCCGACGCCCAAGACCGTACCGAGCATGGTCAGCAGCGTGCGAGCGGGGCGCTGAGAGAGTCCGGCCAACGCCTCCTCTCCGAGTTCACGGATCCTGAGGTGTGAACGATCTATCTGCATGTCAGGGTTGAGGGCATTCAGTTTCGGCTTTCTAGCCCGCACCAGTGGCCCCCGTCTGAGTCTCCGTAAGCCTGCCGTCGGCGATGCGGACCGTTCTGCGTGCTCGTGCTGCAACGGTCGCATCGTGCGTAATGACAAGCAGGGTTAGCCCGTCAGCGATGAGATTATCCAGGATGTCGAGCACACTGTGCGCCATGCTCGAATCCAGATTTCCTGTCGGCTCATCTGCCAAAAGCAGTTTTGGGCGATTGACTATGGCACGTGCGATGGCCACGCGTTGACGCTCACCACCGGACAACGTGCCCGGATGGGCTTCCAGCCGGTGCCCCAGGCCAACCTGTACCAACGCTTCGATTGCGTTTGCCCTGCGTGTGGCTTTGGGGCGGCGGCTAGTGTAGAGCTGCGCAAGCATGACGTTCTCCACACATGAACGGTGTGGCATCAAATGGAAAGCCTGGAAGACGAAGCCAATTCGATGGCCACGCAAAGCGGTTCGGTCCCGCTCCGAGATCTGGGAGGTATCTACGCCGTCCATCAGGTATGTGCCGGCGGTTGGGCGATCTAGCAGGCCGATCAGGTTCATCAAGGTCGACTTGCCGGAGCCGGATGGCCCGATGATCGCCACATGCTCGCCTACGCCGATCCGCAGTTCAACTGGATGCAGTGCGGTTACAGGTGACGGGCCTTGATAAGTGCGTGCCACCCCTCGCAAATCTACGACGGGTGGGGCAGCGCAGGTGGCGGAAGTCACTGCTGTGCCTGCCCGACAACTACGGTGTCGCCTTCACGAAGGGCGCTGGGCTTGATCGGTGTGACCTGCACGTCGCCGTCAGCGCTGGTACCCGCCGACACTGGCACTCGTCGCTGGGATCCGTCCGGTGCTACAACAGTCACCGAGGTTACCGAATCAGCACCTGTTGACAGTGCGGAAAGTGGTACCGCCAAGACTGGACCATCAGTGGCCGCTCCTGTGAGCGTGACCCGGACGTCTTGTCCGTTCCACGTTGTGGGCAGCGGTTCAGTGGACGTAATGGTCAACGGCAAGCCGATTCCTGTCTGTTGAGGCTTGACTGGCTGCTGCAATACGTTTGCGCCGACAGCCGGTATGCCGCTTGAACCCGCCGCAGGACCACTAGCATCTGCTCCGTTGGTATCAGGGCCTTGGCCAGCGGCTATGGTGCCGATCGATGCCACCTTCGCTTCTGCGGTCTGATCTCCCAACGCCTCGGCATCCAATTGGACCTTCATCCCCGGTTTCACGAGATCAGCCTGCGCGGGCGGCAAGAAGGCTGACACTGTCAGAGTCCCGGATTCCAGCGTCAGGGTCGGACCCGAGACTGTCTGGCCTAGCTGCACGTTCAGGCTGGCTACGCGTACGGGAAAGCTGGGAACGAAAACAACCTCGTTCGCCGGCAGCATGACTCCGGCTGGTTCCGACCCGCCGATTATTGGCGGCGGGTAGCCGAGGTGGCGGTAGTAGGCCGAAAGTGCTTCCTGTGTGCCAGGGCCAAAGTGACCATGCGCATCCGAGCCCGAGGGGTAGCCCGCGGATGCCAGCGCGTTCTGCAATTGGGCCACGTCGCCGCCGTCTGCGTTCGGTTCTAGATCCCTATAGGCTGGTACCTGCCCCTGAAGGACCACTATTGGTCGCCCAGACACCTCAATCAGAACTGCCCCTGCCGACAGTTCATCCCCAGCCTTGGCTGTGAGTTTGGAGACGATCAATGCCGATGTGCCATTGGAGGGTTCTGAGCCGCGAGGGGGCTGTGGCGTCACAGCGATGCCTCCACCAGCTGACACGCTACCCCGAGTGGTGACAGTGTTCGCAAGAACCTTTCGCACAACCGATGCAGTCAGCACGGAAGGTCTCGGCGGACGGGTCTGCGCAGCTTGCTCGGCTGGCGATTTGACCCATGTAGAGCCAATTAGACCGCCGCAAGCCAGCACCGCCGCAAGCAATGCCACTGCTAGGAACTGGGTCTGTCGTCGAGTCGGTTGTGACAGACCATTGGTTGTCTCGGCATCGTCTGCTTTGCGTGTGAACACACGGCTCCCTATTTGCCCGAGTGCAGGAGAAGTGGTGTCGTACCGCGGTACGCCCTGAGGCCCCGCGATGATCTTGGCTCATTGGCGAATCGAGCTGCTCTGAGAGGCCAAGCAGGTATTGAGTCTTGCTCACTCTCCGCAACGGAGATAAATCAAAGTGCACACCCCACCCGAACGGAGGGTAGCGTAGCTGAACCCTTTTATCAAACCTCTGTGTTACTGCTTGGTCGGCGTTGACAAGACCTCGTCCTGTCGCAACGATGATCTAGTTGCACCCCCTCGCGCTACCGCCGCATCCCGTTGTGGAGCGGCTCCACCTCGACATGTCGACTGTGGTCACTGTGAGAAGAGGGTGCTTCATGATCGAGATCGCCGCAGGCAGTGCCGGATCTGGCTCGGTGCCGTGCCCGCTAACACGCTTCGGCTCGTTTACCGATGTCCACGAACCCAAGCTCAGCCTTTTGACGCCGCGTGAGATAGAGGTCTTGTCAGGCATTGGCGTGGGGCTGAGCACCCGCGGCATTGCCCGTGGACTGGGCATCCGCGAATCGACCGTCAAAGCTTGCACAACCAAGATCTTCTCCAAGCTCGGCATCGTGTCGCGGGTCCAAGCAGCGCTGATAGTGGCTACACACCTTGCTTCGTGTAGCAGCGGGGTAGCCTGCCGACTCCATCCTTCGCGGTCTTGAAGGCACGGGTAACGTGTCCGGCACCCGACTCGGCTGCTGGACGAGGTCGCCACGGTCGGCACCGTGACCAACGCGTGGGTGGATCAGGGCTTCAAGACACTAGCCCTCGAGCATGGTGCGTACTCCGGTATCGATGTGGAGATCGTCACGCGCCGCGCCGGGCAGCAGGGGATCGCGGTCCAGCCAACAAGCGGTGGGTGGTGGAGAAGAGCAATGGCACTTCGATGCTGCACCGCCGCCTGGTTCGGGACGACGAATCCTGTGAAGCCTCGGCCGAGTCCAGGGTCTGCTGGACGGTAGCTGCCGTCGTGGCCGGCCCGGCTCACCGGCCAGGTCATCCCTACCTGGCGCAGCGTGTGAAGGCGCCTGAGATGACAACCGCGCTAGCCAAGATCGCAGATCGTGAACAGCAGCGGGCAGTCGCGCGAAGCCGATGCTGAACTGGCCACCGCCCGCAAGGTCATCCTGGCGCTCGCCCTCGACGAGGCGGTACCACATCTCCCGGACGGCCCCGTCTACCTGCACGCCCTCACCGTCCTAGCCGGCACCACCGAACCGGTGAGTGCGCGAGACCTGTGCAGCCCACTAGACACCGGCTGTGAACCGACCCAGATCGTTGGTGTCTGTGGAAAGCATGCGCCGCAGTCCCACCCTGTTGGACCGGTCCAAGCGGTGGAGCATACGAACGCTTATGTGAGTCTGCATCAGGTCTGTGCCGGCGCGTACGCGTTGAGGCCAACGTGTCAAGTCTATCAGGGTACGAAGATCTCTTTACTAATACTTTACTCGTGATACATGCGACAAAATACGCCCATGTATGAATCATTACAAAAATGGACGAATCGATCAGAAGGGTGTCCGATTTTACTGGTCTGTTCGGCGGGGTGCTACACAAAGTAGCTGGTCGCGCGGCGTACCGCGTTGAGGGTCGATTGACACGGTAAGGAGTGATCTGGATGCTGACCCATAGCACTCCGGCGTATCGAAGGACCCTTACAAGGGTCCGTGTGCCGGGTGGCCCCGCTCTGGAAAGCGAGGCCACCCGTGTGCTCCATCCGCACCACCGCACGGCAACGACCCATCGGTAGTACGACAAGAAGGAGCAGTGACAACATGCTACGACAGAAAGCCAGGCGTCTGATCCTCGCCGGCTTCACAAGCGAGCTGAAGCTCTGACGAACTAGTTGCGTCGCGATTTTCCTCTGACACCCTGGACGACCGGCGCCGAGGCGAGCTCCAAGGCGTTCTCTAGGGGCGACAGTCGGCCCGTTTGCCTGAACGGTCGGCATGACGGTCGCAAAGGCGAATATCACCTCGATGGTGCTCGGAACCTCCTATCCTAGGATTCGAATTGCGTACTCAACGACAATCAAGGCGGACGAGACGTTCTCTCGCGCTGGTGACGCTGGCAACAGTCTTCGTCGTCGGTGCCGCTCAAACATCTGTTGCCACCACAGTCCAGAAACCACCGGATTCACCGTCGGGTAAGCGCCAGACTTCGAACCAGCCGCAATCTCCGGCCGCTCAATCGGACCGGGTGAACGATCCAGACCAAGTGCTGCCCCGCGACTGGCGGACGTCTACAGACCGCGCAGTTCAGGTCGTCGGCGATGGTAACGGCCTCCACGTGTTGGTGGCGGACAGCAAGAACGCCTATCAGTGGCGCGAGGCCACAGTGTTGTCGGAGCCGGGGCTTACCGACGATCAGTGGATCGGTAACGCCTGTGTGACTGGATCCGGAACGCACGCGGTCGTTAGCTACGCGCCACGCTCTGCGTCGAATGACGCAACGATGTTCGAGCGAGGTGCGTTCGCCGCAGTCGTCGATCTGGATACCGGGAAGGTTACGAAGCTTCCGGTGACGACGACGCTCGCCTACTTTAGTCCCGGCTGCGGCGTAGGCGAGTCGGCGGTACTTACCCAAGAGAATTCGGCGGCCGGGCAAACACGGTTGATACCGATCGACGCGGCGACTGGTTCGGTCGGAAAGATCGTTACGGTCCCGGGTCAGATAACCTCCGCGGTTCCGGTAGGGAACAAACTCCTCGGAGCCAAGGGCTCCGTCCTCGACTCGATCGACGGAAGCGGGGCGGTGACCGAGGTCGCCCATGGCAAGGGCACATTGTTCGATCTGCACCCGGACGCGCACAACGGGCTGGACTACGTCGAGCAGGATGCCTCGTCGGCGACAGCCAAGCGGATGGCGGGTGGCACTGTTTCGATTTTGGGGTCCGGCCCGGCTTCCGCAGTCGGTATCGCAGCCGGCACTGCGGGCCGCGTCTTTATCACCGGGGAGGCTAAAACGGTCAAAGCCTTGCCGGGTGACGTCATGCAGGTGGCAGCGGACGTGGACAGTATGGTCTCAACCGAAGCGCGATTGGTGGTGCGCTCGGCCCAGCCGGCCGACCTCGGGCAGCGGATGGCGCAGACGCGAGTCGCTGGGTCACCCGAGGCTGACGCTTCGGTGCCGGCCCCTTTCTCCATCAAGGCGGACATAGCTGGAACGTCGAAATCGGTCGACTTCACGGTTGCCTCCGACCAGCAGTCGCCAGCCGGTGGCGGCGTGCCAACGCCCGCTTTGATGCGGATGGCTCCAACGTCTAAGGCACACGGCGTCGGGACGGCGGCCACGACCGGATCGCCCACTGACCCGGTCGATGCCGACCGATCTTGTTCTGTAGCCCGCAATGATGCGAACACGCAGGTCTACCAGCCAACGCCGAACCAGGTCGAGTGGGCTGTGGACGACGCGGTCCGCGGCATCCTGAACGTACAGCGGCCGACGAACTGGAAGAACAGTGGTTTGGCGGCCTGGACCCCGCAGGGCATGTTCCCGTCGATCCCGCTGGTCGGGACCGACGGACAGCCACTGCCCGGATCCACTGCCCGCGTTCCGGCCCAGGTGCTGCTCGGCGTGTTGGCCCAGGAGTCCAATCTTTGGCAGGCCACAGGTCACGCGCTGCCAGGCGAGTACGGCAACCCGTTGGTGGCCAATTTCTACGGCGTCAAGGTATCGGCCACTCCCGGCTACGACCCAGGCTCGTGGGCGGTCAACTGGTCGAAAGCCGACTGTGGTTACGGTGTCGGTCAGGTGACCGACGGCATGCGGATGGCCGGCCAGGAGAAGCCTGGCGAAGTCGCCCTGCCGCCGGACGAGCAGACCGCCGTCGCGGTGGACTACGCGACCAACATCGCTGCCAGTCTGCGGATCCTCGAGAGCAAGTGGAACGAACTGCACATGCTGGCGCAGCCGATCACCCTCAACAACGATGACCCCTCGAAGCTCGAGAACTGGTTCGCGGCCCTGTGGGACTACAACGAGGGCTTGAACATCCCCACCGCCGGCATGACTGCCTGGGGTCTGGGCTGGTTGAACAACCCGGCCAACCCGAACTATCCGCCGAACCGGCACCCGTTCTTGGACAACAACACCTACAGCGACGCCGGGCACCCGCAGGACTGGCCGTACGAGGAGAAGGTACTTGGCTGGGCGGCTTGGCCCATCGACGCCGGCTACTCCTATGACGACAACGGGCTGCAGAACAATGGGAACACTCACGGTTACCAGGCCGCATGGTGGAATGCCGTCGGAGACCGGACGACTGTGAAGCCGCCGCTGAACGCCTTCTGTGACGCCAGCAACGGTTGCGACCCCACCAACCCGCCGAAGTGCACGACTCTCGCTTGCAACCAGGCCTTGTGGTATCACCAGTCGGTCACCTGGAAGACCTGCCCCGCCGATTGCGGCAACGAGACGATGACCTATAAGACGCCACGCAGCGAACCCGGTGACGCGCACGGCACCACCTATCCGACCACCGGAGACTGCGTCCTACCGAACGCCCCGAACACCAGCGTCGTCACCTCGGTTCCGGACTCAGCACCGATCCAGGTCGGTTGTGCTTCGGGCTCGAAAACGGCCGTCGACGCCGGATCGTTCGCCTTCAACTTCTACGGGGACGCCAGCGGCGCCTACGAAGCAAAGGAAGACCTGCACCAACTCTCCGCAGGCTTCGACGGGCACATGTGGTTCGCCCACACTCGCGGTGCCGGTACCCAGGGAGCGCAGTACAACTATGGTGGCGGACCAGGCGGCAACCTGACGGTCACAGGAACGTGGACGCCGTCGGCGAAGCTCAATGGCTGGGTGCGAGTCATGACTCACATCCCTGACATCGCAGCGACCACACAGCAGGCCGCGTACGTGATCAATACGGGCGACGGCAAGTCCGAGACTCGGATCATCAACACTCACCTGAGACAGAACACCTGGGTGAGCTTGGGGACCTTCCAGTTCACGAACAGCGGATCGGGACCGACCAGTGTGTCCCTGAGCAACACGACAATGGACGGCGACGGCACCGGCTCGGCGGACATCGCGTGGGATGCCATAGCCTTTCAGCAACTGCCGGGCCAGCCGTCAGACTTCGTAGTGGCGATGGGCGACTCATACTCCTCCGGGGAGGGCGCCGAACCGTACCTGCCCGGTACAGATGTGGGCCCGTATGCGAGCCAGGACACTTCGACCTCGCCGGACGCGACTTGGAACGCATGCCGACAGAGCCAGAACTCGTGGATCCGCCTGACTACGCTGCCGCACCAGACCAACACCATCGGCAAGACGGCCGATGTGTTCGGCGACAGCCTCGACTACCAATCGACGGCCTGTTCGGGGGCGTATACATACAACTTCGGCCCCGGTGAACTCGTTGACACCAAAACGAATCAACCTATCTGGGGCACTATGGGCCAATACCACGAGGTTCCACAGATCGCTGCGGGGTTCCTTGACGAGCACACGACCCTGGTGGCGCTCACTATTGGCGGAAACGATGCCGGGTTCAGCGACGTTGTCAAGCACTGCGTCGAGCTCGACTGTCCCGCGGACTCGAAGGTCAAGGGGGACATCGTCGCTGCGACGGCGAATATCCCGGGCGTCCTGGCGGCGATCCACGACAAGGCGCCGAACGCGAAGATCGTTCTGCTGGGTTACCCCGAGTTGTTCAACGCCCCCAACGTCATCCTCGGGTGTAGCGTCATGGCGTCCTCGAACGCGTCCCAGCTGAACGGCTGGGCCGACTACATGGAGACCCACGAGGCCGACGCGGTGGCGACGGCAGTTGCCAGCCAGGCCCACGTGCCGGCGACGTTTTACTGGCCGAACGCCGAGTTCTCCAACCACCGCATCTGCGACAACGCGACATCTGGGATCAACGACGCCGTCGCGGCGCCGACAGGACCTGGAGACTTCTCCTGCCCTGGCAGCAAACTGCCTTGTGGCAGCATGGAGAGCTACCATCCGAACAACACCGGCACACCCATCTACGCAGCGGCGTTCCTGAACGCCCTCAGAGCGGCAAACTACTGATAGACCACACTCGCCGAGGGGCCGGGAGCAGGCTGGCCATACTGCTCCCGGCCCCCCGGCGATCAACTGCAGGAGGAATTGACGCGTTGCGTAGGGGATTCATTATCGTGATGTCTGTTGTCATCGGTGGGGCCGTGCTGTACGGGGCGATTCTGCTCATCAGCTGGCACCGCGACAACTCGATAGCAGACAAGCAAGAGGCTGCGGCGAGCAAAGTGATCGAGACGAATGCGGCCAGCTACCTCGCCGCCGCCGCGACGGCGCTTCACGCCGGCCCGCTGACCGTAGGACAGCTGAAAACGCTGGCCACGACGAGACCCGGTCCAGACAGGGTCGATGCCGTGGACAAGAACGGCACGGTGGTGATCAGTTTCGCTATGAGTGCTCGCTATGCTGACCCGGGGTCTATCAGCGATGGGCTGAAAATCGCTTGCTTCCAGGGCACGGTTCAGCGTTCAGAATCGGTTGCACCGGAGCCTGCCGAAATCTCGTGCACACAGGTCAATCCGCTTCCCAACCCGAACGCGCAAGTATCGCTGCCGCCACAGTAAGAGGTTTGATCAGGCTAAGCTTGAATCCGTCGGGGATCTTGGTGGTCGAGGTCAGGTGCAGAGGGTTCGCCGGGACTTCGAGCGGTGGATTCCCTGGTGGTCAAGAAAGGTCTGGAGGGCGGTCGGCGGTCTTGCTGGGGAGGTTTCCTCGGCAGTCGGCCGGGCGCTGAGGCGCTCGATGTTCACGGCGATGGCTGTCAGCACGTGTTGCACGTGTGCTTTGGGCTCTTCTCGGTAGCGGCAGCGGCGCATGCCGTGCCCGTGGGCAAAATCGTTCATGGTGCTCTCAACTCCGGAGCGGATTGCGTAGCGGGTCTTCCAGCCGGGTGTTTGTTGCTCAGCGCGGACGCGCACTTGCAGGTCGCGCAGTTCTCGCGCGGGGAAGCCCACGTTGCGGGCGCCGTCGCGAGAGCTGGTGCACTGCGTGCGGGCCGGGCACGGTTGGCACTGGCCCTTGGTGAACCGGGCGACGATCAGCGGGGCCGCGGTGGGCAAGGATGCCGGATGGGGCCCGTGCCAACCCTGGCTGACCTGGCCCTGCGGGCAGGTGACTTCTCGGCGGTCGAAGTCGATGTGGAAGTCGTCCCGGTCGTAGCCTTCGTTCTTGCGGTGCTGGCCGGTGGGGTTTCCCGGCAGCGGCCTGCTGACGGTGACCTGGGGTTCGCGGGCGGCGCGTTCCAGGTGGACCAGGGAGGTGTAGCCGCCGTCGACCAGATGCTCGACGGGCAGTAGTCCGCGGCGCGCGGCGGCCGAGGTGGTGGCCACGTCCGTGATCACGTTGACGCTGTCCGGGGCACAGGTCTCGGTGAGGTGGGCGGCGAACCCCTTCCAGTTGATGATGTGGCCGTGGCGGACGTAGCGCGCTGTGGCTTCGTGGGGAGAGACGATCGCCAACGAGGAGGGCAGCAGCCCGCCGTCGTCGGCGGTGCGCCAGCGCAGGCGGCCGGCAGTGTCGCGGAAATGGTTCTGCATGACGATCTGCCGCAAGGCCTCGGCCTGTGGGCCGGGCCGGTATCCTGATCCGCTCTGGTCCAGGTGCTTGAGCAACTGGCAGGCGTCCTGCGGCCAGGATCCTGGTCTTGGGCCGTGTGGGGTTTTTGCCCAGTCGCACCGGACGGCCGTAGCGGCGTCCCCAGTCCTGGTCGACCAACCCGACCAGCAGATGCCCGGCCATGCGAGCTACCTCCTCCAGCGCGGCGCGGACCGACTCGGTGACCAGCTCCAGCCGCGTTAGATCGCGCACCGCAGCCAGGACGTGGGTGGAATCGGTGCGCTGCGTGGTGCGCTCGCGCACGAGTCCGACCTGCTTCAAGCGGTCCAGCGCCAGATCCAGCAAACGGTCGGCGCGGTCGTCACAGGTCAGCCGTTCGCGGAAGTCGGTCAGCACACTGTGGTGGAAGCCCGGATCGTCCAGGTCCAGGCCAGGGCGTACTTGAAATCGATGCGGCAACGCACCGACTCAGCAGCCTGACGGTCCGACAGGTCGAGCAAAAACTGCAGCACACAGACCGTAGCCAGTTGGGCCGGGGAGAGCTCGGGACGCCCGTCGCGTGGATACCAGCCGAGGAAGTCCTCATCGCTCCACAGGCCGTCCAGTCGGTCGCGCATCCACATTGCCGTCGTTCCACCTGGATTGCTCGTCCGCGCGACCTGCGCGGTCAAAGCCGGAACATGCTCACTATGACGGGGACGGACGGACAACGAGCACCTCAACTCACTGCGACAATCCTTCGAACGAGCCCGAGTATGCATCATCAGACCACTGCTACAGCGCGGCAGCACCAAGATCCCCAACAGAGTCAAGCTCAGACCTTCCGATCCAGTTGGTGATCGGCGCTATCGGGAACGCGACTCACCTGATTTACGATCTGCGACTCGATAGCCGCTCGGATTCGCTTAGCTGACGAGAGCGACGGTGTTCGTACGCTGTTGGGCAGTTGATCGGCCGCGATGAGCTCTTCGGCCCGGAGCGCCAGGGCGGCCTGGAATTCGCGACCCGACGGGCGATGACCCAGCCGGTCTGCTAGTTCTGCAAACACTGCATACCCGAGGTTGGTCCAGTCGGGGCGCTTGTGTGGTGGAGTGGCCTGGTCCGGGCTTGTTCCCGCGTCCACCGTGCCCGGTTGGTCGAGGAGGTTGCGCGGGTCGGTCGGCAGTTGATCGGCCCGCGCACTGCGGTGGTCGGCCAAGAGGCTCTGCAGATTGAGGAGCCGCTCGACGACGAGCGGGGGCAGGGTCGCTACGGCCGCCAAGAGCAGGTCACGGGCGGTCGGGTCGATCAGGTGGCCGACCTTCTGAAGAACGTGGTCTAGCGCGTTGCAGCCCAGGGTCATCGCGAATGCGAGGCGGGCGTTTCGGAGGACGGGCTTCTGGCCCGGGTGGTTGGCCGGGAGGCTGTAGCCGACGGCCAGCGCCGTGAACGCGTAGGCGTCCAACGCGGCCGGCAGGAGCCAGGCTGTGAACGGCCCGAGGTTGAGCTGACCGCCCAAGTGGTACAGCGTGTGGGCGCTGATCGCGGCTGCGGCGACCTCGGCGGCGGTGCCGCCGATGCGGGCGATTCGGACTGCGCTGATCGGGGCCGTGGGCGGGTCGGTCAGCGGGGTGGCCGTCGGGTGAGCCATTGTGGGGCCTCCGTAGTGATGTGTGAGTGAGCGCGTTGAGCGTCTGGGCGGTCTGTGGGCGGGTTGTCACTCGGGATGGGCGGCGCTGGACGGGCTGCGACCGACCAGCCACCAGAGGACCGGGCTGCTTGAGCGCCTGAGCGCAGGCCAGCGACGTTCTGGGCGGTGCGAGAGTCCACCTCCGCGGCCTGCCTGGCCGAGGGTCAGGGCGCGAAGAGGGCCGGCGGCCCGGGTGGGCCGCCGGCCGGTCACGTCAGCGCCCGCGTCGGGCGACGGCGAAGGCGTAGGCCTGAAGCAGGTTCCCGATGAAGTTCGCGTCAGCCTCTGAGATCCCGACCGGGACGGAGAAGCAGACGACCCGGCCGTCGGGCAGGTTGAAGTTCACGCAGCAGTCAGTAGGCGTTGATGCCTGAGATGCGGGGCCGGGCATGGGACCACGCGGGACCTGCGTAGGCGACGGCCTGGGTTCGGTGTTCGTGCTCACTGGATTGTTCCTTTGAGGTTGGAAGCGATCTTGTTCGAGGTCGATGGGCTGATGTGGCGGCGGGCGTGCCCATTCCGGCGCCCGGCTGCGCGTATGGCGGAGACGCCGCGGTCCGAAAGGACTCACTCGCGGGTATCGCGGTCTTCCTCGTCCGCGCGCTCGACCTCTTCGATCAGCCGCTTCCGGTTGAGCCGCAGGATCAGGGCGGCGCCGATGCGCTCCACGTGCTTCAAGGGAATGCCGGCGTCGGCGACGGCTGCGCGGTAGCGGTCGGTGGCGACTTCTAGGTCGCCCTGGGCGTCTACCAGGCGGCCCGACACCGTCCAGATCTCGTCGGCCGCAGCCGTGACGGCCTCTTCCCCGACGAGGTAGTTCAGCATCGCTTCGTCGTTGCGCGACTGAGTGCTCATCGCGTGGGCTCCTGCCGGTTCCAGGGCGCCGCTGCGCCGATGATCGAGGTGAGGACTGTCGCGGGAGTGGTGAACGTGGCATCGAAGCGCAGCGTGGGAGCCGTGATCCGCCATCCGCCCGGATCGTTGCGGTGCGGTGCGGCCCAGGCTGCGCGGGCGCGACGATCTGAGGTGACCCACCAGCCAGCGCCCGTGACTGAGCGGCGGAAGGCGCTGCGGTCCGGGATCAGCCCCGTTGCTTCCAGAGCTCGGATGACCGCGCGGCGATCGGCGCCGCCGCCCAGCTTCGTTCTGCAAGTTGCCGCACTGGCCAGCGCTGCCTTGTGCAGAACTACGGCATCGGCGAAGTCGATCACGGCAGCCCAGGCGGTGCCCGCGCAGGGGAACCCAGGCAGACGTGCTGCGGTGATGGTCGCGCGAGGAGATGCGAAGTCCGCTGCCATCCGGATCCTGACCCGGCGGCTGGGGTCGATCAGTATCCACGCCGATCCCGGCCGATGCCGACTTGCGATGGCCGCGGCGTGCCACCCGGATGCGAGGAGTTCTTCACCGACTCGCCGTTGTGCGATGAAGGCTGATGACGTGCTCATCGCTCGTGCCCCTTCGCCACCTGGTCCGATGCTGGTGTGAGCGAGGCGGCCTTCGATCGGCCCGGCAGATTGAGCGCGAAGGCCGTGATGACCGCGCCCGGTGCGTGGGCCGTGGCGTCGGCGGAGAAGCCGGGGCCGGAGATCAGCCAGCCGCCGGCGTCGCCGAGATCGCTGGTTGCCGGGCAGCGCTCGCACGGCGGTGTGAAGTTCGGAAAGCGGAAGACGGCGGACACCGCGCTGTCGCGCCGTCTGAACTCTGTCAACGCGGGCCGCTTGTGGCCGCGGGCGACGTGGCGGGTAAGGTCCCATCCCGCTTCGTCCAGCAGCTTGCCGTCAGGGGCGTTGTCGAAAGCGGCGAGTGCGGCGGCAGTGACTGCCAGCGGCGGCGCGTCGTAACACGTGAAGCGCCACGAGGGTCGACGCCCGCGGTGCCGACGGCCACTGCGGTCGGGTTCCGAGAACGCCACGCATGACCTGATCAGCTCGGCCATCTGACCGCGCTGGCCTTCCACCGTGAGGATCAAGAGACTGAGGTCCGGCGCCGCTTGCGGCTTCCAGACGGTGGCGCGATGCGCCCCGGGGTGCTTGCCTTGCGGCTCCTCCTGCGACGTCCAGCCGAGAGGCCGCAAGGCTCTGCCGACGGCTGCGGCGTTGGCCAGCTGAACGCTGGTAGTCACGGGCGTGCGAATGGGCATGGTTGGCTCTCCTCCTCAGCGGGTGATGTCGGCTCGGCGGTGGGTGAATCCGCAGGCTGTCAGCCAAGGGCTGAGCCGGTCGGGGGCAGGTGGGAAGTTCGTGTCCCGGATCGTCATTCGGATGGCTCCAGTTCGATACGGCGGCCAGGGCGGGCTGTTTTGGGCATGGCTCCGCCCAGGCCGCGGCGCTCTGAGTTCTTGTGATCGGCGGCCGGTGGTCTGTCGCAAAAAGCTGCGACAGCCCAGCGGCGGCTGTGGTCAGGCGTCTGCGGGTGGACCGGTAGGGCGCGACCGCGGGTCAGCGCGGTCCACCGTCAGTGCCTACGAGGAGTGCGGCGCGGTCGTGTGACCGCGCTGGGTCAGCGGGGCGCCCGCTGAGAGGGGATGAACGGAGAGGCCCAGGCCTTCGGCAGCCGTCCGAGGTTGGACAGCACGATGTCGAGCTCGGTGAACTTCGCAGCCATCGCTTCGGCGCGTTGGGCGTGCGGGCAGCTGCCGTCGCAGCACGGGACCGGGGACTTCACGGCCCGCGTGGCGTTCGCGGAGAGCTCGCGCAGCTCCGCGATAATGAGGTCAAGGCTCATGACGTGCTCCTAACTGATCTGTGATGGGATCGTGGGGTGGTCGGTGCCTGATTCCCGGCGGCGGGGCCCTAATCCCGCCGTCGGGGCGCACCTTGAGGGGTTTGCCTTCTGCGTTTTATGTCCTTTCCTCGGGCTCGACGCGAATCACTTCAATTCGCTTTCGCCCTCAAGTTCTTATGTACCCAGGATATCTTGATAAACGCACAGGTCAAAGCCCTGATCCGCCATTTCTTCACCCATATGGAGTACGACTTCCGCTATTTGTTATTCAGATCATTCGAGGAAATTCCTTGACCGCTCGCGGCGGGCCCTCAGGCCGGCAAACCACGGCGCCCCCCGACCCGGCTGGGCTTCTGTGAGCGAAGCGAACGGGGGTGGATAGAGCAGTAGGTGCTAGGTAGGCCGGAAGGTGGAGTGACGCGATCAGGGCGTCGCGGCGGAAGCCATAGAAATCGTGGTAACCATGATCGTCGGACTGCGGCGTCAGCCCTGTAATCCCCCACTGACCTGGCGTTACAGGGGTTCTACGGTGCCTGCTGCCCGCGCCACCTGACGCGCGGCCCATCGCGTTCCCGACTGCGCCGTACACCGCGCCGGGGCTGTCACTGAGCGGCAGTCGGACGGGTGGCGGCGAACAGATCGCCACCTGAGGTCAATGGATCGAACCGCACGACTTCGCCTGGTGCGGGCGCGTCCAACACCACCGGAACCCCTCGGACGACGCCGAGATAAATTGCGACGTGATGCGCGAATGCCGTGCTTCCATAGAAGGCGAGATCCCCGGGCCGAAGGCTATCCAACTCAATCTTTACACCTTCGACATATTGCGCAGTTGCCACTCTGGGGATATCGACTCCTGCCGAGCGGTAGGCAGCTTGTGTGAGCCCGGAACAATCATATCCCGGGTTGCCTGTTCCACCCCAAATGTAGGGTCGCCCAATCTGCTTGGCGGCGAACGCGATAGCGGTGGCGGCCTGCGGGGACGGTGCGTCGTGTTCTGCGGCGGCGATCAGGTGGACGTAGTCCTGTGCCGACCACAGGCTCTGAGTGCCTCGTGGATCGGCGGCCACGGCGTGCCACAGGTGAGAGAGCGGCGCAGCAATGGCTGCGGTTACTGCGCTTGCTGCCGCTGAGATGAAGACGACGAGGAACAGGAACGCGACGGCCGCGGCAGTGGCGACACGTGCGGGAACACCCATCACAACGCTCCGATCGTGAGGATTACACAGCTGCGGCCTCGGACGAGTCCGAGGCCGTGTCGGGTGTAATTTCTGCTGTAATCCCTGCTCAGGAGGCGATTACAGGACGTTCGGTCGCTGTGGAACACCAAGGTGATCGCAGGCAGCCTTGCCCAGTCCGGCCAGCGTGAAGCGCCGTTCAGCGAACGTCGGTCGCCAGACCGCCCCGGCGATGTCGGCAGTCTGCGGGTCACCGACCGCAGTGGCGGCTGGTACTCCAGTGCTGCTCTCGGCGAACAGCTCATGCAGGTGCTGCTCGCGACCTGGGGAGCGGAGCCAGAACAGCACAGGAGAGCAGGTGTCGGCGGCCTGCATGAGGTTGTCGTAGCCGAGCCACTTCGTGCAGAGCCGGTGAAGCGGCTCGGTGCCTGTGTCGTACTCGAGAAAGAATTCGCACCAGGCCTCGCCGTCGCGCCATCGACCGAAGCCGTCAGGCCTGACGCGACCGGGGAAGAGCTGCGCAGTGGACCACTCTGATCGCCAGTCCTCCAGCGCAGCCCCGGAGCCACGCACGTGTCCGTGCGCGAGAAGCCGGCAGAAGAGCTCGTTGACGCCTCGCAAGTGGTCCAGGTCCTGGCGGAGTGCGGCCGCGATGGCCGCCTGCCCGATGCCGGCCGGCACGGCGCTTCGGGCCGGGAGGCCGAGCAACTTCAGCGCCTTGGCCGTGGCGACGCAGTGAAGCTGAGATGACCCGGCGGCCGGAGGGCGGAACGTCTCGATCAGGCCTGCGTCGCGCATCGTGCTGATTCGCTTGCGAGCGCGGGTGTTGTCGGTGAACAGCGCGCTGGTGATTTGTCCGCTCGTGAGGACGCGATGCTCGGCAATGAGTCGGAGCATGCGGGCGTCACGCGAGGTGATAAGGTCCGCAGCCGCGTGACTCGCAGTGCGAGCGGGCTGGGCACGCGTCTTGGCTGCCTTACTGAACGACATAGCTTCCTCCGTGGGCAGGTCGGCTGGCTCGGATTACGCGAGGCCCTGATTCCGAGGAGATGGCTCGGCCTGCTCGATTTCTCGCCGTCGAGCGCTGGTGGCCTCCCTGGACAGCTGCCTGATGCGGTCAGCGCGGCCCGGGATGGCCGAGGGAAGCGGGAGTGTGCGGAGCGTGAAGGCCGGCGCCTGCACTCCATCGACGTTCAACCGGACGGCTGCCTGGTACCCGCCGAGGTGCGCGAGATCGTGCTCCGTGAGCATCGGCGACGTGTGCACCGCCAGCGCTTTGGCGTCCTCGGGAGAGCAGGCGAAGAACACCTTGTTCCGGGCGTTGGACGAGATGCCTTCGCGCAGGTCCGTTGGCATCTGCGCCAGGTTCTGGTGGGCGAGCGTGAGAGACAGTCGATAGCCGCGAGCTTCGGCGAGCATGTCTTCCATCGAGATCGGCATCGACAGGAAGTTGTGTGCCTCGTCCAGGTACAGCGCGGCATCGATGCGGGCGCCCTCAGCGGACTTGGTTCGTGCTGAGGCCGCGTGCCAGGTCGCTGCGACCACGAAGCTGCCGAGGAGCCGTGCCGTCTCCTCGCCCAGGACGCCCTTGGGGATCCTGACCAGCAAGATTCCCCCATTCAGAACTTCGCTCAAGTCGATCGTGGAAGCGGGGTCGCCGACGGTCGACCGCACGAAGTCTCGGAGCAAGAAGGCTCGTAGCTTGTTAAGGAGCGGGGCGACGACGGCTGAACGGCCGGCTTCGGAGAGAGCGTCGTAGCCCCGCCAGAAGCCACGCAGAACGTTGTCGTCGCCGGAGAGGCGAGACAGGGTTCTTCGCCGGACGGCGTCATTGGTCAGAAGCTCCGGCACGTCCATGAGAGTCGGGTCCTTCACCCTCGCCAGCACCTTGCTCGAACTGGTGGCTTGCAAGGTGAGTAGCGCCGCCCGCAGAACGTCGTCGGTGCGTGGGCCCCAATGCGCGGAGAAGATGCGGCGGAAGATTCCGACCAGGTTGTCGACTAGGAGATCGTCGTCTCCGGCGGCCGAGGCCAAGACGTTCAGCGTCGGATGCGGATCGGGAGCGGTCGGATCGATCAGGATGGTGCGCCGACCAGCTGACTCCGGGAGCCGTTCGAGAAGATCTGGGACGAGGTCGCCCTTGGGGTCGACCACGACAACACCGCGGCCTGCTGTGACATCGTCCAGGATCAGACCGCCCATGAGGGTGGACTTCCCGGATCCGGTGGAGCCGATGATGTGCAGGTGCTGACGTGCATCGGCGACTTTCGGTCCGACGATGCGAGCGGGGCCGGCATCCGTTTCGCCAAGCGGCTTCACGAATCGGCCGGCGGTCGCGACAGTCGGAGCCGGCGCGACTGAGCGGGCTCCAGCCCGCTCGACGCCGAGTGCGAAGGCGTCGGTCGGCAGGTGGGCGACGCTGGCGAGCTCGGCGTTGTTGAGTAGATCTCCACGGTCGAAATGCCGACTGGTCAGCTTCTCGATTGGATGTCGCAGCCGCCTGCGGGCCCACCAATTCCGCTCGGCGAAGACACCGAAGGCGGCGGCGACAGCTCCCGCCAATCCTCGCAGCCGGTCGCCAGGCGGTCGCGATCCGATCGGGCCGACGGCCGCGACGACGTATCGGATCTCGGCTTCCCACAGCGATCCTGTTGTCTTTGAAACGGCTGCACGTACCTCTGCGGCGACCATCGGATCCGTGCGGGCGCCGAGAGGTAGGGGGACGTTCTTCACTCCGGGCGTCAGCTCGTCCAGCACTGAGAGCACCATCGTGGGCCGACTGGTTCGCCGTAGACCCATGGCGTGGCTTCGCAGGCGATGCACCTTTCGCCGTGCGATCCGTAACCTGCGGCCCGTGGCCGGACGAGCAAGTACCTGCACTGCGATGTGCTCGTCGGGTCGCAGGCCGGCACCGACTCCGAACAACGGTCGCAGTGGATCGGAGTCGTGCTTGGTGTTCAGCGGGAGGACTTCGGTCTTGGCCAGCCGAAGGCGCCCGCCTGTGGCTGGGGCGACCGTTGTCGACGGGATTGGGCTGGGAGCCGGCTTGAGCACCGTCGTGTGTGCCCCGGGCCATGCTGACTCCACGGCCGCTTCGACCAACCTCGGCGGAACGACTCCCGGTACCCAGATCTCAATCCGTGTGTTCGTATCGCTGAAGCAGTATTCGAACGACAGGTGTGGTTGGCCGTCGAAGAACCGCCGCCATGTTGGACGAAGCATGGCGTGTACGTGGGACCAGAACTTCGACGCGGCATCTGCGCCGACTTCCGGCGGTAGCTGCACTTCGACCAGCCGTGCTCCGGTAGACATGAAGCGTCGATGGCGAGCGTGCAGCACAAGGCGTGCACCCGCCGCCGTTCCGGTCAGGGCCAGCGCGGCAGGCGTAGCGACCTGCCACCACGTTTCGAGGAAGCTGCCGATGACGCGGCCGGCCGAGCTGAGGAAGGACTGTGGGCTGTTGAGGAACTGGATCACCGGGACCTGGGGCGCTGAGGCGTCGCCGTGCATCTCAGATGCCCTCGCCCTCGGGCTCGGCTGTTTTGGACTCTTCGAGCCTTGCCAGCTCCGCGGGGTCGGTGGTCGCGAGAAGGTGTTCGTCGTTCGAGGCGACGGCTGCGAAGGCAGCGCGGCTGCTGCCGATGTTGATCAGACCGGTTCCCCGGGTGGCCGTGAGCAGATAGGCGCGCTCCCCGGCAGATAGCCGGAAGGCCGCAGCGACCTGCTCGATCGCCTGCGGCGCCTGCCGGAGGAGGATCTGGGTCGCGGCGTTGGCGATGACCGCTTGGCCGAGGTCGGTACCGAGCAAGTCGGGAGCGTCCTGAGTGATGACCGCGAGGCCGGCCCAGTGCTTCCGGGCTGCCTTGGCCATGCGGAACAAGAACCGCGCGCCAGCTGGCTCCTTCATCAGCAGCCAGGCCTCATCGACCACACACAGTCTTCGGCGCCGCTCCGGTGAGGTGACCTGCCTCCAGATCGCGTCGAGAACGAGCAGTGTGCCGATCGCCTTCATCTCTTCGGGGAGCTGTTTGAGCGCGAAAACCACCAGGTGGCCGTCTACGGCTGTAGTTGTCGGCCCATCGAAGAGCCCTGCGAAGGATCCGCTGGTGTGCGGAGCCAAGCGACTCGCAAGCGACCGGGCCTCGTTGCTACCCCGGGCGGCGAGGACAGCGGCCACGTCTGCAAGCGTCGGAGCATCGCGAGTGTGGGTGCGAACGTCCTCGGTGATCCCCGCGCGCTCGTAAGCCGTGAGGACCGCTGAATCGAGCTCGGCGCGCTCGCTGGCGGTCAGCTCCGCCCCGAGGAGCACCGCGACGACTGTGTGGGCGAACAGCGTCCGACGCTTCACTGCGTCGTGTGACTGTTCGTCTTTGGGCAGGTCGAATGGGTTGATCCTTACTCCGGGTGCCCCGAGCTCCAGCACGGTACCCCCGACAGCCTTGGCCAGCCGCACGTACTCCTGCTCCGGGTCCACGACCAGTACGTGGACACCGGTGTAGAGGGATCGGAGGATGTCGAGCTTCGTCAGGTACGACTTGCCGGACCCCGATCGGGCGAGGACGACGGAGTTGTGGTTGTCCAGGGCCCACCGGTCGAAGCAGACCAGGCCGGCACCAGTGCCGTTTACGCCGAGCAGAACCGGTGAGGTGGAGCCGACGACTTGTGCGAGCTGGTCGGACGTGAACGGGAAGCAGGCTGCCAAGGCGTCGGTGTCGAATGTCCGACGGATCTTCAGGCCATCGATCCCGAGGGGCAACGTTGTGGTCCAGCCCTGAACGCTGCGGAAGGTCGCTGGCACCAGCCGCAGCAGCATCCCGTCTGCCACGGATCGCACCGCCGCGACAGTTTCGTCGAGATCCGCTTCGGTGCCGGCAAAGACGGTCAGGTAGATACCGACGTCGAACAGGCACCCCTCGCCGCAGGCAACGCGGTAGGCGAGCTCCCGTGCGTCCGCCGCGGCAGATTCTGTCATCGGATCGTCCAGCCGCCCGCGTTCTGCGGTATGGCGACGACTCGACTCCATGCGAGCACGTTGTTTGCGGAGCCGGTCGGCGGCGATCCGTGCGGGGATCGGCTCGATGTGGACGGCGACGTCGATCCGCGCGGGGTAGGACAGGATCGGCTCCAGCCAGCCGTTGCCGACCTCGGCAGGGTAGCCGGCCACGGCGAAGGTCGCGGCGTGGGTGGACTCGCCGATTCTGAGCTTCTTCGTCTCGACCGCGAGGCTGGACGGGCCGAGGCCGAGCTTGTCCTGCCCGCGTTGTTTCGTCTTCGTGCTGATCGGGAGGATGGTCGCTGCGGCGGTCGCGATGGCCAGGGGGCGCATCATCGGGCTCCCTTCATCGGTAATCGGGGTCGAGTGCGGCGGACAGAGCCAGCTGCGCGGCGATCGAGTCCAGCGGAACGGCGTCGATCTCGGATGCGGAGAGCGCGGCGGTCTCCGCAATGCGACGTGCGGCGCGGGGCGCATGCTTCGGGTCCAACTCGCGTGCCGTGACCAAGAGGCTGCGATGCAGTACTGAGCCGGAGGCGTTGATATCGGCGAGGAAGTCAGCGTGGTTCTGTGCGGCGGCCTCAAGCAGGGGATGCGGCAGACGCGGTGCCGAGTCGCGCAGAGTATTGATCTGCTTGCCAAGGTCCGCAGGCGTCGTGCGCGAGGTAATCTGCACCGGCCCGGTCAGCGAGTTCAGCCATCGGCCAAAACCACTGATGAGCAGTGCTTGTTCGCCCTGGGTGCGCAGTGCGAAGTTCACTGTGGATGCCGACGCGAGCGCCGCACACCCGTCCGGGCCGAGATCCACTGCGCCGTCATCGCGAAGTTGCCGGACAGGAAGGCCGAGCGAGGCAGGGGTCTTCGGGGCGTTGCCCTGAAACAGACCCGAGACGAAGGCCGGCGGGTCTTCTACGCCTTCGGGCGCCATGACTCGTCGCTTCGGCGACAGCGCCTGGCGGATCGCCGCGAACAGCAACTGATCGACACTCATCCCGTCGCGTTCGGCGGTGACGGCGATCCCGAGCAGCACCAGGAGCAATCCGGCTGGAGCGGCGAACATCAGCGGTGGGACGGACGAGCGCAGAGCGAGCCAGAGAAGCCAGAGCCCCGCGGTGGTCCCGCCGAGGATTACACACTGGCGGGCTGTCGCGCCGAACATGATCTTGTCTGGTTGCGAGACGTCCTGGGGGATTCTGGCGGTTCCGTAGTCCTGGGTCATGGCCGGTCAGCCCCTGTTCCTCTTCTTGGCGGTTGGGCCGTCGGGCTTACGTGTTGAAGTGCGTTTTGCTGGGGCGCCAGATGTGCGGCCAGCAGGCCGTTCTGCGCTTGTGGCAGGCGTATGCGGCGTGGGGGCCGGTGGAGCTGACTCGTGTTGGCCGTTTGGGCGCTGAGCCGCTGGTGCTGTCTTGTTGTGAGGCTTCGCCTGGCGTGGCCCGGCCGAGCTGCTGATCGGCGGAAACAGGCCTTCCTGGACTCCGCGGTTCGGGAGTGGGTTCTCCACACGTTCTTTGGCGAGCCGGTCGAGCCTGGTCGAGCGGCCGGGCGGGAGCGCGAGCGGACGTCGGGTTGGACCTGGCGGGATGGTTGAGGGCTGGCCGCTCGGGCCCCGTCCATGCGGCGGCCCGGGGTGCCCGGAACCGGATGATGAACTGCTTTGGTGAACGGTCGCGGTCGCGGTTACCGTCTCCGGTCGCGGGGACCAGCCGCCGAGTCCGCCGCCGTCTTCGGGCCGCGGGCCTCCGGACGGAACCAGCCCCGCGCCCGGTGTGGGCGGGCCGGGCCGGAAGTTGTTGTGCCAGACCCCCGAGGTGCGCTGCCGGGCCTCCTGCCCGCCAAGGCGGCTGCGTGCAAGGGTGAACGCCTTGTAATAGATGAATGAGCGGGCGAGTCGGCCAACCATTGTCGCGCCCATCGCACCACGCCCTAGCACCACCCTGGTGGTCCAGATCGGGATCTTGATGAGGGCGAATAGCAAGACGAGACAGAGCAGCAGATCCACTAGGCCGCCACCTGAGGGGAGCCCGAGGATCGTGTCGGCGTTCGGGTCGAAGAAGATCTGGATGCTGGTGATCAGGACGAGCGCTTGTGCGACCTGCGTGGCCAGGCAGCCGATGATCGCTCGCCACCAGAGCCGGGCGAGCGGATCGGTCTGCGGGAGTGCGTGGCAGGCGAGGGCGAGCGGAGATCCGGCTGTCAGAGTCAACAAGATCGCTGCACGAATCAGGCAGGTGATCAGCAGCACGATGCCCATGACCGCCACCGCGCCGCCGAGGAGTACCAGGAACAGCTGGGTGATGCCAGATGGCAGAAACAGCTTGTCGACGATCATCGAGGTCAGCCGCGAACCGATGCCCTCGGCGGACAACTTGCTGTCCATCAGGGCTGCGGCGAGAGCGTTTCCGAGGGACACCGTTTGGGAGATCGCCCACAGTGAGGCGTTCGAAGCGACTGCCCCGATGACCAGGCGCGGGGCGATCTCCTTCATCGAGTAGCGCGTCTGTACCGTCTGGTGCCCCATGACGATCACCGCGCCAGCCAGAAAGAACAGGATGTAGAGCGTGTTGGCGGTGATCAGAACGCCTGTCCACACCTGGGCGACGCGGCCGTCGGACACGTCAGGGCTCGACAGCAGTGTGTCGCCGATCAGCTTGAGCACCGGCTCCAGGGCGGACTTCACCAGGTCACCGAACCAGGTGTCGATCGCCTTTTCGATTTGGCCGGGGACGTCCCACCACGACGGATCAGACCCGCCGGCCGGCGTGAGACCCGGGCCGACTGCCGGCGGCGGGGACATCGTGCCGCCGCCAACCAGCGGACCGTAGATCCCTGGATCGGCGCCTCCGGCTGGGGACGCTGGTGCGGGAGGCGTTGGGCCTGGCGGGGTGGGAGCGGCGTAGGCGGTCCCTGAGGTGAGCATCACGAGGCTTGTGGAGACACCCGCCAGTAGCATCGCTCGGCCGGTGCGGGAGGTGTGGGGACGCACGTCAACGACCGGTGCGTCCGGAGTGGACGGCGATGAAGCGGCTGAGCCAGTCCAGGCCGGTTGGGAGCGTGGCGAGCGGAGCCTGACCAGGACTGGGGATGACGATCACCCTCCTGGTCGGAGCCACATGTGTATGCGCTGAGCAGCCTGAGGCTGCTACGACGAGGCTGAGCATGGCGACGGCGGCGAGGCTTCGGCGGATGAATGACGGCATGGCGCTGCTCCTGTGTGGGGTGATGGCGGAAGTCGGCACGGACGCGGCGCGATCACCCCGCACCGAGGATCTTGTGCAGAATGCTGACCAGCCCAGGGGCAAGGATCGCGACGGCGTATCCGATGGCCGCCGACCTCAGAGCACCCTTCGCCTTCTCGACCTCGCCCGGATCGCCCGAGGCGATCAGGTATTTGACTCCGCCGATGGTGAGGAACATCGTGGCCAGGCCGGTGAGCAGCCCGACCAGCCAAGTTGTGACGTTGTCGATGACCTTGTCGAGTGCGGCTGCGGCGACAACGGTGTACTGACCGGTGTCCGCGTGAGCGCGGGTCACGGCAAATAAGGCCAAGACAGCTGACGTTGCCAGGAGGACCGCAGCGCGGATCTTGTGGTTCGTGTCGTTCACGATCGAGCCTTCCCGTCGGTGCTCCGGGAGGGCTGACAGCCATCCCGTCGCACCTAGGAATCAGCTACTTGACGCAGATCGGGTCACCGCGGTTGAGCTGTATGGGGATGCTCAGGCTGCGAGCGATACGGAGTTGACCGTGGACCGGACGCGGGCGTGCTTGAGGTCCTTCCGCGTCGGGATCGGCTGGCCGGTCAAGAAGGCGACAAGCCGCGCTTCAGCCTTCTGGCGGCGGATCTTCGCTGCGTTCGCGGTGATCCCGAGGCATTCGGCTGCCTCGGCCAGGGACACCTCGTCCAGCCTGGTCATACCGATCAGATCGGCCTCCGCACGGGTGATTACGTCGGCACGTTCAGCCCGGGCCAGCGCCACGTCGGGATGCGCGCAGGGCATCGCCGGCGGCATCGAGCCGATGAACGAGTAAGGCGCCGGTGCTTCGGTGTTCGCAAGCGCGACCTTCACGGTGGCACGCCAGGTCGCCCAGCGCAGCCGCACCAGGATCCCGGCCCGCTCTAGGTCGACGACTGCTAGGTGGGACAAGAAGGCGGCGACGACCTCTGCGGCTAGGTCGTCCTGCCGGATTCCGTCGAACTTGGCGCAGGCGCCGGCCGCGATCCGCTTTAGCATTGGTGCGGCCATGCCGACAGCGGCCAGGCTCCAATCGCCGCCGTCACGGCGCGCGTTGCGGGCGATCATCGCCCACACGCGATCGCAGGCCTCGGCGGCCGGGCCCATTAGCAGGTGCTTCGCCTCGGCCAGCGACACATCGCGACGGGCCCAGTCGGATCCGAGCATCGTGCCCGGAATGGACAGCATGGCTGTGTCGGAGAAGCGGGTGAGGAACGCCTCCTCCGCGATCGCGATGGAGGTGGCCTCGAACGACTTGCTCGTGGTCGTCAGGGACATGGCGGGCTCCCTTGCGTCAGGGGCTTCGAGGGGCCGGGTTCGACCCGCCGCCAAGGCAAGGGACCGGAGACGTAATGAACGTTTAGGAAGCGTGTAAACGCCCAGCTCAGAGCGCTGTAATCGTTCTCGGCGACCACATGTGCGTAACGGGTGGTGATTAGGGGTGCGTACTGCGAGGAAGCTGATTCGGACCTGCGGTTACATCGCTAAGCCGGGCCCTTCGGAGGTGAACAGAGGCGACAGACAGCGGTGGCGTAACCGGCTGCCACAAAGATCACTCGGGCGCGCAGCCTCGCACCTCGTGGCCACGGGAACAGGGGTGACCCCGTCTTGGCAGGCGGTGACTGATTCCTAGGGGTAAAAGCGATCACGGCCGCCTCGGCCGGGACGCCATCCATCGGAAGGAAGCCCTTGCGAGCTCCCGCCGCGAGCACCCCACCCGACTCAGCGTCATTCGCCGTGCCACCGCTGCCCTGGGATACGGCTCAAGACAACCCGACTATGCGAACCGGAGACAAATACCTTCCGGAGTCCGATGCCCACCCGCCGAAGGTGCTTCCTGCGGTCGCCGCGCACGCCATCGCCGCTTACACGGAGTCGGGCGACCTGGTCGTCGATCCGATGGCCGGGATCGGAACCACCCTTGTAGAGGCGATGCGCCTCGACCGGATGGCCATCGGCGTGGAGTACGAGCCGCGGTGGGCGGCGCTGGCGATGCAGAACGTCGAGCACGCTGTGAACCGCGGTGCGCCTGGGTTCGCGACCGTCGTGAATGGCGACGCTCGTGAAATCGAAGCGCTCGTCGGCCGGGATGTGCGGAGGAGGGCTTCGCTTGTGCTTGCTTCGCTGCCATGGAATCTGGGCGATTCGTGCTGCGACAGCAGCGCGTTCGTACAGGTCTTGTCCAGTTGCCGCACGCTGCTGAAGCCCGATGGGTTCCTGGTCATCGTCGCCAACGCCGGACGCGGTCTTGGCCAGGCGGGCGACGTCGCCGCTGTGGCCGTTGATGCTGTACTCGACGCCGGGTTTGCTCTACACGAGCGCTGCCATCTACTCCTCGCCCCACCAGACGATGAGCCGATGGGCTGCGCGGCGGACACTCCGCTCGTGGTGGCTCGCGCTGGTGGCCCTGACGATCACTCGATGGAGAACACAGGCTGTGGTTGCGGTCCTGACCTGCGCTATAACGCATCGAGCAGGAGATCGGCGTGAACGAAAAGGCTACCGCGCGTCCAGATGTGATCGACCTTTGTGAGATCTGGCGGGTGACGGACTTCCCGGAGTCCGTGCCTGCTGATTCTGGCCCGAAGTTCCTTTCGCTCGGCTTCGCGGAGCCTCTGGCAGGACCCGTGAAGCCGCACTCCGATCGATCCGCGCCGCCTGTGCAAGGAGCCTGATGCCCAGAGACGAGTTCCTGACCATCGACCAGGTCGCCGCTGAGCTCTGCGTGGCACGCAGCACCTTCTACCGGTGGCGGCGCCTAGGGCTGGCCCCGGAGTCGTTGAAACTGCCCAACGGCTCGATCCGGATCCGGCGTACTGCGTTGGAGCGATTCCTTCGGGACTGCCAGAACCGGCGCTGAACCAGCACAACCGGCCGGCCCGCTTCGGCGGGCCGGCCCCGCACCACGGAGGTACCACCATGGACCCGTCCTACGACGTCCACATCTGGAGTATCCAGGAGTACAAGGGTAAGAAACGGACAACGCACCGGCTCCGATGGTTGGTGGCGGGAAGGACGTTCACCGAGTCGTTCGTGACGTCTGCGCTGGCTGAAGCGTTCCGCGCCAAGCTATTGACAGCAGCTCGCGAGGGTTTTCCCTTTGATACCGAGACTGGTCTGCCGGAGCACATGATCGCGAAGAAGGCCGTGCCGAAAGGGCCGACCGTCTATGAGCACCTGGTCGAGTACGCGGAGATGAAGTGGCCACGTCTGGCGCCGAACTCACGCTCAGGTGTGGCTGAGACGCTGGCAGTGGTGGCTCCGGTGCTCAGTCGAGACCTTCCTGGTCGGCCCGATCCAGTTGTGCTGCGGCGCGCCCTGTACCGCTACGCCTTCAACTTCAGCCGGAGTAAGGACACAGCGCCACAGGACGTCACTCAGGCGCTGGACTGGATCGTGAAGTCTTCTATTCCGCTGAAGGACCTGGCAGATGCCATGGTGGTTCGCAAAGCGTTGGACGCCCTGAGCCTCAAGATGGACGGCAGTGCAGCCGCGGCGAAGGGCGTCACGCGAAAGCGTGCCGTGTTCTACAACGCCTTGGGCTACGCCGTTGAACTTAAGCGGCTACCGACCAATCCCATCAATGAGATCGGCTGGAGGGCGCCGAGGACGACCGAGGTGGTGGATCGGCGCGTGGTGGTCAACCCGGTGCAAGCCAGAGCTCTGCTGTCAGCGGTCGAGAAACAAGGCCGGTACGGGAAGAAGCTGGTGGCCTTCTTCGCCCTCATGTACTTCGCAGCGCTGCGGCCATCGGAGGCAAAGAGCCTGCGTGAGGATCAGTGCGAGCTGCCAGAGCAGGGTTGGGGGACTCTCCATCTGGCGAAGAGCGCGCCGCGGGCTGGCTCGGCCTGGACAGACAATGGAAAGCCGCACGAAGAGCGGGGGCTCAAGCATCGGGCCGTTGACGATGTACGACCGGTACCGGCTTGTCCGGAGCTGGTGAAGATCCTGCGCGATCACGTTGCCAACTTCCCACCCAGGAACGGCGGCCCGCTGTTCGTCGCGGCACGCGGTGGTGTGGTCAACGACAGCATCTATACCAAGACCTGGCGCGACGCCCGCTTCGACGCACTAACAGCCCGGCAGTTCGCCTCGCCGATGGCGAAGCGCCCGTACGACCTCCGGCATGCTGCCGTGTCCACCTGGCTGAACGCGGGTGTTCCGCCGACCCAGATCGCCGAGTGGGCCGGCCACAGCGTCGAGGTGTTGCTGCGGGTCTACGCCAAGTGCATTGACGGCCAGGACGAGGTTGCCAGGCGACGGATCGAGGATGCGTTGGGAGGGCCGGACGGCGCTTAGCCCGCTGAAACTTTGTCGCGTATTTGTCGCGAGCAGTGATCCACAGCGGTCCGGATCGCACATCAGTGGCAGTGTGAACAAACAAGCCCCTGACCAGAGTTCACCTGGTCAGGGGCTGTTTTGCCTGGATGTGGCGGGTGAAGGATTCGAACCTTCGAAGCTTTCGCGACGGATTTACAGTCCGCTCCCATTGGCCGCTCGGGCAACCCGCCAATAGCACGTCCCGCAGCTCCGATCGAGATCGGCTCCGTGGGGCGACGGCACAACAATAGCGGATTCCTGGGGGTGCTTCGCCACTCGGTTGGGTGGTGGGGGTCTGGTG
>NZ_JAAFYZ010000279.1 GCF_018274385.1 Catenulispora pinistramenti | reverse complement strand
CCCGCAGACCCGGGCCATGCCCAGCAGCACCGATCCGCAGTTCCAGACCCGGCTGCACGCGCTGTGGCAGGGCATCGTGGACGACAACCCGCAGGAAGCCCAGCCGTTCTTCTTCCCGAAGACCGCGTACATCCAACTGAAAGCCTTGTCGAACGCGGCCGGCGACTACGACTACCGCCTGCTCGGCTACTTCAACCTGGACGTGCACGCCGCGCACCGCCTGCTCGGCGCGGGCGCCGCCGCACAGCGGGCCCAGCTGGTCGGCATCGACGTGCCCACCGCCGACGCGGAGTGGATGCTGCCCGGATCCGAGGAGAACAAGATCTCCTACTACCGCCTCTACGGCTCCCGCGTCCGGTACACGCTCGACGGCCGGCCGCACTCGTTCGGCATCTTCTCCCTGCTGTCCTGGCGCGGGCAGTGGTACGCCATCCACTTCGGGCCGTGGCCGCGCTGGGAACGGTACGGTGACGTGCTCCAGCCTCAGTGATCGTGGTTCTTCAGCCTGGTTCTTCAGCCTCAGCGATCTCAGTGCCCTAACAACCCCGACCCGAAGAAGTCCCCGCCATCGCGAACCCCCGGCAGCGCGAAGAAGTACCCGCCGCCGGTCGGCTGGATGTAGTCGACCAACGGCTCGCCTGCCAGCCGCTCCTGCACCGCCTGGAACTGCCGCTGCACGTCCTGCTGGTAGCAGCAGAAGATCAGCCCGACGTCCAGGTTGCCGTTCACATCGAGCCCGCGCTCGTAGTTGTAGCCCCGGCGCAGGATCTGCTGTGCGGTGGTCGCGGAGTTGCGAGGGTTGGCCAGTCGGATGTGCGCGTCCATGGGTATCACCAGCCCGCGTGGATCCGCCGGGTAGTCAGGCGTATCGCGCTCCGCCGAGCCGTCCAGCGGCGCCCCGCTGTCCCGCCGCCGGCCGATCATGTTCTCCTGCTCGTGCAGCGACACCCGGTCCCAGAACTCCACCAGCATCCTGATGATCCGGACCACCTGGTACGAGCCGCCCTCGGTCCAAGCCGGTTCGGCGCCGCCGCCCCGGGTCCAGATCAGCTCCTCGGTCACCGACGTCTTCGACACGTCCGGGTTGGCGATCCCGTCCTTGAAGCCGAGCTGGTTGCGGGGTGTCCCGTCCGGGCGTGAGGCCGCGTGGAAGCCGTCGATCTTCCAGGACGGCTGCATCCCCCCGCGCGTGTGCTTGGCGATGTCGCGCAGCGCGTGCATCACCGTGTCCCGCGCGTCCGCACAGATCTGGAGCAGCAGGTCGCCGTGCAGCTCCGTGGAGCCCTCGACATGGTCGTCCGGGAAGACCGGCATCGCGGTCAGCCGGGCCGGCTTGCGGCCGGCCAGGCCGAAGCGGTCGTCGAACAGCGAGGCCCCGACACCGACCGTCACCGTCAGGCCGTCGGACGGGACATGCGGGCCGAGGGTCTCGCTGTCGGTGGGTGCGGAGGCCACGTCAGTCGCCGCGGGCAGGCCCCCGGACGTCAGGAACCTGACACGATCCGTGAGGGTCTGGAACAGCGTGGTGAGAGCCGCCTTGTCCCGAGCCGTGACCGCGAACGCCACAAACGTGGCAGCATCCTGCTGATCGGTCACGATGCCGGCCTGATGCGCGCCCTCGAAGCCGATCCGCCGGCCAGAAGGCCCGGAGCCGGAGTCGGAGTCGGCGACAGCCGCCGCGGCGACTCCCGCCGCGCCGCCGACCGCAGCAGCTGAAGCGGCACCGACCGCCGCGCCGCGCAGGAATGAGCGTCTCGCCAGGCCGGTCATGCGTTCGTCCTCGGGGCCAGCAGGTTGGGGATGGTGGACAGGTCTTCGAGCAGTTGGTCCAGGTCGGCGTCGATGCGCTGGCGCTGCGCGGTGCCGATGGCCGGCGCCGGAGTCCAGTTGCCGGAGCTGTCGCGGGTCGCCAGCAGGTCGCCTTGCAGGGCGGTGATCTCGCCGCCGAGCTTGGCGGGCAAGGCCGGCTCCCGGTCGTCGATCAGCGGAGTCAGCACGCTGAGTACTTCCTGGGTGCCCTCGGTGTTCGCATAAGCAGTGGCCAGGCTCGTGCCGCTGCCCTCGTCCGAGGCCCCGGTGATCTGGAACTCGAGCGTGTTCTCCAGGATCTCGTGGGCCCGCAGCGGCAGGTCGCCGGGATCGACCTCCTCGCTCGGGAAGTCGGCGATCAGGCCCTGGACCGATGTGACGAGCGCCTGCGTCAGTGGTCGTACATCCGATGCCGCAGCTCCGTGCCAGAGTGCGTATTCGACGGCGTGCAGACCGGCCCAGTTCTTATCCGCCGTACCATCCGGCAACCCCGCCGGGGTCCCGTCGATCGACGCGTCGAAGTCGCCGAACGAGTTGTACGCGGCCCCGAGACGTTCGTAGTCGAGGTGGGCCGGCAGCCAGTCCGTCTTCGCGGCCTGCAGATCGCCGCGCGCCACGTCGGCGTCCAGCCTCTGGCTGGCCGCGAGCAGCTTCGGCAGCGCGGTGCCGAGCCAGGCGCGGTAGGCCTTGACCGGCGCGGTCATGTCCAGGTCGGGCAGCGGCTTGTAACCGGCGACCGGGTTCGACGTCGTCCCCGAGACAGAGAACTGCGACGTGGTGTGGACCTTGCCGGTGGACAGGACGCATCGGATCGCGTACCGGCCCGCGCCGAGCGTCGTGGCCAGCGGCAGGGTGCGGCCCGGCGTGAGCCAGGGTATCTCCGCGTACACCAGGTTCGCGCTGTCGACGAGGTAGACGGTCGCGAAGACGGTCGTGTCGTCGGTGACCGCGAACTCGACGCGGCCCGCGTCGGCGGCCGGGGGCGGCGTGCCGCAGCCGGCGGTGCGGACGGCGATCGGGCCGCCGGCGCCTGCCGGGCGGGACTGGGCGACGCCCACTGCCGCTGCGACGATCACCATGATCGGGAGCACCGCGAGGCGTACCTGCCAGGAGGCACGGCGCATGACGGTCGGGGTTCCTTTCGTCGTCCTGGTGCCAAGGCCCTGTTCTGCTCTCAGGGTCCTGTTCTACGCTCTACGCACTGTTGACAGCACGCCGCGGACGACCCGGACAGGCCCGGGTCGTCCGCCGTGCGCTACGGGGTCAGGCGCGTGCTCAGCTCCAGATGTCGGTGATGGCAGTGGCGCCCGAGCTGTTGCCGACCGGGTCCAGGCCGTACATCTGCTCCAGGGTGGCGAGCAGGTTGTAGTGGTTGATCTGCTCGCTGTACTGGCCGGGGTTCACGCCGGCGCCCTCGATGATCGTCGGGATCTGGTTGCTCTCGGTGTAGTCGTCCTCGTCCCAGGTGACGATCAGCAGGCTGTTGTGCGACTGGGCCCAGGTCGCGTAGGACGACAGGTTGTTCTGCAGCCAGGAGTCGCCTTCGCTGACCGTGCCGTCGTGCATGTCGTCGTCCAGGTTCGGGATGACGAACGACAGGGTCGGCAGCGTGGAGTAGTCGGTCGGGAACTTGCTGAACGCCACCGAGTCCGAGGCCGGCACGTTGCTGAAGTTGATCCACGGCGAGTGCTTGCGCGCGTACGAGCCCGACGAGCAGGTCGTGGAGCCGGTCTTCGGCAGGCCTTCGGAGTAGCCCGTGAAGGTCTTGCCGGCCGCGAGCAGTTCCGAGCCGAGGTTGGCGGTGTTGCCCTCGTTGGTCGGACAGGCGTCCGAGGACAGGCCGAAGGTGTCGCCGCCGAACAGCGCCATGTAGTTCGGCTCGCTCGGGTGGGTGACCGCGAACGAGTCGGTCAGCAGCGCCCCGGAGGAGGCCAGGGAGTTGATGTACGGGGCGTCCGAGCTGCCGATGATGTCGTCGTAGGAGTGGTTCTCCTCCATCACGACGACCACGTGGTCGGGGGTCGGCACCGTGCCGGCGGTGGCCGCGGACTTCGTCGGGGCGGGGGAGGCGGTGGCGTACGGGACGACGGCGGCCGCGATCGCGACCGCGCCGACGGCTGCGGACACTGACAGGGTCTTGCGGGACATGCGCATGGGATCTCTCCTGACGCGTGAGTACGGGCGTAGGGAAGGCAGCACCGGTGATGCTAGATACGCACGGTGACAAACGGAATACCGAACGAGGCAAAGGATTCGTTAATATTAAGCAGCTGAATGCCAAGGCCCGGGAGACGGCCGTCGCGGGGTACGGCGAACGCCGCCGTCGCCGGGCGGGGACTGTGGGCCCGGCCGGCGACGGCGGCGCGTGAGGGAGGCGCGGGAAAGCGGCGCGTTACAGCTGTGGGTGAGCGTTCAGATTCCGGGCGTGGCAGGGCCCTTAAGCCTTACCAAGGCACTGTGTTGCCCGAACGGTCCAGATACTCCAGACCGGGCCTGCCCACCTTGGACAGCAACACATCCACCAGCAGCGGGATGCTCTCCTCAAGGGTGAACGGCGCGTCGTCCCCGCCCAGATCGGTGCGGATCCAGCCCGGTGCCAGCAGGATGAAGCCGCGCCGGGTGTCGGCCTGCCGGACGGCGAAGCTGCGCATGAACATGTTCAGCGCCGCTTTGCTGCCCCGGTAGACCTCGCGGCCGGCGTTCGTGTTGTTCGTGATGCTGCCCTGCCCGGACGACAGCGCCCCGATCAGGCCGGTCGGGGTCACCAGGTCCTGGAGCGCCTCGATGACGCGCATCGGGCTGAGCGCGTTGGTGACCATCACGTCGATGAAGTCGGGAGCCGTCACCTCGCCGATCGGCTTCTGCTGGCTGTTGGTGGTGCCGGCGCTGATCAGGAGCAGGTCGAGCTCGCGGTCCGCCAGCCGCTCGTGCAGCGGCCCGAGGTGGCCGGGCTCGTTGATGTCGAGCTTCTCGATCGTGACGCGGCCCTCGGCCTGCTCGGCGAGCTCATGCAGAGGCGTCCGTGCGGAGGTGTCGCGGACGGTGCCGATGACATCCCAGCCCTGGTCCAGGAATTCCGCCGCCAAACCGTGTCCGATGCCGCGCGAGGCGCCGACGATCAGGGCGGTCGGCCTGCGTCGCGGTGGGGGAGTCGATGGCATGGGGCTTCATCTCCTTCAAAAGGCCGACCCCTTCAAGGGGCCGGCCGCGTGAGCCCGGCGGACCCACCGCGTGAACCGGCAGATCTACCGCTTGAATCCAACCCCGCCATCGAACCAGATCCCGGCCCAGTCCTCGCGCGCCGCGCCGTCCGGGCGCCACAGCGGCACGTTCACGACGCCCGGCGGGACCAGTTCCAGGCCGTCGAACAGGGCGGTGATGCTTTCGCGGTCGCGGACCGTGAACTGGGAGGTCGCGTTGTCCCAGCCCTTGCGCGCCTCGGCGGAGGTCTCGGGGTCGCCGCCGTCGGTGCCGTGCGAGATCACCACGGCGCTGCCGGGCGGCAGGGCCTCGCCGATGGCCGCGACGATGCCGGGCGCGTCCTCCTCGGGCTTGATGAAGTGCAGCAGCGCGACCATCAGGACCGCGATCGGCCGGTCGAAGTCCAGGACGCCGCGCACCGCCGGGTTGTCCAGGACCGAAGCCGGCTCGCGCACGTCGGCGACGACGATCGCGGTCAGCGCGGGATCGGCCCCGGCCAGCAGTGCGCGGGAGTGGACGGCGACCACCGGGTCGTAGTCGACGTAGACCACGCGCGCGTCCGGCCGGACCGAGCGCGCGACGTCACCGGTGTTCCCGGGCCCGGGGATGCCGGTGCCGATGTCGAGGAACTGGGTGATACCGGCCTCGGCCAGGTGGCGCACGGCCCGGCCGAGGAACGCGCGGTTCTCCTGGACCATCTCGCGCGCGCTCGGCAGGGCCTTGAGAACCACCTCGGCCGCCTGCCGGTCGACGTCGAAGTGGTCCTTGCCGCCGAGCAGGCAGTCGTATATGCGGGCGGGGTGCGCCTTGGTGGTGTCGATCTCCGGCGGCGTCCACCCCGGCGCCAGCGGGCCGTCCCCCAAGCCCGTTGCGGTGTCGTCCACGCCCGGTCCCCCCTCCGCTCGATCGTGGGGGTCAGGCTAGCCCATGATCAGCGGATACTGATACGGGGCGTCATCCCCACCCCCGCGATCGCGCGGGTGTCCGTCAGTCTCCGGCCGTGTTCGTCGCCCACAGGGGCGTGGAACCGTGGTAGATCACCACGTTCCCGTCGTTCTGCACGGCGAGGTAGGCGTTGGTGTTGCCGCCGGTGTTGGAGGCCCAGAGCGCTTCACCCAGCCAAGCCGTGACCAGGTTGCCGTCGCTCTGCATGTTGGTCTGCGCACCGTAGTGGTAGCCGACGCCCGCGCTCCACAGCACCTGGGTGCCCTTCAGGAGCACCAGGTTGCCGCCGGTCTGCTGGTAGAAGGTGTACAGCCGGTTGGGCGAGACCACCTGGTCGTTGTCCCGCAGCGACTGGCCGGGCAGCAGGCGGCCGACCAGCATGTGCCGGGACCAGACCAGCGTGCCGTTCTGGGAGATGACCAGGTTGCCGTCGTTGTAGACGGACAGGGCCGCGCCCGGGTAGCCGGCGGTGTCGGAGGCCCAGACGGCCTGACCGGCCACCGAGATGACGAGGTTGCCGTCGTCCTGCATGCTGGTGACTGCCCCGGGGTACCCGGCGGTCCCGCTGGACCACAGCGCCTGCGTCCCCGCGGCGAGGACGAGGTTGCCGTCGCCTTGCTGGGTCAGGACGTAGCCGCCGTTGGCGGAGGTCAGGGACTGGCCGGCCTGGAGCTGCTGGCCCGGCGCCAGGGTGTCGGTGCTGGCAGCCGTCCTCGCCGCCGCAGATACGGACGACGACACGGACGAGGATGCAGACGCCGACGCCGACGAGGACACCGAGGCCGACGCCATCGGCGCTGACAGGCCGCTGATCACGATGGCGGCGATCGGCAAGGCGGGTATCAGTTTCGATCTGTTCATGAGGTTCTCCTTCGACTTCGCGGCCGTTTCGGCCTTGCAGAAACCTTATGAACAGGGTGATTTCGGGGAATCCGTGGAACCACGTGTATCCGCGGCGGCACACTAAGATCCGGTTGAACCGGTAACCCACGACCCGCAGTAGCCCACGAGGAGCTGAGACATGCCCGGTCGCCCGAGCACGCGTTGACAGCGTAGGCCGTCACCGGCCTGTCATCGCGTGCCGCCCTCGATGCCGCGGCACAGCGAACCCTCCCGCCCGAAACCGTGAGCGCGCCTTCTCGCGCGCCGGTGGGCGGCCTTGTCGTGGGCAATCCAAGGGGTGTCTCAGTGCCAGTCGTCACCGTTTCCGATCAACCTGACTTCCGCCGGCTGTGGGTGGGCGTGACGGCCTCCCAACTCGGCGAACAGGCGACCGTAGTGGTTCTGCCGCTGTTCGCCGTGCTGACGCTGCATGCCAGCGCCGGTCACCTTGGCCTGCTGCGCGCAATAGAGCAGGCGCCGATCCTGCTGCTCTCACTCTTCGTCGGTGCCGGAGTGGACAGGTGGCGGACCCGGACGGTGATGGTCCTGACGGACATCGCCCGCACCCTGGCGCTCGTCGCCACGGCGACAGCCAGTCTGTTCGGTTGGCTCGGCCTGCCCGCGTTGTTCGTGGTCGCCTTCGCCGTCGGGGCGCTGTCAGTGTGCTTCGACGTCGCGTATCAGGCGTCTTTGGTGCGGCTGGTGCCACGTGAGCAGTTGGTATCGGGCAACAGCGCGCTGGAAGGCAGCCGATCCGCCGCGCAGATCGCCGGTCCCGCTCTGGGCGGCACGCTGGTGTCCCTGCTTTCGGCCCCCGCCGCCGCCTCCTGCACCGCGCTGTTCTTCGCACTGTCGGCCCTGTCGATTCGGCGGATCCGAACCCGGGAATCGGTGGCGCTGACAGAGCGATCGGCACGCCCCGCTCCGGTCTGGCGACGGATCCAGGAGGGCCTGCGATTCGTGGCCCGCGAGACCGTCCTGCGAACCGTGTGCCTGGCCTCGGCCGCATTCCAGTTCTCCTACGCGGCCATGATGACCGTCTACCTGCTCTTCCTCCCGCGAGAGCTCCACCTCTCCGGAACCGCCATTGGATTCGCCCTCGCCGCAACAGGTCCCGGCGCGCTGCTGGGCTCGATGCTCGCCGGCCGCCTGCCGAGCCGATTCGGCTATGGCGCGGTCCTGATATCCGCGGCGGCGCTCGCGGACAGCTCGTTCCTGTGGGTAGCGGCCCTGCCCGGTTCCGGTTCCAGTTCCGGCTCCGGCTCCACGATCGTGACGCTCCTGGTGCTCCTCGCTGTCAGCTTCGTGTTCGGAACCGGCGGCCAGCTGGTGAACGTCACGGTCATGGCCGTCCGCCAAGCCGCCACCCCGCACGAGATGCAGGGCCGCGTGGCCGCGACGATCACGTTCGCCGGTATGGGATTGACGCCGCTCGGATCCCTCCTCGGCGGTCTCCTCGCCGAAGAGTGGGGCTTGCGTATCAGCCTCCTGGTGACCGCGGCGGGGATGCTGTTGTCCCCGGTCCTCATGGCGGCATCCCCGCTCGCGCGCCTCGGACGAAGGCTTGCGCCCCCACTGTGCTGACTGTATATATTGGCCATGTACAGATGAAGGTGCGTAGCGGCGAGACGAAAGGGTGTCATGCGGGTCGTACTGTCGAACAGCTCCAAGGTGCCGCTCTACGAACAGATCAAAGAACAGATCGGGGCGGCGATCCTCGGCGGCGACCTCGGGGAGGGCGACGCCCTGCCGTCGGTCCGGGCACTGGCCCGCGACCTGCGGATCAGCGTCATCACCACCACCCGCGCCTACACCGAACTGGCCGCCGAGGGGTTCATCGCGACGGTGCCCGGCAAGGGTGCCTTCGTCCAGCCGCTGGACCGGGAACTGGTGCGGGAACAGCGGGTGCGGCAGGTGGAGGCCGGATTGCAGACGGCGCTGGACGCCGCGGGGCCGGCCGGGCTGGGGCGTGACGATCTGGTCGAGATGCTGGACACGCTGATCCAGGCCGAGCAGCACGAGTCAGTCGAACAGTAGGAACCAAACAGTGGCAATCAGCCGAACAACACAGAAAGGGAGGAACCGTCGGTGGATCCAGAGTTCGCATTCGCCTTCCGCGGAGTGGACGCCACGGTGGGCCGGTTCCAACTGCGCGACCTCAGCTTCGCGCTGCCGCAGGGCTACGTCATGGGCTTCGTCGGGGCCAACGGAGCCGGGAAGACCACGTCCATCCGCTGCCTGCTGGGCATGCAGCGCATCGAGCGCGGCGAGATCGAAGTGTTGGGCCGACGCGTCCCGAGCCCGGTCGCGTTGCGGCAGGACGTCGGGGTGGTGCTCGACCACACCTACCTCGTCGGGGAGTGGCGCCTGAGCGAGGTGGAGCGGGCGGTAGGGCCGTTCTACGATCGCTGGGACACCACGCGCTACCACGACCTGCTCGACGAGTTCGGCCTGGACGCCCGGGCCCGGGTCAAGGACCTCTCGCGCGGGATGGCCGTGAAGCTGATGATCACGATCGCCCTGTCGCACCGCGCCCGGCTGCTGGTCTTCGACGGACAAGCGGTGCTCGCGCGTCAGTAAAGCACGGCTCTGGATCCGGTGGCGCGCGACGAGCTCTCGGCGATTCTCGGCGACTTCCTCACCGACGAGCGCCACAGCATCCTGTTCTCCACGCACATCACCTCCGACCTGGAGCGCATCGGCGACTACCTGACGCTCATCCACGCCGGCCGGATCGTCGCCACCGGCACCAAGGACGAGATCCTGGACGGCTACCGCATCGTCCGCGGCGGCCCGGACGACCTGGCGGACGTCGTCGGCGTCCCGCTGATCGGGCTGCGGCGCACCGGCGTCGGCGTCCAGGCGCTGGTCGCCGCCGAGGACGCGGCACTGCTCGGCGACCGGGTCGTCATCGATCCGCCGAGCCTGGAGGAGATCGCCGTCCACATCGGGGCGCCGGAGAACGCCCGGGTGCCCGACAGGGAGTACTCATGACCGACTTCGCCCGCGTGGCGTTGCTGGATCTGCGCAGCGTCGCGCCCTACCGCCGACAGATCGTCCTCACCCCGCTGCTGGTCGTGGCGATCATGTTCAACCGGCCGGAAGTGGTCGTGCCGGGGCTGATCCTGCTGTGCGCGTCGACGACCGCCGGCTTCCCGTTCATGGTCTCCGACCGCGCGGATCTGGAGACGCTGTATGCGGTGCTGCCCCTGACGCGGCGCTCGCTTCTGGTCGGCCACTATCTCTGGGCCCTGGCAATCTTCGCCGTGACCGTGGGCGTGGGGACCCCGGTGGCGCTGGTCCTCGCGCAGGAACAGCACATCGTCGCCGCCACCCGGACGCACATGCACTTCACGCCGAACGCGACGCTCCTGACGCTGGTCGCGGTCGGCGGGGTGGCGCTGCTCGGGGTGTCCGTGACGGCGACGACCGCGATCGATCCGCACCGCGCGCGGCGACGGGGCGCCGAACCGGCGCCGAGCTTCTCCTGAGATTCAAATCAGGGGACGAAGACGATGCGCTGTCCGTCGCCGGTGTCGTCCCAGGACTTCTCGACCTCGGACAGCGGGACGGCGCGCGCGTTGACGGCGAAGTCCCCGGCCGCGATCCGCTCGGCCAGCGCGGGCAGTTCGGCGGCGATGTCGGCGGTCGGGACCGAGCCCTGGCCGCTGCCGATGATCTGCAGCCGGGACGCGCGCAGCGCCGCGGACGGGATCGGGGCCTCGCGGCCGGCCACCGAGCCGATCTGGATCCAGGTCAGGGCCTTGGCCCGGTCGGCGCGGCCGGTCACGATCGCGGCCATGGCCGCCGCGGTCGGCTGGCCCCACACGTAGTCCAGGACGACGTCGGTGTCGGCAGCCACGGCGGCCAGCCGGTCGGCGGCCTCGGCGGCGGGACCGGCGATGCTGACCACGGTGTCGGCACCGATCGCGGGCAGCTCGGCCAGCGCCCGCGGATCCCGGCCCGCGGCCACCACCCGGGCGGCCCCGAGGTGCTTGGCGACCTGCACCGCCATCCGCCCGGCGCTGCCGGTCGCGCCCAGGACGAGCACCGACTGGCCGGGGGCGAACGTGGTGCGCCGACGCAGCGCGACCCAGCTGGACATGGCCGGGTTCATGGCGGCGGCCAACGGCACCGGATCGGCGTCGGCCGGCAGCACGACGCTGCGGCGCGGGTCGATGAGCGTCTGCTCGGCCATCGCGCCGTAGGGGCTGTCGAACAGGATGAAGTAGCGCAAGGTCCCCTCCGCGTCCCGGCCCACGCCGTCGACGCCGGGGACCAGCGGCAGCCGGTCGGTGCTGGTGTAGTGCGAGCCGTTCGCCTGGGAGCGCACGCGCGGGTGCAACCCGGCGGCGAGGACGTCCACCAGGAGCTCGTCAGGGCCCTCGGGGACCGGGGCGGGGAACTCGCTGAAGGTCGGAGTGTGGTCGAAGGAGGTGACGACTGCCGCGTGCATGCGGGTCTCCCGGGGCTGTTCAGGGGCTGAAGGGCTTTCGAGATAGATGGTATTGCAACCTAAATTAGATGGCAACACGACCTATTCTCTAGACTGCTGGCATGAGCCGACGCCCTGCCCGCGATTCCGAACCGGTCGAGCCGGTCGAGCCGGTCAGTCTGGTCAAGTCGGTTGAGGTCACGGATGACGCGCTGGCCCCCGAACCGGCCGAACCGAGTGACCCGGCGCCCACCGCGACCACCAGCGACATCACCGACGCACTCGCCGAAACCGCATTCACGGTGACCGCCCTGCTCGCCGAATCCGCCGCCGCCCACGACCTGTCCCTGACCCAGCTCCGCATGCTGGCCATCCTGCGCGACCGCGAGCCCCGCATCGCCGACCTGGCCGCCTTCCTCGGCCTGGAGCGCTCCTCGGTCAGCGGCCTGGTCGACCGCGCGGTCCGCCGCGGCCTGGTCCACCGCACCGCGAGCGCCGACGACGCCCGCGCCACCCGCCTCAGCCTCACCGACGAGGGCCGCCGCCTGGCCGCCGTCGTGACCGCGCAGGTCGACGCCAAGCTGGTGCCGATCACCGGGCGTCTGGCGACCGCCGAACGCGCGCGGCTGGTCGTCCTGCTCCGCAAGCTGCTGGACTGACGCCAGCGCTGACCGGCTAGTACCGCATCAGACAACCTCTGCCCGGTAGTTCGCGACGTGCCGGTCGCCGAATGGGATCGGTTCCCGGCTGGTGCTGCGGGATTCTGGAACTGGGGGTGGGC
>NZ_JAAFYZ010000278.1 GCF_018274385.1 Catenulispora pinistramenti | reverse complement strand
CCCGCAAACAGCCCCCAAACTCCAGCCCCACCGACTCAGCACTCTGACGCAGCGCCAACACACAGAACCCTGCCACTGCAGCCAGCCAGCACCTGTCGCGGCGGCCCGAATGCCACCAGCCCTAGGGCATCCGGGCCGCCGCGCCCCCTCACTCCATCGCCGGCAAGCCGGCGACCTCCAGCAACGTCTCCTGGAACACATCGAGGATCGCGGCGACCTTCTCCTGGTCCACGTCCGGCCGGTTGCACCGGACCGCCACGTTGATCCGATCGATCCCGCTCACGATGAAGTAGAAGCCCGGCCCCCAGGCGCGCTGCGGTGTGGCGAACTCCACGGTGCGCGCCGTCTGTTCCACCGCCGGGGCGAAGCCGGGCGGGGCGAGGATCACGTTGGTGCTGAAGCCCTTGTCGACCGGCGGGTCGGCCTTTACGAAGTACTCCTCGCGGATGTTCACCACGTAGTCGGGGTCGCAGATGGAGTTCTTGAAGGCGTTCAGCGCTTTGCCGTGGACCTTGGCGGCCAGCTCGGCGAAGGATTGGGTGCCGTCGAACTCGAACAGCATCGGGGCCCACTGGGTCAGCGAGGTCACCACGCCGGCCATGCTCGGGTCGAAGCGGTTGGCGGAGATGGCGGTCAGCAGGACTGCGGGCCGGGTGAGTACTGTGCGCACCGCGTGGTAGTACGCCGCCAGGACCACCGTCGCCATGCTGACGTCCAGCTTCTCCGCCCCGGCGTGCGCCGCCTCCAGCGGGATGCCGGTCTGCATCGTGACGCCGATCAGCTCCTCGTTGGGGGTGCCGGCCTCCCGGGAAGCCAGGCGGGGCGCGGCCTCCAGCGTCCGCTTCCAGTACCGCTCCGCCGCGCGCAGCCGGAACGCGCCCGCGCCCTGCTGGTCCAGTGCCATCGCGATCGGCTGCCCGGCCGGTGGCGGCAGTGTCCGGCCGGCCAGCAGTGCGTGGAAGTCGTCCTGCATGATCAGCGCGCCGGCGCCGTCGCAGGCGATGTGGTGCACCACGTACAGGACCTTCGTCGGTGTCCCGTCCTCGGTGATCACCCACGCCCGCCACGGGATCCCGTGGTAGATGTCCAGTACGGACTGGTGCTTGCTCAGCAGTAGCGCCGGCAGCTCGGAGATGTCGGCCACTCCGCGCTCGACCCGCGCCATCACCTCCTCGGCGTCCTGAGCGCCGAGGAACTGGCGCGGCGAGCCGTCGGCTTCGAACACGTAGTTCGTCCGCAGCGACTCGTGCCGCCCGGCCAGCGCGGTCAGCGCCGTCCACACGTCATCGACCGTGCACGGCGTCTTGACGTCCCACACCAGCGGCTGCAGGTTCGCCTCCCACAACCGCTCCTCGGGCATCCGCTCCACGTCGCGGTGCACCGACAGCTGGCCTATCGTCATCGGGTATGTCGTCACGTCCATGACCGACTCAACTCCTTCGTCTCCTCGTCCCAGCGGGCTGATTCAGCCGGCCTGATCCCAGTGGGCTGATTCAGCTGACTGATTCAGACCCCGGTCGGGCAATCGGGGTCGAACGCGGCGGCCAGCAGGATCTCCTCCATCGTCCGAAGGATCGCCACCTGCTCGCTCGGCGACACCGCCTGCGTGTCCGAGCGCAGCGTCACGTTCACGGTGTCCGGGCTCCCGTTGACGTCCAGGTACGCCTTGACGTCCGGCGTGTTCGACCGGATCCCCCAGGTGAGACGGGACGACGGCAGCGCGTCCCAGATCTGCTCGGCGTCCGCCACCGCCTCCGGCTCGGCCACCGGCTGCGCCAGCGTCTTGCGCCGGTCGTTGAAATACAGCATCAGATCCAGTTCCTCGCCGCGTTCCTTCTCCACCCGCTGGCGCATCTCGGCCATCTTGCGCGGGTCGTAGTACGCGTTCTTGCCGGTGGCGATCTGCGCGTGCCAGGCCCGCCCCACCGCCTCGTCGAACGTGCAGCCGCGCACGTCGAACACGCACAGCCCGGGCTGCGCCAGCACGCTCACCGACCGCCCGAAGTCCGGCCGGAACCGGTTGCTCACCACCATCCGGATCGCACTCGGCCCGGCGTGGGTGACGCGCTCCAGCGCGACCGCGTACGCGGTGAGCAGCACCGGCCCGCTGTGCAGACCGGTACGGGCACTGATCGCCCCGACCGCCAGAAACGCCGCCCGCGAGTCGTACGTACAGTCCCACCACCGCGGATCGCACCCCGGATACGGCCCGTTGAACCGCCGCGCCGGAACCTCCCTGAGCCACTTCTCCCAATACCGCAGCGAGGCCTCACACTGCCGCGCGGCCGACGCGCCGCGCTGCTTACGGGCCAGCTCCATCGGCTGTATCCCGCCGCGCGCCGCCAACTCCGCCCCGGTCCGGCGGTCCAGGTTCACCAGATCCCCGACCAGCGCGTCGAAGCCGTAGGCGTCGATCACCATGTGCGGATACATCGCCACGAAGTGGTCCGGCACGCCGTCCTTGCGGATCACGGCCATCCGCACCGGCCAGTCCTCGGCGATGTCGAAGGGCTCGAACTCGTAGCGTTCGCGCGTCGCCTCGGCCACCGCCTCCGGATCCTCGCCGTCCTCGACGTCGATCACCTCGAGCCCGACCTCGCCGGATTCGGCCAGTACCTGGCGCGGCTGCCCGTCCGGCCCGGTCCGGATCCGGGTCCGCAGCGACTCGTGCCGGGCCATGATGAACGCCAGCAGGTGCTCCAGGTGCTCCAGCGACGTCCCCTCCTCCAGCCGCATCGCACCGCCGATCATGAACACCGAGCCGAAGCCGTTCATCATCCGCCAGACGGTCCACTGCCCCCAGGTCAGCTCCTCGCTGCCGGAGCCCTCGCCGCGGAACGGCACCATGATCGTGTGCTGCATCGCATCACCGTCCGTGCGTCGCGGCGAACCAGTCGATGGTCGCGGTCAGCCCCTTGTCCAGGTCCACGACCGGCGCCCAGCCCAGTGCCGAGCCGGCCAGCGTGATGTCCGGGCGCCGCAGGTCGGGGTCATCGCCCGGGCGCGGCACGAACACCGTCGGCGCCGTCGATCCGCACAGCTCCCGCACCCGCCCGGCCAGCTCCAGGATCGTCAGCTCGGCCGGGTTCCCGATGTTGATCGGCCCCGGGTGCCCGGCGCGCGCCGCGGCCATGATGCCCGCGACCGTGTCGTCCACGTAGCACAGCGATCTGGTCTGCTGTCCGTCCCCGGCGACCGTGATCGGCCGACCGGCCAGCGCCTGGCTGACGAACGTCGGCACGGCCCGGCCGTCCAGCGGCCGCATGCGCGGGCCGTAGGTGTTGAACAGCCGCACGATGGTCGTGTCAAAGCCCAGATGCGCGCGGTGCGTCGCGGTCAGCGCCTCGGCGAACCGCTTCGCCTCGTCGTACTGGCTGCGCGGCCCGATCGGGTTGACGTTGCCCCAGTAGGACTCGACCTGCGGATGCTCCAGCGGATCGCCGTAGACCTCGGAGGTCGAGGCCAGCAGGAAGCGCGCGTCCTTGCGTCCGGCCAGCTCCAGCCCGTGCAGCGTGCCGTGCGCACCGGCCTTCAACGTGGCCAGCGGATGGCGCGCGTAGTCGTGTGGCGAGGCCGGGGAGGCGAGGTGGAAGACGACGTCCACGGGACCGGCCACATCGAAGGGTTCTGTGACGTCGCGCTCCAGCAGCTCGAATCCGGGATCGTCGGCCAGATGCGCGACGTTGTCCACCGAACCGGTGAGGAAGTTGTCGACGCACACCACCCGCACCCCGGTATCGCGGAGCCGGTCGCACAAGTGCGAGCCGACGAACCCGGCGCCTCCGGTCACGACCGCCCGGTGGATCTCCCGCTCCGGCATGATCACAGGCCTCACGACTCGCGCAGCGAGCGGCCGGTCTTGGTCAGGAACACGTCGTCCAGGGTCGGCCGGTGCACCTCGACCGTGGACGTGGCGATCCCGGCGTCGTCCAGGGTCCGCATCACGCGCGGCACCGCGGTCCCGCCGTCCTCGACCGCCAGCCGCAGCATGCCGCCGTCCCGGACCTCGACCTCGGTCAGGTAGTCCTGGCCGGTCAGTACCTCGCCGGCCTTCTCGGCGAAGTCCTCGCCGACCCCGACGGTGACGATGTCCCCTGATATCTCGCGCTTGAGCGTGTCCGGCGTGCCCTCGGCCACGATGACGCCGCCGTCGATGATCGCCACCCGGTCGCACAGCACGTCGGCCTCTTCGAGGTAGTGCGTGGTGAGGAAGACGGTCATGCCCTCCGAGCGCAGCCTGCGCACCTCGTCCCACATGTGCGCGCGGCTCTGCGGGTCCAGGCCGGTGGTCGGCTCGTCCAGGAAGACCACCTTGGGCCGGTGGATGATGCCCATCGCGATGTCGACGCGGCGGCGCTGGCCGCCGGAGTAGGTCTTGCAGGCCCGGTCGGCGTATTCGGTGAGTTCGAACGCCGCCAGCGCCGCGACGGCCCGGCGCTGCGCCTCGGCCTTGCTGATGCCGTGCATCCGGGCTTGCAGGACCAGCTCCTCGCGCGCCGTGGCGTCGTCGGTCGTGGCGCCGCCCTGCGCGATGTAGCCGATCGCCTCGCGGACCTTGGCCTGCTGGGAGCGCAGGTTCGCCCCGGCGATCGTGGCCTCGCCGGCGTCCGGCGGGATCAGCGTGGCCAGCATCCGCAGCGTGGTGGTCTTCCCGGCGCCGTTCGGGCCGAGGAACCCGAAGATCTCGCCCTCGGCGACGTCCAGGTCCACCCCGGCGACCGCGTCCACCCTGGTGGTCTTGCGGCGCGAGCGGGTCTCGTAGCTCTTGGCCAGACCCTTGACTTCGATGATGCCCATCGTCTTCCCCCTTACCGGACCGACTTGGCGAACTTGCGGCCGGACCAGGCGATGGTGATGACCGCGAGCCCGCCGAGCATGGCGAAGGCCTTCCAGATCGACGGGTCGCCCGGGTGACCGGTGAACAGCGCGCGCATCCCGGTCACGGCCCAGTTGAACGGGTTGCCGTTGGCGGTGTCGCGCAGCCACAGCGGGGCCAGCGCGATCGGCAGCAGCGTGCCGGACAGCAGCATCAGCGGCTGCGCCACGTTGTTGATCAGCTGGCCCAGCACCGCCGGGTTCTTGATCTTCAGCGCCACGCCGTAGGAGAACGACGCGCTGGTCAAGGTGATCAGGGCCAGGATGCCATAGCCGATCAGCAGGGCCGGGATGCTGACGGTCAGCCCGAACAGCAGCGAGAGCACGATGATGATGGCCGCCTGGACCACCAGCACCACCACGTCGCGCAGGGCCCGGCCCAGCAGCAGCGCCAGCCGGCTCACCGGGGTCACCCGGGCCCGCTCGACGATGCCTGAGGACAGCTCGCGCAGCAGGTCGAAGCCCGCGTACAGACCGCCGGCCAGGGCCAGGGCGACCAACATGCCCGGGACGTAGATGCGGTAGGCCTGGGCCTGGGAGTGTGCGCCCATGGTGGCCAGGGCCGGCTTGAGCAGCGGGGCGAACAGCAGCAGGAAGACCACCGGCTGGGAGACGCCGAGCACCACCCACAGCGGCGAGCGCAGCATCAGCTTGAGGTTGCGGTGGAAGATCAGCCACGTATCATGCAGGACCTTCAAGGGGTTCCCTCTCTTTCTCGCCGAGGGGCGGATTCGCCAGGAGCGCCAACTGCCCGGCGGCGGCGATGGCGCCCCCGGCGACGGCGAACGAAGCGCGGACGCGGGCCGCCGCCTTGCGGATGGCTTTGTCTTCGAGCACTGATTCGATCGACTCGCGCAGCACTTCCGGCCGGGTTCTGGCGAAGCTGACCCGCACGCCCGCCCCGGCGGCCGCGACCTGCGCGGCGTTGATCGGCTGGTCGCCCTTGATCGGCGCGAGGACCAACGGGACGCCGTGCGCCAGCGACTCGCAGACCGTGTTCAGGCCGCCGTGCGACACGACCGCGTCCAGGTGCGGCATCAGCTCCAGCACCGGGACCCGGGCGCGGACCAGGACGTGGTCCGGCGGGTCGGGGATCGTCTCCGGCGCAGCGGTCACGACCGCCTGGATCCCGAGCGGTCGCACGGCTTGCACCGCTCGTTCGTAGAAGCCGTGGGACGTCTCGGCGGCCAGCGTCCCCATCGAGATCAGGACGTGTTTGCGGTCGGGGTCGAGCCAGTCCGTCGGGAAGTCGTGGTCGGCCGGACGCTTCGCGAGCGAGGGCCCGACCAGCACCGCGTTGTCCGGCCACGCCAGCGGACCGGTCAGCGCCGTGCCGGTGAACGCTATGAGCAGGTGCGGTGAGAAACGCAGGTCGTGCGGCGGCTTGTCCGGCAGGCCCGCGTAGGTCCACAGGTCCGCCAGATGACCGTGGATCCAGGCCTCCACCTTCGGCAGGGCGCTGCGATACGGCCGGGTCAGCTCCATCGTCGTCGGCGCCATCGACGCCCACGTCAGGCCGTACCGATGCGCGGCCAGCGCACCGGCGACGGCATGCTGGTCCACGGCGAGCACGTCCGGCTGAAACGCCTGGACCGCCTTGTCCACGCCCTTCAGCGAGACCTTGCAGTGCGGGACGATGTACTCCTCCCACCGGGTCTTCGCCGCCGCCATCCCGCGATCGGCCTGACGCCGGTGCGGACGCAGCGGGATCTGCTGGATCACCGCCTCCGGGCCCACCAGGGGTCTGAGATAGGACTCCGAGCCGGCCCAGGCCACGTCGTGGCCTTGTGCGGTCAGCGTCTTCGCCACCGCCGCCATCGGGTTCACGTGCCCGGTCAGCGGCAGGCTGACGAACAGAAACCGGCTCATGTGCCGTCGGCCTCAGGGGTCTGCGCGGCGGGTTGTGCGGTGGTTTGTGCGGTGGTCTGCTCGGCGTTCGTGGCTGCGGCTCGGGCGGCGGCCACGAACGCGGCGACGTCGCCGAGCGTGAGCGCGATGATCTGATCGACTTCGAGCCCTGCGACATAGGCGGCCAGGTCCACACCGGGGCCGAAACGCTTCTGCAGCACCCGGCTGAACGCGGCCAGCTCGATGCTCTCCAGCTCCAGATCGCCGTCCAGCGTCGTGGCCGGGGAGACGGTCGCGCTCCAGCCGTCCTCCTCGTCGAGCACCACGCGCAGCAGCGCCACGATCCCCTGGTACATCTTCGTCGGCTTGACCGCGCGGATCGCGCCGTACGTCATCACGCCGGTGTCAAAGCCCTTCTTCATCAACGGCCCGGCGTAGAAGAACCCGAGCACGTCGGCGCCGCGCTCACGCGCCAGCTCGACCATCGTCGCCCGGCCGTGCTCCGGCTTCTTGATCAGCGCGAACTCCGGATCCCAGGAGTTGGCCACGGCCCGGCTCCAGTCCACCGAGGCGACGTCGGTGAACCCGGCGGCGTGCGCCAGGCGCTCGTGCTCGGGCAGCGAGGAGAAGCTGGGCATCACCTGGTGCTTCAGGATCTGGTCGACCAGCTCTTGTTCGGGCTCTGACAGCGCGCCGTCGCGGACCGACCAGGTGGCGATCGCCAGCCGGCCGCCGGGCCGCAGCAGGCGCATCGCCTCGGCGAAGAACGCCTCGCGGTCCTCGATGTGCATCAGGCTCTCGACCGCCCACAGCACGTCGAAAGACTCGTCGGGAAAGCCCGTGGCCAACGCGTCGAGCCGGTGGAACTCGGCCCGCTCGGCCAGCCCGGCATCCCAGGCCTTCTCGGTGGCGCGGACCGCCTGCTGTGCGCTCAGCGTGACGCCGACCACCGAGCAGCCCAGCGTCCCGGCCAGATACAGCGCCGGGCCGCCGATGCCGCAGCCGACGTCCAGGACCCGCGCCCGCTCCGGGACGCCGGCGTAGGCGACGAGTTCGTGGACCAGGCGGTCGGTCGCGGTGTGCCGGTCGGCACCCTCGGCGTCGGGGCGTTCGCCCTCGTCCCAGAAACCGTGGTGGACGTGTTCGCCCCAGAGTTCTTCGTAAAGATCGAGTGTGGTGTCGTAATACCGCTCGACCGCCGGGTTCATGTCAGCTTTCACCGGTGCTCCATTGAATGCGGGCGGAAAAGACCAGTCGTACGACCGGCGATGACGTTAGCGGGGTGCTCTCCGGACGGTCAACGCTGAAAATTTTCACTGCGCAAGCGCTTTAGTGCAGAGTTCTGACCTGCGAATTTTACTCAACCATGACGGACTACTTGACGCTGGAGTCCGCTTGCGCCAAAGCTTGCGATCGCCACCGAACGGCTGCGGCAGGTCCGTGCCGCACCCTTACGGGTACTCGGCGTTTCTCACTTTTCAGGTAGGTCCTTTTCGCGTGGGCGGAGGTGTGGGTAATGGCTGCTGGAATCGACATTCCCACGGACCCGGAATGGGTTGACGAGGTGTTGTTGGCGGGCCCGGACAATCAGGTGTGCCTGGTTCTCGGCGAGCCGGTCGACCGGGCTGGGCTGCGTCGCATGGTCGCGGCGCGGCAGCAGGCCCTGACCGCCGCCGGCCTGCGCGCAGGCGGCTCAGTCGCGCTGTGCCTGCCGCCGTCTACGGCCTTCATCACGAACCTGTTGGCCGCCTGGCGGATCGGCGCCCGCGCCGCGCTGCTGGACCACCGGCTGACCGCGTTCGAGGTGGAGCAGGCGATCGCGCGGCTGGCCCCGCAGTACGTGGTGCGGGCCGAGCACACCAGCGGCGGCGCGCTGCGCGCGTTCCACGAGGTCCAGGAGAAGATCGTCGCCAACCCCGGCGGTCAGCCCTCTGAGACGTCGCACGCGCTGGTCCAGCTGAGCTCCGGCTCGACCGGGCCGTCCAAGGCGATCGGCCGCACCGCCTCGGACCTCATCGCCGAGATCGACCGGTACACGGCGATCGGCGAGGGCGTCCCGCGCGGCGGCGAGCGGATCGTGTCCCTGGCCTCGATGGTGCACGTGCTCGGGCTCGTCGGCGGGCTGCTGTACGGCCTGCACGCCGGGGCCCGGCTGGTACTGCCGGGCCGGATGACCGCCGAGGCCATCTTGGCCGCCGTCGCCGCCGGACCGGAACCGACCACGCTGTTGGGCGTCCCGTTCCACATCGAGCTGCTGGCCGCGGTCGCCGAACCGCCGCGGCTCCCGCAGCTGACCGGGATGACGACCGGCGGCGAGCTGGTACGGGCCCAGGTGCACGACGCCTTCGTCGACCGGTACGGAATCCGGCTCGGGAACATGTACGGGATGACAGAGCTCGGAGTCATCGCCACCGACCTGTTCGGCGCCCACCGCCCCGCGATCCTGCCGGCCCCCGGCATCCAGATGCGCGACGACGACGGCGAACTGCACATCGCGATGGAGAACTCCCCGTACGTCGGCCTCGTGGACCCCGCGCGCTGGTCCGACGGCTGGCTGCACACCAAGGACGCCGGCTCGGTCGAACCCGGCACCGGCCTGGTCCGGGTGCGCGGCCGTCGCGACTCGCAGGTCTCCATCGGCGGCCTCAAGGTCGACCTGTCAGAGGTCGAACACACTCTGGCCGGCCTGCCCGGCGTCGAGGGCGCGGTGGTGGTGTACGGCAAGGCGATCGAGGCGTACGTGGTCCTCACTCCGGCCGCGTCGCTGGACGACGTGCAGGCCGGACTGACCGAGCGCGTGGCGCCCTACAAGCGGCCGCGGGCGTGGCACGTCGTGGAACGGCTGCCGCGGACCGCCACCGGCAAGCTCGTGCGCGACCAGAGCGTGCTCTCCGGCGCGCGCTGAGCATCTTCAATCGGAAGGAACAGAGAAGCCCATGACGTCGCACGACGAGATCAAGGCGTTCGCCCTCCAGGCGCTGGCGGAGATGAACTACGACACCGCCGACTTCGACGGCGAGACCCAGCTCGGCCCGGCCGGCGCCGACCTGGAATCGCTGGCCCTGGCCGAGCTGGGCGTCCGCGTCGAAGAGCGCTTCGCCGTCCGTTTCAGCGACGACGAGCTGGACGAGCTGGCGGCGCTGACCATCGACGAGTTCTGCGCCGCGGTCGCCACCCGGCTCGCCGCTCCCGCTGCGTCGGCCTGAGCTGTGGGCAACAGCGAAGCCCGCGAGGTCGGCGAAGCCCGCGAGGCCGGTGAGGTCGGCGAGGCCGGCCAGGCCCGCGGCGAGGTGCTGGCGATGCTGGCGACCTACGGCGAGCGCCGGCCCGAGGAAGTCCCCGAATCGGTGGACTCCCTGGAACTGGCCTGGCTGATCCACCAGATCGAACAACGCTACGGCCGCCCGTTCGACGCCGACGACGAGGCGCTGGCGCGGATGACGACGGTCGGCTCGGTGGTGGAGGTGCTGGGGGAGCTCGGGTTCGGAGGCGCGGGGTGAGTGGGGACGCGGGCCAGGCTCAGCCCACCTCTCGTGTGCGGCGTGGGGCGACGGAGGTCGTGATCCGCGGCATGGCGGTGTTCAGCGCGTTCGGCCCGGGCATCGACGCACTGGCCGGCGCGGCCTTCGCCGGCGACTCCGGCTTCGCACCGGTCGAACGCTTCGACGTGGCCGGCCGCCGCGCGAAGGCAGCGGCCACCGCCCCCGGTTCGCCCGAGCTTGTGCGTGAGCTGATTCGCACCATCAACGAAGCCTGCGACGAAGCGGGGCTCACCCGCCAGGCCCGCGCCGACTGCCACCTGTTCCTCGCCATCCACGGCGACCCCGCCCTCGGCGCCGACGCGTTCGCGGCGGGAATCGCGGCAACGTGTGGCTTCGCCGGCGCCCGCGCCTACACCTCCGCCTGCGTCGCGGCCAGCACCGCGGTCGCCGACGCCGCGGCACTCATCGCCCACGGCCGTGCCGAGCGCGTCGTCATCGCGGCGGGCTACCTCGTGGACGCCGACCAGTACGCACTGTTCGACGCGGGACGTGCCCTGACCCCGGACGGCCGAGTCCGGCCCTTCAGCGCCGGACGCGGCGGCCTCCTGCTCGGCGACGCGGTAGGCGCGATCGTCCTGGAGGCGGCCACCGACGCCGAGCCCCTGGCCCGACTGGCCGGCTGGGGACGCAGCGGCGACGCCTACCACGTCTGCAAGCCCCGCCCCGACGGCCTCGGCCTGGCCCGCGCCATCACCGACGCACTCCATCGCGGCACCGTCCAGCCCACCGACATCGGCTACATCAACGCCCACGGCTCCGGCACCAAGCAGAGCGACACGGCCGAAGCCGCTGGCCTGCGTGCCGCGCTCGGCGACGCGGCCCCGAAGATCCCGGTGAGCTCCACCAAATCGATCCACGGCCAGGCCCTCGAAGCCGGCGCCCTCCTGGAACTCATCCTCACGGTCGCGGCCCTGCGCGCCGGACGCCTGCCACTCAACGCGGGCTACCTCGGGCCGGACGACGACTGCGCACTGGCGCTGGTCCTGGAACCGGCCGCCGCGGAGCTCGGCTACGCACTGACGCTCAACGTCGCATTCGGCGGCGCGAACACGGCATTACTGGTGGGTGCGCCATGAGCCAGACCACTGAGACGAATGCCGACGGGCTTGAGCAGAAGGCGACACCGCAGAACCTGCCGACTGAAATGACCGCCGCGCCCGGCCGCGCCATCACCGCAGCCGTGCCGCAGCAGGTCGACAGGAGCGCCGCCGCCGACAGTGCCGCCGCCGAGTCGCAGGCCGATAGCGCGACCGTGGTATCCGCCCCAGCAGTAGCCGTCCCGGCACTCGCCATCACGGCAGCGACTCCGGACCAAGCCGCCGCCCTCGGCCTCACCATCCTCGCCGAAGCCCGCTGGCCCGAATCAGCTCACGATCACACCCCGCCCAACCTCGCGGGCTTCATCCTCTCCACTTTCAGCCCCATCGCGGCCGAGGCCGCCGCCCGCTGTCTCAGCCGCCGTCCCGTTATGGCCGCGACCGATTCCCCGGTGACCGCGATCCTCATCGTCACCAGCCGAGGCGACCGGCAGAGCGCCGCCCACGTCGCCCGAACCGTGGCGACCAATGGTGTCCTCGGCCCCCTCCTGTTCTTCCAAGCGGTCCCGAACGCGGTAGCCGGGCATGTTGCCGCGCGCTGGAATCTCACCGGCCCCGTCGTCTGCCTCGCCGATCCCGCCTCAGCGCTGGAAAGCGCGGCGCTCCTCATCGAAGACGGCGATGCCGACCAGGCCCTTGTCATCCGTGTCGAGCAGGGCGCTCCAGACCAAGCCCACGCGGTTCTTCTCCAACCATCCCTAGGAGCCCGCCCATGACC
>NZ_JAAFYZ010000277.1 GCF_018274385.1 Catenulispora pinistramenti | reverse complement strand
GGGTCGGTCACGTGGTCGTGCCGGCCGCGCGGACCGACGGCCAGGTCGATGGCGTCGCCACGAGGACGGACGAACCAGCGACACCAGCGACGTCAGCGACGTCAGCGACCTCGGCGCCGACACCGAAACGGCCGGCGAGCGCCAGCGCCAGCGCCAGTATCCACGGCGCGGCCGAATCGGCGTTACGCAGGACGCGCGACGCCGTCGAGCCGGTGCTGCGTACGGCCGTCGAGACGCTGCCGGGCCGATTACGCTCGATCGCTGCGTATCACCTCGGCTGGGAGGACGCCGACGGCACCGCGCTGGGCGGCATCGGCGGCAAGCTGCTGCGGCCGGGCCTGGTCCTGGCCGCCGCGGCGGCGGTCGGCGGGTCGGCGACCGACCCGGCGGTGCTGCGGTCCGCGGCGGCCGTGGAGCTGGCGCACAACTTCACGTTGCTGCACGACGACGTCATCGACCGCGACCAGACCCGGCGTCATCGGCCCACCGCGTGGACCGTGTTCGGCGTCGAGAACGCGATCCTGGCCGGAGACGCGATGCTGGCCCTCGCGCTGCGGCTGGTCGGTGGTGCGGCGGCGAGCCGGCTGGCGGAGTGCGTCATCGAGATCTGCGACGGTCAGTACGAGGACTGCTCGTTCGAGCACCGCGACGACGTCACCCTCGACGAGTGTCTGACGATGGCCGGGAAGAAGACCGGGGCGTTGCTGGGCTGCGCGTGTGCGCTCGGGGCACTGGCGGTGCGGGCCGATCCACTGGCCGTAGCGGCGCTGGACTTGTTCGGGCGGGAGATCGGGATGGCGTTCCAGCTCACCGACGACCTGCTCGGCATCTGGGGCGATCCGGCGGTCACGGGCAAACCGGTGGGGGCGGATCTGACCGCGCGCAAGAAGTCGCTGCCGGTGGTCGCGGCACTGTCGGGTCGGTCGGCGGCGGCTGGGGAGTTGGCGCGGCTCTACGCGCTGGGACGGGACTTCACCGAGCATGAGCTGCGGCATGCCACCGATGCTGTGGAGCGCGCGGGCGGGAGGGCCTGGGCGGCGACAGAGGCCACGGCGAGGATTACGAAGGCGCATGCGCATTTGGGGCGGGCGTCGAGGGTGGAGTTGACCGCGATGCATGATTTGCGGGCCATTGCCGAGATGATCACTCGGCGGACTAACTGAGGCGGGGAACCGCGCCGCTGCGGCTCCGCGAGCACTCGCCCGCCGGGCCGCGCGGCGCACCAACCAGCCGCGCAACGCCATACCTCACAGCAGCACGCAGCGCAGCAGGGCTGCAGGGCTGCACCGCACCAAGGCAAGGCAAGGCAAGGCAAGGCACAAGCGCAGCATCACACCACTAGGCCGCGCTGCCCGCCTCTACACAGCACCACCACCACAGCACAGCGCCACACCGCGCACCACAGCACAGCACAGCACCGGGAGGTCGCCATGACCGCCAAGGACTACGGCACCATCGTCGCCGTCCTCATCCTGACCTTCATCACCCTGCGCCTGTTCCAGCGCTTCATCCCGCACCATCGCCGTGAGCCGCACAATGACGTCGCGGGGTTCATCTTCGCCACCGTGTCCGTGGTCTTCGCGGTGCCGTTGGCGTTCGTGGTGGTGGCGCTGTGGACGAACAACGACACGGCGCACCAGACCACGTTCAAGGAGGCGAACGAGCTCGCCGGGATCTACTGGATCTCGCGGCAGATGCCGTTGCCGCTGGGTTCGCAGTTGGAGCACGAGACGCTCGACTACGCGCATACCGTCATCGACCAGGAGTGGCCGCTGTTGGCCAAGCACGAGACCAGTCCTACGGCGACGGAGCTGGTCTACCAGATCCGGGACAGCGTCTTCGCGTTCCATCCGGCCGACATCTCCCAGCAGGTGCTCTATGACCATGTGTTGACACATGTCGAATCGTTGGCCGAGCAGCGAAGACAGCGATTGAACCAGACTGAGGAGTCTTTGCCGCCGCTGTTGTGGGCGATCCTGATCGGCAGCGCGTTGGTGACGATCGCCTTCACTTTCCTGTTCGGTCTGTCGAGTTCGTTCGCGCACACTGTGATGGTGATGACGCTGGCCGCGTTGGTGGTGGTATCGCTAGTTGTTGTCAGGGAAATGAGTTACCCGTACTCCGGGACGATGAAGGTCGATCCGACGGCGTTCAAAGTCTTCCTAGACCGGTTGCCAACGCCCCGATAGAAAAAGCCGTGGGAGAAGACGTCCCGATAGAGGAAGCAAGCGCGCCCCGGATAGCCGGGGCGCGCCGAATAGTGCCTTATCAGAACTCGGAACTAAGAACTCAGAGCTCAGAACTCAGAACTCAGAACTCAGAACTCAGATGACATCCAGATCCGCGAACTGCTCGGACTCGACCGCGCCGGCCGGCGGAGCGTAGCTGGCCCGCCCGCGCACCAGCCACCACACCCCGGACAGCAGCATCGCCACGGCCAGCGCGATCGGCGCGTAGTTGAACGAGAGCGTGGTGACCGGGGAGGCCTGCGGCAGGCAGAACAGCACGACCTCGATCACCACCCAGACCGAGGCGGTGTACCCGACCAGCGGACCCCACTTGCCCAGGCTCCAGGCGCCGGGCTTGAAGTTCTTGCCCTGTCGGGCTCGCAGGAAGCCGGGGATGACGTAGGCCGGGGCCAGGCCGATCGAGGCGATGGCGGTCACCGCGCCGTAGGCCTGGATGGTCCACAGCGAGGGCAGGGCCAGCAGGAACGCCACCACGACCACCAGCCACATGGCGTTGGTCGGGACCGCCGAGCGGTTGACCTTGCGCCAGGTCGGGGAGCCGGGCAGGGCGCCGTCGCGGGAGAAGGCGAAGACCATGCGGGCCGCCGAGCCGATGGCGGCCAGGCCGCAGCACAGCTGGGCGACGATGATGACCAGCGTCAGCACCTCGGCCCAGTGCTGGCCCAGGGCGTCGAGCATGATGATCGACGGCGCCGTGACCGCACCGCCGTAGCCGGAGCCGGCGGACTCGGTGTTGTACTGGCCGCTGCCGCCCTGGATGGCGAACAGGAAGGCGACGATCAGGACCAGGCCGGCGATGCCGGAGACCCAGATGGACCGGACGATGCCCTTCGGGGCCAGCGTCGAGGCCTGGGAGGTCTCCTCGGACATGTGCGCCGAGGCGTCGTAGCCGGTCAGGGTGTAGCCGGTGAGCAGCAGGCCGATGGCGCTGACGTAGATCGCGCTCTTGAAGCCGGTGGTGTTGGCGTAGTGGGTGAACACGAAGCTGGCGCTCTGGTGGTGGGACGGGACCAGGAACAGCACGGCCACGATGAACGCCACGCCCAGCAGGTGCCACCAGACGCTGACCCGGTTGAACAGGTCCAGCACCCGCACGCCGAAGGTGTTCAGGATGCCGTGCAGCAGCAGCACCCCGGCGAAGATGGCGACCAGCCCGTACTTGTCCGGGGTCCAGCCGAACGCCATGCCGGTGAAGGCGCCGATGAACTCCGCCGCGCCGTAGTCGATGCCGGCTATGACGCCGAACAGGCCCAGCATGTTCAGCCAGCCGGTGATCCAGCCCCAGCCCTTGCCGCCGAGCCGGTGTGCCATGAAGAACAGCGCGCCGGAGGTCGGGTAGACGCTGGTGACCTCGGCCAGGCTCAGCCCGATGAGCAGGACCGCGATGGTGACCCCGATCCAGCCCCAGACCATGACGGCCGGGCCGCCGGTGGCCATGCCGAAGCCGAACAGGGTCATGCAGCCGGACAGGATGGAGATGATGGAGAAGCTGATCGCGAAGTTGCCGAAGCCGGACATCTTGCGGGACAGAACAGGTTCGTAGCCGATCGCGCGCAGCTGTGCGGCGTCGGCGGAATCCGCCTCGTTCGGGGCGGGAATCGCTGAGGTTACTGAGCTTTCAGTCATCGACTTGCCCTCGTTCCATGGTGCCTTCGAGACCTATAGGGGAAGGTGGTACGTCTGGCGATGGTGCGAATGAGCTCCCCGCGATACCGCTGATACCGCTGATACCGCTGATCCTGCTGTTCGGTCGGCGCGAGTCCGGATTCGGATTTCGAAAGCGGAATCCGTCCTCTGCGGTCCTACCGGTCGGCGAGCACGCGGCGCTAGGGTCCGGCGCGCTGCCGCCCGCGCGGGTCGGACCGCCGCGCCGCTGCCGACAGCGCGGTGGTCCGGGCCCGGACGAACTCCTCGACGGCGTCCCCCGTCGCCGAAATCATGGTCCACGGCCGGTTCGAGCCGTAGGGGCCCAGGGCGTCGAACACGTCCGCGGCCAGGTCCGAGCGGCCGCCGACGACCAGCGCGTGTGCCAGGTGGGACAGGTCCACGACCAGCCAGTCCTCCTGGGTGGAGGCGTTGAACCAGTTCCATCCGCGGGCCATCTCGGTGCGCGCGGCGTCGGTGCTCCACAGCAGGTGGGCCAGGCCGTCGCGCTGGTTCTTGCGGTATTCGTAGGCGATGACCAGCGCGTACAGCGGCAGCAGTTGCAGCGGCGAGCGCCCGCTCAGTCCCACGCTGCTGACGATGCTGGAGGCGAACAGCTGCGCGGCGGCCGGGCTCGGGCCGGTGCTGCCGCCGACCGCGCCGAGCATCCGGTGGCAGCCCTCGCGGTTGGCCGGGTCGATGCGCCACAGGTCCCGGAAGGCGTGCCAGGGCCCTGGTACGGGGCAGGAGGCCGGGCCTTCGATGTGTTCGTGGAAGCCGGCGGCCAGCGCGAGCCGGCCCAGATAGGGCACGGGGTCGCCGGGGGCCAGGGCGGCGGCTTCGGCGCACAGCTCGCCGGCCCGCTGGCCCAGGTTGCGGGCCTGCGGCACGCCGTTGGCGGCGGCTTTGCAGGCCCGCTCGACCGCCACCCGGGCGGCCATCGCCACCGCGTCGGGGTGGCCGGGACGCTCGGCGACCCATTCGTCGGCGGCGTTGGATCCGGCGGCGACCTGGGCCAGCAGCGCGATCCGGGTGCAGCGCAGCTTGCTGTCACCGCTGGAGGCGGCCAGCAGTTCGGCCATCGAGAACCAGTGGCCGGTGCGGACCTCGCCGAGGATCCGCGCCAGCGGCTCGTCGAAACCAGCCGGGTGCATCACGGGTTTGAAGTCTTGGGCGCTCATGGCGAGTCGGCCGGTATCCGGCGGGGATCCGGCAGATGGGTCACGCCACGCATATCCCATGACCACGAATAGGCTTCGGGCACCGCGCAATGATGCCCGACATCACAGGTGTCGAACAAGCCCCTGTGTGATCACATGATCACCGCGACGTGATCAGGGTCGCCACCTGCCGGAATCGAGTTCGGCCAGTTCCTGGACCTGCAGGCGGCACCACGGCGAGACTTCGAAGGCACCGGAAAGCACTTGAGAGGAGAATTCAGCCCAGGGAATCCAGCGGTATTCGCCTACTTCGTCGGGGTCTGGCGACGGCGTAATTCCCGGCGCCACAGTGGCCTGGAAGACCGGGCAGATCTCGTTCTCGACGATGCCGTTGGGCATTACCGCCCGGTAACGGAAGTCTGGCAGGACCGGAGTGACGAGTGAAATATTCAACCCGAGTTCACTGGCCAGTCTGCGCCGGACGGCGTCCTCGATCTGCTCGCCGGGACCGGGGTGCCCGCAGGCGGAGTTGGTCCACACGTCCGGCCAGGTGCGCTTGGTCGCGGCGCGCCGGGTCACCAGCAGCCGGTGCTGGTCGTCGAAGACGTAGCAGGAGAACGCCAGGTGCAGCGGCGTGTGGTCGGTGTGCACCGCGGCCTTGGGGGCGGTGCCGATCGGCGTTCCGTCCTCGGCGAGCAGGACTACCTCTTCGACTTCCACATTGGTATCCACTCCTCGAAGGATGCACGCTGAGCACCGGCTCTGTCACCGCGTGTGCACTATTTGGCGTCCCCGTAACACTCCACCGAGTGAACGCTCATGGGAAATCGCACCGGAGAGGGACCGAAGACCAGCCGGCCGGCGGCGGTGGCGCACTCGGTGATCATCTCAGCGACGGCCGGGGCGTGCTCGTCGGGAGCGTGCACCATGACCTCGTCGTGCTGGAAGAAGACCAGCTGCGGGCCGTCCAGGGTGCGCAGCCGCTGGCGCAGCAGGGCCAGCAGCACCTCGGCCCACTCCGCGGCGGTGGCCTGGATGACGAAGTTGCGGGTGAAGCGGCCCCGGGCCCGGGCCACCTGGCCCGAGCGGCGGTTGCTGTCGTCGGCGGCGTCGGCCTCGGCGTCCCCGGCGACCGTGTCCTGCCAGCGCTGCGAGGGCGGCGGGCAGGTGCGGCCGAGGTGGGAGCGGACCAGGCGGCCGCGCTCGCCTTCGCGGGCGGCTTCGTCCAGCAGTGCGGTGGCCTTCGGGAAGCGGCGGCGCATCAGGGCCAGCGGGGCGGCGGCGCTTCCGCCGGTCTGGCCGTACATGGCGCCCAGCAAGCCGAGTTTGGCCTGGTCCCGGGAGCCCTCGAAGACGCCGGCCAGGGCGGAGTACATATCATCGCTCTGCGTCGCCTCGGCCATGCCCAGGTCCTGCGACACCGCGGCCAGGATGCGGGGCTCCAGCTGTGCGGCGTCGGCGGAGACGAACACCCAGCCGGGGTCGGCGACGACCGCTTTGCGCAGCCGGCGGTCGATCTGCAGCGCGCCGCCGCCGCGGGCCGCCCAGCGTCCGGTGACGACGCCGCCGACGGAGTACTCGGCGCGGAACCGGCCGTCCACGACCCAGGTGTCGCGCCAGGCCCAGCCGTTGAACGAGTACAGGCGCGAGAGCTCTTTGTACTTCAGCAGCAACGGGATCGCCGGATGGTCGATGTCCTTGAGCTCCCAGCGGCGCAGCGAGGGCAGTTTCACGCCGGCGTCGGAGAAGGCCTTGGTCACCTGCGGAGCGGAGTCCGGATTCAGGGCCCGGACACCGAGCGCCGCGGCGAGTCGGGCCGCGGCGGCGGTCATCGCGCGCGGCGGTGAGCCGTCCAGGGGGCGCGGGCCCAGATGCTCCTCCAGGATGCGGCTGTGTACGTCGGCGCGCCAGGGCAGGCCGTGGTGCGCCATCTCGGCGGCGGCCAGCGACGCGGCGGATTCGGCGGCCACCAGCAGCCGGAACGCGCCGGGGTTCGCGGTGGCGGCGATGCGGCGGAGTTGGTCGGCGTAGACCTCGCGCACCGCGCGCAGCGGGTCGACGTCGGCGGCCAGCCCGGAGCGGTCCGGCTCGAACAGCGCGGGCTGGGTGGTCGGGTTGTCGGCCGGGGCGGCCATGGTGCCCTCGGAGCGGTCTTCGGGGACCGGCAGGCCGTGCAGCCGGGCCCAGGCGGCGCCGAGCGAGCGGGGCTGGCCGCAGTGGCCCTCGTAGGCGAGCAGCAGGGCCTCGGTGAGGGCCAGGTCGTGGCAGCGGTCGATGCGGACGCCCCGCCGGAGCAGGGCCGGAGCCAGGTCGGCGGTGGCCGGCCAGACCCAGCGCGGGTGCTCCGGATCCTCGGGCCGGGACGCGGATTCCAGGGCGCCGATCTCGGCTTCCAGGTCGGCGACGGCGCGCGCCGCTCCGGCCGGGTCCGCGTCGGGGGTGATCGCTTGAACGAAGCCTCGATCCCTGAAACCCTCGGGGTCGTAGGTCGCGGCGATCTGCATCCGATCATTGTCTGCGATGGCACTGACAGACTTTGCACCCGGAACCAGACTCGCACCTGGAAACTTCTCTGACCGACCGATAAGGACGCACCATGACCAAGACCGCCGTCGTCACCGGAGCCAGCAGCGGCATCGGGGCCGCCACCGCGCGCCGGCTGGCCGCCGAGGGGTACCGCGTGGTGCTCGTCGCACGGCGTAAGGAGCGGTTGGAGGCGCTGGCCGCGGAGATCGAGTCGACGCAGAGCGGGGCCTCTGCGCAGGCCGTGGCCCTGGACGTGACCGACGCCGAGGCGATCAAGGCGTTCGCCGCCGGCCTGGAGTCCTGTGACGTGCTGGTCAACAACGCCGGCGGGGCGATCGGCGCCGATCCGGTGGCCGGGGCGGACCCCGGCGACTGGCGCTCGATGTTCGAGACCAACGTGCTGGGCGCGCTGAACTTCACCCAGGCGCTGCTGCCGAAGCTGATCGCCTCCGGCGAGGGCACCGTGGTGATGCTCACCTCGACCGCCGGCCACATCGCGTACGAGAACGGCGCCGGCTACGCCGCGTCCAAGCACGCGATGCACGCCATGACCGCGACCCTGCGCCTGGAGCTCTTCGACCAGCCGGTCCGCGTCATCGAGATCGCCCCGGGCATGGTGATGACCGACGAGTTCTCCGTCAAGCGCTTCGGCGGCGACGCGGACAAGGCCGCCTCGGTCTACGCCGGCGTGCCGGGGCCGCTGCTCGCTGAGGACGTGGCGGACTGCATCGCGTGGTCGGTGACGCGGCCGGCGCATGTGAACGTGGACTTGATGATCGTGCGGCCGCGGGCGCAGGCGGCTCAGCACAAGGTGTACCGGGTCGCGGAGTGACCATGTCCGCCGGGTGACGGACTGACCGCACTCAGGCGATAGCCGCCGCCTCCGGGCCGCAGTCGGAGGGCTCGACCACCGGCTGCGGCGGTCCGTCGGCGATAGCCGCGGTAGCCACGGCGGCTGCCGAGTCCTCGGCGGCCGCCCCCTCCTTGCGCAGCGTGGAAAGCACCAGCCCGACCATCACCAGCGGGAAGCCGACGATCACGCCGGCCTTGATGGACTCCCCGAGGAACAGCACGCCGCCGGCCACGGCGACGGCCGGGTTGACGAAGGTGATCATCGAGGACTTGGCCGGGCCGACCTCGGCGATCAGGTCGAAGAAGAGCAGGAACGCCGAGGCGGTGCAGATCAGGCCGAGGGCGATGACCGCGGCCAGGGCGTTGGACTTCGGCATGTGCGTGGGGTGGCTGAAGGCGGCGAAGGGGACGTAGAGGAGCGCGACGCCGGTCAGGGAGATCGCGATGATGGCCAGGCTGGGGACGCCGGCCAGCTTGCGGTCGGCGATGATCGGGGCGATGGCGTAGCCGACGGCCACGGCGATCACCTCCAGCATGCGTGCCACCTGGACCTGGCCGATGTTCAGGCCGACGATCGCGACCACCCCGGCCAGCCCGATGAACAGGCCGGCCAGCCGGGTGCCGGACACCGCCGAGCGGTCGCCGAGGCGCCACATGATCAGCGCCACGAAGAACGGCACGGCCGCGATCAGCAGCCCGGCCAGCGAGGAGGTCATGTGCTGTTCGGCGTCGCCGAGCAGCAGCCAGGGCCCGGCGATCTCCAGGGCCGCGAAGGCCGCGATGTAGCGCCACTGCTTCAGGGCCGGGCCGACCACGCCGCGGCGCATCGCCACCGGCAGCAGCACCGCGGCGCCGATCGCGGTGCGGGCGAACACGATGAACGGCGCCGGCATGCCCTCCAGCGCGATCTTGATCAGCAGGTACGGGATACCCCAGATCACTGACATGGCCGCGAACAGCAGCCATCCCCGCTTCGACACGCGTGCCCCCTCAAGGCGACGAAATCGAACGAAACCGATGCCCGTCGCTCGACATGAAACCCCCGGTCGATGACGGTCTGACCACCCCCGGTAACAGCCGTGGGGGGCCTGAGCATATTCCATCGGACCTTCCCAGAAAATAAGCCCTCTGCCAAAGTGGACAGCCCAGCTGGGAAGCACCGGAGAAGATCACGCGGAGGCACCAGATGACCATCTCGAGACGCAGACGCTCCACCACGGTCGCCGCCCTGGTCACGGCGGCCGCCCTGACCGGCACCCTGACCGCGGCGCGCGCCGCCCCCGGCCCGGCCGGGCCCGGCGGCGCCCAACCCCCGCGCAACCCGGTGGCCACCGGGTACGGCGGCGCGGTCGCCAGCGTGAGCCCGTACGCCACCCAGGCCGGCCTGGACGTGCTCAAGCACGGCGGCAACGCCGTGGACGCGGCGGTGGCCACAGCGGCCGCGCTGGGCGTCGTGGAGCCGTACTCGGCCGGGATCGGCGGCGGCGGTTTCCTCGTGTATTACAACGCCCGCACCCACAAGGTCTCCACCATCGACGGCCGCGAGTCCGGACCCGCGGCGATGAACACGAACTGGTTCATCGACCCGGCCACCGGCCAGCCGCTGTCCTTCAACGACGCGGTCAACTCCGGCCTGTCGGTCGGCGTCCCGGGCAGCCTGAAGACCTGGACGACCGCGCTGCAGGACTGGGGCACCATCTCGCTGAAGCAGGCCTTGCAAGGCGGCATCGACATCGCCTCGAAGGGCTTCGTCGTCGACCCCACGTTCAACTCCTTCACCGCGATGAACCAGGCCCGGTTCTCGCAGATCGCCCCGACCGCGAAGCTGTTCCTGCCCGGCGGCGCGCCGCCGCCGGTGGGCTCGGTGTTCAAGAACCCGGACCTGGCGAACACCTACAAGCTGCTCGCCAAGTACGGTCCGGGCTTGTTCTACGGCGGCGAGTTGGGCAAGGAGGTCGCGAACACCGCGCAGCACCCGCCGACGATCCCGAACCCGACCATGGACTTCCGGCCCGGCAAGATCACCGCGACCGACATCGCCGGGTACAGCGCGCCGGTGCAGGCCCCGACCCACGTGAACTACAAGGGCCTGGACGTCTACTCGATCGCCCCGCCCTCCTCCGGCGGCACCACGGTCGGCGAGGCCCTCAACATCCTGTCGAACTTCGACGTCACCCCGACCAACCAGGTGCAGGCGCTGCACCTGTATGACGAGGCCTCGAAGATCGCCTTCGCGGACCGGAACCGCTGGGTCGGGGACGCGAACTTCAGCGACGTCCCGACCAGGCAGCTGACCTCGGCGCAGTACGGCAAGGACCGGGCCTGTCTGATCAGCCCGACCAGCACTCTGGCCTCCCCGGTCGCGCCGGGGAACCCGTTCGAACCGGGCGGGGGCACGCAGTGTCCGTCCACGGCGCCGACCGGGACCTCGTACACCGACACCGAGGGCATGTCGACGACCCACCTGGTGACCTCGGACAAGTGGGGCAACGTGGTGTCCTACACCCTGACCATCGAACAGACCGGCGGCTCGGCGATGACCGTGCCGGGCCGGGGCTTCCTGCTGAACAACGAGATGACCGACTTCGACTTCTCGCCGCTGTATCCGGGCGTGCCGGACCCGAACCTGCCGGCCGCCTTCAAGCGGCCGCGCTCGGCGATGTCGCCGACCATCGTCCTGAAGGACGGCAGGCCGTTCATCGCGGTCGGCTCCCCGGGCGGGGCGACCATCATCACCACGGTGTTGCAGATCCTGGTCAACCGGCTGGATCTGGGGATGAACCTGGAGCAGGCGATCGCCGCGCCCCGGGCCTCCCAGCGCAACGCCGGCACGACGCAGGCCGAGCCGGCGTTCCTGAACCTGCCGGAGATCCCGGGACTGGAGGCGCTGGGTGAGACCTTCACGCTCGCGCCGCCCTCGGGGACGCCGACACCGGAGATCGGTGCCGCGACCGGGCTGGAGTTCCTGCCGAACGGCGCGGTCGAGGCCGCGGCCGAACCGGCGCGGCGGGGCGGCGGCGCCGCGGCTGTGGTGCATCCGGTGAGGTAGGGCGCAGGTGGCTAGTGCCGTGTTGGGCGACGTTTGCTTGGGAGTTCGCGCTTTTCTTGGGAGGTCGCGCTTTGCTTGGGAGTTCGCGACGTGGTTCGCGACGTGCCGGTCGCCGGGCGGGATCCGTCGGCGGGTTGAGTCTGCTGGGGGCTGGTGTTTGTGGGCCGGGTTGCGGTTGGACTGTGGGTTGAAAGGCGATTTTTACGGCCTTCGGTCATAGTTGTGCCGGTTCGGGGTTCGGGGCGGTGGGTGTGTTTGTCGGCTGCCGGTTTACGCGTTCACAACCCCGCCCCACCTCAGGCCTCTTCAACACCGGCAAGTCCGGGCAAGGGCACAGGCCAGATCAAGAGCAAGATCAACAGCACAGGCAAGATCAAGAGCTGAAGATCAAGAGCTGAAGGTCAAGGTCAAGGGCTGTGATGAAGGGCCGGGCCTCCGGCGGGCCTCGGCAACCTCAGGGAAACTAGCGCGGTTCCCTCGGGTGGCTGGGTCGGTCTCAGCGGCTGCGGTCCCTGAGGTGGCTACGGTCCGTTCCCCACGGTCGCGTCGTCAGCCCGGGGGGTACAGCACCGGTGTCCGGGGGTAAAGTCCGCGCGCTTGCGGTCATGCAGGTGGGCGGCGGTTTCGTATGGCGCGAACTTGACCCCCGGCCACCGGCACTGTAGGCGAAGCCCTGCCGACGCGACCGAGGGGAACGAACCGAAAACCAGCCGGAAGAATGGCAAAGCCCAGTGGTTCGGT
>NZ_JAAFYZ010000276.1 GCF_018274385.1 Catenulispora pinistramenti | reverse complement strand
CCTACAGTGCCGGTGGCCGGGGGTCAAGTTCGCGCCGTACGAAACCGCCGCCTACCTGCATGTCCGCCGCGCGCGGACTTTACCCCCGGACACCGGTGCTGTACCCCCCGGGCTGACGACGCGACCGAGGGGAACGGACCGCACCACCTCACAAACCGCCACCGCTGAGACTGACCCGACCACCCGAGGGAACCGCGCTAGTTTCCCTGAGGTTGCCGAGGCCCGCCGGAGGCCCGGCTCTTCATCACAGCTCTTGATCTTGATCTTGTTTGTGGCTCTTGATCTTGCTCTTGATCTGGCCTGTGCCGTTGATCTTGCTTGTACCCCTTGCTCTGACTTGCCGGTGTTGAAGAGGCCTGAGGTGCGGCGGGATTGTGAACGCGAAAACCGGCAGCCGACAAACACACCCACCACCCCGAACCCCGAACCGGCTCAACTATGACCGAAGGCGTAAAAAGCTTTGAAACCCACAACCAAACCGCAACCCGGCTCGAAAAACCCTCGCCTCGAAAACTCCCCGCCCCGGGCCCAAGGCCCATCGACCCTGCGAAGCCATCAAATCCTACGAGCCGCCAACCCCTACAAAGCCACCAAATCCTGATACTCAGGATTCTTCTCTATAAAAGCCGCAACAAACCAACACCGCGGCGCCACCTTCAACCCCCGCGCCCGAGCATCATCCAGCGCCGTCTCCGCCATCAGCGCGCCAAGGCCGCGGCCCTCAAACTGTGGCTCCACCATCGTGTGCGGCATGACGGCCACCCCGTCCTGCACCGAATACGCGAGGACGCCCGCCAGTGCCCCATTCACCCGCGCCTCGTACCGCCCGCGCTCCTTGTTCTCGACCACGGTGACGCCGCCATTGGCCCCGCCAGGAATCCCACCAATGCCCTCGCCGCTCACAACCCGCCTCCGGCTCCCTCTACGATCTTCAGTAGTGTTCGCATCAGCGTAACCGGGACCGCTTTTATGCCCATCGGCTTTATGTCGTCGGGCTGGTAGGAGGCAGGCTGTGTCATCAACCGTCGTGACAGGGGACGGCGAGGGGCTTCGGATCCACCCCGAGGTGATCGACGCGTTGGAATCGGACACGCCGGTGGTGGCGCTGGAGTCCACGATCATCAGCCATGGGCTGCCGCGTCCGGACAATCTGCGGGTGGCTCGGGAGATCGAGCAGACGGTGCGGGATCACGGTGGCGTGCCGGCCACCATTGCGATGATCGACGGCAAGCCCTGCATCGGTCTGTTCGAGGAGGAGCTGCGGCTGATCGCCGAGTCCGATGCGGTGGTCAAGCTCGGCGTGCGGGATCTCGGCGTGGCGGCTGCCAAGGGGCTGCATGGGGCGACCACTGTGGCGGCCACCGCGTCGCTGGCGGCGCAGGCAGACATCGACGTGTTCGCCACCGGGGGTCTGGGGGGTGTGCACCGGCAGGCGCGTGACACGTGGGACGAGTCCGCGGACCTGACCGCGCTGTCCCGGATCCCGATGGCCGTGGTGTGCGCGGGAGTGAAGTCGATCCTGGATGTCCCGGCGACCCTGGAGCGGCTGGAGACGCTGAACGTCCCGGTCTACGGCTACCGCACGAACCAGTTCCCCGGCTTCTACCTCACCGACAGCGGCTACCCGCTGGAGTGGAGCTTCGACTTCGCCGAGGAGCTGGCCGACGCGGTGTTGCAGCACTGGCAGCTGGCGTGGCCGGCGGTGTCCAGCGGGGTGCTGATCGCGAATCCGATCCCGGTCGAGGACCAGATCGATCCGATGCTGCACGACCGGATCCTCACGGATGCGCTGGCCGCCGCGGAGAACGGCGGGGTCTCGGGCAAGGACGTCACCCCGTTCCTGCTGGAGTTCTTCCACAGCGAGACCGACGGCGAGTCGCTGCGCGCCAACGTGCTCCTGGTCAAGCGGAACGCCGAGCTGGCCACCCGGATCGCCGCGGAGATCATCGCCGCCGCCCCGAGTCAGTAGCCGCGCCGCCGATGGTCCTGCCGTTGTTCCCGGCCGATGCGGCGGCGCCGATCCTGGTGATCGGCGACCTGATGGTGGACGTCCTGGCCCGGTTGGAGGGCCAGCTGGTCGCGGCCTCCGACAGCCCCGGCCGGATCACCATGCGCGGCGGCGGGTCGGCCGCCAACACCGCCGCCTGGCTGGCCGCCACCGGTAACGAGGCGTTGTTCGTGGGCTGCGTCGGTGACGACCTGCCGGGCCGGGAGGCGGCCGAACTGCTGCGCGCGGTCGGCGTCCGCACGGCGCTGAAGGTGGACCCGTCCCGGCCCACCGGCACCGTGGTGGTCCTGGTCGATCCGACCGGCGAGCGCACGATGGTCCCGGACCCCGGTGCCAACAGCGCGCTGACCCCGATGGACCTCCCCAAGGACGAGTTCGTCCCCGGCCGCCACCTGCACCTGTCCGGCTACACGATCCTCAACCCGGCCACCCGCGCGGCCGGCGTGGCGGCCCTGGACCTGGCGCGGCGGCGCGGGATGACGACGTCGGTGGACGTCGCCTCGGCCGGCCCGCTGGCCGCGGTGGGTCCGGACTGCTTCCTGGACTGGATCGGCGATCCCTTCATGCTGATCGCCAACCGCGACGAGGCGGCGGTCCTGACCGGCATCGACGACGACCCGGTCGCCGCCACCAGGGCCCTGACGGAGCTGTGCGACCAGGTGGTGGTCAAGCTGGGCGCGGACGGGGTGGTGCGGCACGACTCCCTGCTCGACCGGACGATCCGCGTCCCGGCCGAACGGCTCGGGCCGGGAGAGCTGATCGACACGACGGGGGCGGGGGACGCGTTCGCCGCCGGGTATCTGGCGGCGTGGATGCGGGATGAGGACCCCGAGGAGGCGCTGGCGGCCGGGTGCCGGTTAGCGGCCCGGGTGATCCGGAAGGTCGGCGGGCGGCCGTAGAAGTGGGCGGGCGGCTGTAGACGTCGGGCGGGCGGCTGTAGAGGTGGGCCCGCAGCCGTGGAAGTCGGGCGGACGGCCGTGGAACCTGGGAGCATCGAGGCCAGTGGAAGGTCTGCCGACCAGGGAGAGAGCATGCGGAAGATCGTCGTGTACGAGTTGCTGTCGCTCGACGGCGTGGCCGAGGACCCCGACCGCTTCTTCGGCTGGGACGACGTCCTGGACGCCAATCTGAGCACCGTCATCCAGTCCCAGGACGCGGTCATCCTCGGCCGCCGCAGCTTCGCCGAGTGGGCGCCGTTCTGGCCCGACGCTGACATAGAGCCGTTCGCCGGCTTCATCAACGGGGTCCGGAAGTACGTCGCGACCTCGACGCCGCTCGATCAGGACTGGGTCAACGCCACGGTGATCGAGGGCGATCTGGTCGGCTTCGCCCGCGATCTCCAGCAGCGGCCCGGCGGCGACATCGGCGTCCACGCGAGCATCAGCGTCGCGCAGGCGTTGCTCGCCGCGGGGGTCGTCGACGAACTCAAACTAGTGGTGGCGCCCAAGACCGCGGGCCAGGGCCGCCGGCTTCTCGACGGCCTGCCTCCGACGTCGTTCGAGCTGGTGCGCAGTGTCGCGTCGCCGACCGGGCACCTGGTGTTGGACTACAGCGTCGTGCGCTGAGACCGCCCCCGGCGTCCCCTGGTGCCCCCGTAGACGCTGCTCACCTGCCGCTACACCACCAGCCGCAGATGCCGCTCAGCGGCCCGGATACGCACCGTCTGCCCCCACCCCAGCGCCAGCCGGTCGGCCTCGATCCCGTCGCCGAACACCACCAGCGACTCGCCCTCGATGCGGACCGTCAGCTCCGTTCCGTCCGGAAGCAGCCCCTCGGTCAGGTCGGCACCGGTGGTCGGCCCCGGCCACGCCTCCCGCACGAACCACCCCAACTCCGGGTCGGTCGGCCCCGGCAACGTGACCTGCCGCGCCCGCTGCCGGGCGATCGACAGCATCCAGCCGGTGGCGCCGGTGCCGGACCCGACGAGCAGCCCCGACGACGAGTGGTGCTCCTGCTCGCCCTCGGGAGTGCTCAACAGGTAGCGCGCGGACTGGTGCTCGGAGTGCCCGAGGTAGACCTCGTTCAGCGCCAGCAACGACTCGCCGTCGTCGGTGGCCGCCGAGACCATGGTCCGGGCCTCGAACCGGGCCCTGCCCGCGCCGACTCGCGCGAGCAAGGACTCGAAGTCATTGGGGGAGTGGCGGACCAGGACCCCCATGTTGCGCCCCGGATCGGGGTCGATGCCGATCACCGGCTGGCCGTCCAGGTACTTCGCGGTGTTGGCCACCAGCCCGTCCTGGCCGACCACCACCACGACGTCCTCCGGCTCGAACAGGAAGCGCGGGAGGTCGGCGCGCTCGACGGTGCCCCGGCGCCACTCCCTGGGGATCCCCGTGGAGACCGCCTGCACCGCGCCGCTCAGCATGTCGTGCCGCTTCTTCACCGACGACAGCGAGATCCCGCGCCGCTTCTGGACGAACTCGGCTTGCCCCCACGTTCCCTGCTCGGCCACGAGCTCGTCCCGCTCGCTGTGCCGGTGCACGACGACCACCCGAGGCGCCACGGACATCGCTCAGGACTCCCGACTCTGGACGGACCCGCCGGCCGCGGAACCACGAGCCGCAGAGCCACGAGCCGCAGAGCCACTCGACCCCGAATCGCCAGCCGCCGAACCACCCGCCAACTTCGTCAGCAGCCCGGTCACCACATCCGGCGTCAGGTTCACCGTCCCGATCTCCGGCAGCTGTCCCGCGAACTCGCGCAGCGCCAGCGTGAACAGCACGCTCCGGTCCAGCCCCGCGTAAGCGGCCAGCTTCACCGCCTCGTTCTCGTTCTGCGCGGCCCCCACCGCCCGCAGATCCTCGACGTTCGCCGAGGATCGGGTCCGCAGCGCGTCCGCGTCCGCCTGAGCGACGATCCGCGCCCGCTCGGCGTTGGCCGCCATGCTGATCCGGGCCCGCTCGGCCTCGCCCTCGGCCGCGATCCGGGCCCGGTCCGAGTCGCCCTCGGCGGCGATCCGCGCCGCGGCCGCCTGCTCGGTGGCCCGCCGCCGCGCGTTCGTGCCCTCCTGCGCGACCAGCTGCTCTTCCCGCGTCGCCAACTCGATCTTGCTCTGCAGCTCGTTCTCGGTGATCGCGCGCTCCCGCTCGACCGCCAGCGCCCGCCGCTCGAAGCCGGCCCGGTCCGCCTCCTGCTGGATCAGCTCCCTGGTCGGGGTGCGCAGCGCGCGCTCCACGTCGGCCTCCGGCTTCACCGCGACCACCCGGACGCCGATCACCCCGATCCCGGTCTCGGCCAGGCGCTGGTCGGCGGCCAGCCCGCCGGTCACCCGCTCCTGGACCGCCGCGGTGCCCGAGGCCAGCGTGTCGGCCAGCTCCAGGGTGGCGATCAGGGTCAGCGCGTGCTGCTGGGCCAGTTCGGTGAGCAGCATCGCCACCTGCTCCAGCGGGGTGGTGCGCCACTGGCCGGACACCGGGTCCACCGCGAAGTCCAGGCGCCGGGTGGCCAGGGCCGGGTCGACGAAGCGGAAGGTCATCGAGGCCTGCACCGTGACGTCCTGGAAGTCCTTGGTGCGGGCGTGGAACAGCATCGGCAGCTCGCGGTCGTCCACCGGCACCTCGGCCAGCACCGCGGTCAGCGGCCGGAACCAGAAGGCCTGGCCGGTGCCCTCGTGCGCGACCTGGCCGCGCCGCAGGTGCACCACGTGGTTCGTCGGGCTGCCCCGGAAGTGGCTCAGGAACAGCCGCTTGGTGATGTCCGCCATCTCTCTCCCCCTAGTGAATCGACCTGGTGCGTCGGACCAGTGCGCCGGACCAGTGCGCCGGACCAGTGCGCCGGACCAGTGCGTCGAACGCCTTTTCAAGACGCTGCGACGGTAGCCCCCCGCACCCCTTATCGTCAAGTTGACGAAAATAGCCGCCCCGGCCATTGGAAGACTCAACATCCGCATACTCGACGCCCTGGCCGGGCCGCTATGAGGAAACGTCCTGATCCGCTCCGGAGGGCGACGCCCCGACCTGCGGGTGATCATTCCGACGGGTGACATCGGCCCGACTATCGGCTAAGAATCCTCAAGTCCGCCCCCGGTGCGGCCGACGACAACAACATGAGCATTCCTACACACATGACCGGGACCATCGCGCCCGTCGACTCCCTTCCCGCTTCGCCCTCGCCCGTCGCCAACACCCTGGCCGCCGCGGCCGGCGGCACCATGGCCGACTCCTACCTGTCCCTGCGCGCCGGCACCCAGGCCCGCGGCCTGCACGGCCAGCTGGTCCAGCAGCTCGGCCGGATGATCGTGGCCGGCGAGCTGGGCGCGGACCGGCCGCTGGTGCCCGAGGAGATCGGCCGCCGCTTCGAGGTCTCGCGCACCGTGGTCCGGGAGTCGCTGCGGGTCCTGGAGGCCAAGGGCATGGTGACCGCGCGGCCGAACGTCGGGACCCGCATCCGTCCGGTGCCGGAGTGGAACCTGCTGGACCCGGACGTCATCGAGTGGCGGGCGGCCGGCGTCGCGGGCCTGGACCAGTGCCGCGAGCTGGCCGAACTGCGCTGTGCCTTCGAGCCGTTGGCCGCGCAGCTGGCCGCCGGCCGGCTGTCCGACGGTGCCGCGGCCCGGCTCTCGGAGCTGGCCGTGCTGCTCAAGCAGGCCGCCGCCAACGGCGACCAGCCCGGCTACGCCAAGGCCGACGGCGAGTTCCACGCGCTGCTGGTCGCCGAGTGCCCGAACCGGATGGTGGAGCACCTGGCGCGGGTGGTCACCGGGGCGGCCGAGAGCGCGGGTATGCGGCGCCGGTCCTGCGGGCCGATGAACGACGGCGGCGCGGCGGCGCACCAGCGGCTGGCCGACGAGGTGGCGGCCGGCGACGGCGCGGCCGCGGCCAGTGTGATGCGTGCCATGCTCGCCGCACAGCTGGAGGAGCCGGTCCCGGCTTACGGGCTGCCCGGCCAGCGGGGACAGTGAACGATCGGTGATCGGCCCGCCCCGGTCGGTGACCGGCGGGCCTGATCGGTGGTGCGGGGCACCGCCGCCTCGGGGGGCGCCGAAGGGCGTGCAGGAAGGCGGTGCCCACCGATCCCGGGTATCCGGTGCCGGGGGAATACATCGGCGTGCCACAATGCTATGTCGCGTGCAATGCGGAACGACCGGGTGCGACCGGTTGGAGCCGCGGCGCGATCGGAATCTTCCACACGAACCCGGCACAGAGCAAGACGGCCCGCAAGGACTTGCGGACCGTATCCCGGCTCACGTCGGAAGCGGGTGGTTGCCATCCAGTAGCGAGAGGGTTTTCGTGTCGGCCAGCACTTCCCGTCCACTGCCCGCCGAGATCGCCGAGTCCGCCCACCTCGTGGCGCTCATCGAGCGGGGCAGGGCGCAGGGACACATCGCCGCAGACGAGGTGCGGCAAGCCTTTGAAGAGGCGGACATCCCGATGGCCAAGGCTAAGAGCGTCATGCGCGCCCTGACCACCGTGCTGCACGAGGAGGGCGTCGACCTGACGGTCAACGCCGCCCAGAGTGCCGGGGTGCCGCGCAAGCGCGTCGCCGCGGCGAGCAAGACCGCGGCCAAGAAGACGACAACGGCCACCGCGGCCAAGGCGACGACGGTCAAGAAGGCCGCCGCCAAGACCGCCGCACCGGCCGTCGCAGCCGTGAACGGCGCTTCCGATGAAGCGGACACCGAGGCCGGCAAGGCCGGGGTGAAGAAGACCGCGGCGGCCAAGCCGGGCGCGGCCAAGAAGACCGTGGCGAAGAAGGCGGCCTCGGCCGCCGACGGAGCCGAGGCCGACGCCGAGCCGGGCAAGAAGGCGGCGGCGAAGAAGACCGCGGCGCCGGCCAAGAAGGCGGCGTCCGGCAAGAAGGGCGAGGACGGCGAGGACGCCGAAATCGAGGAAGACGTCGACTTGGAGCTGGAGCTCGAGGAGGACGGCCCCGACATGGAGGTCGCCACCGACGGCGAGGAAGGCGAGGAGACGACCGAGACCGAGGGGACGACGCCCAAGGAAGAGGGCTTCGTCCTGTCGGACGACGAGGACGACGCCCCGGCCCAGCAGGTCGCCTCCGCCGGTGCCACCGCGGACCCGGTGAAGGACTACCTCAAGCAGATCGGCAAGGTCCCGCTGCTCAACGCCGAGCAGGAAGTGGAGCTCGCCAAGCGCATCGAGGCCGGCCTGTTCGCCGAGGAGAAGCTCAACGACGGCGAGCCGCTGACCCCGGAGTTCCGGCGCGAGCTGGACATCATCGCCGAGGACGGCCGCCGGGCCAAGAACCACCTGCTGGAGGCGAACCTGCGCCTGGTGGTCTCCCTGGCCAAGCGCTACACCGGCCGCGGCATGCTGTTCCTGGACCTGATCCAGGAGGGCAACCTGGGCCTGATCCGCGCCGTGGAGAAGTTCGACTACACCAAGGGCTACAAGTTCTCGACCTACGCGACGTGGTGGATCCGGCAGGCCATCACCCGCGCCATGGCCGACCAGGCGCGGACCATCCGCATCCCGGTCCACATGGTCGAGGTCATCAACAAGCTGGCCCGCGTCCAGCGCCAGATGCTCCAGGACCTGGGCCGCGAGCCCACCCCGGAGGAGCTGGCCAAGGAACTGGACATGACGCCCGAGAAGGTCGTCGAGGTCCAGAAGTACGGCCGGGAGCCGATCTCCCTGCACACCCCCCTCGGCGAGGACGGGGACAGCGAGTTCGGCGACCTGATCGAGGACTCCGAGGCGGTCGTCCCGGCCGACGCGGTGTCGTTCACGCTGCTGCAGGAGCAGCTGCACTCGGTGCTGGACACGCTGTCCGAGCGCGAGGCGGGCGTGGTCTCCATGCGGTTCGGCCTGACCGACGGCCAGCCGAAGACGCTGGACGAGATCGGCAAGGTCTACGGGGTCACGCGCGAGCGGATCCGGCAGATCGAGAGCAAGACGATGTCGAAGTTGCGGCATCCGTCGCGGTCTCAGGTGCTGCGGGACTACTTGGATTAGGAGTCCCGGCGACGAAGAGTGCGGCCCCCGTCACGGGGGCCGCACTCTTTTCGGCTGACGCCGCGCCTGTGACTCAGCTCACAGACAGCGAACCACCGCGGCCGGCGAAGCGAACGCGGCCGGCGAAGCGAACGCGCACAGCGAAGGCCCCGGCTCCATCGGGAGCCGGGGCCTTCCGCAACACGCAGTAGCCGTTATCGGATCGTCCGTTACAGGTCTACGCAATCAGGGCCGGGTATCGCCGCGCTGAACCCTCAGCGCTCGTCCTCAGCTGTGGCGGTAGCGGTGGTGGTCTTGGTCTCGGTCTCGATCAGCTTGTCGGAGAAGTCGTGTATCTCGACTGCGACCTTCGCCAGGCTCTCGCTGTACTTCTTGCCGTGGTGAGCGCAGAAGAGGAGCTCGCCGCCACCCAGGACGACGCGCACATAGGCAGCAGCACCGCAGCGGTCGCAGCGGTCGGAAGCCTTCAGGGGCTCAGTCGGAGTCAGGACTGCAGTGGTCACGTCGCACCTGCTTTCTGTGTGGTACCCGGAACAACATCAAAGCAGGCGTTCGGTGTTCCCGCGCTAGTGATTCGGCGTCGAAAGCGTCACGTTCGCTGAGAGCGTACGGGGAAAGGGGACGAACCATGAGGAAACTCAACGTTCGGTGTCGATGACGGCACACGCGGTGAGTGTTCTCCCATCAGAGTGTTGTCCCGGTCACATGGACTCGCCGGGGGGAAGGTCCCGGTACGCTGGCCCTGCCGTCGCTACCATTGATGCGAAACTATGTTCGAGTGACGTGAGTCGATAGAGAATCGACGAGGGAGAGGAAGGTCCGCAAGTGAGTGCGCAGGGCAGGTCCGCGCCGTCCACCGACAAGGACGGCTCCTACACCGCGCGGCACCTTCTTGTCCTCGAGGGACTGGACGCGGTCCGCAAGCGGCCGGGCATGTACATCGGCTCCAACGACGGCCGTGGTCTCATGCACTGTCTGTGGGAGATCATCGACAACTCGGTGGACGAGGCGCTGGCCGGGTTCGGTGAGCAGATCGAGATCATCCTGCACAAGGACGGGTCGGCCGAGGTCAAGGACACCGGCCGGGGTATCCCGGTCGACGTGGAGCCCAAGACCGGGCTGTCCGGCGTCGAGGTCGTGATGACGATGCTGCACGCCGGCGGCAAGTTCGGCGGCGGCTCCTACGCCGCCTCCGGCGGTCTGCACGGCGTCGGCGCCTCGGTGGTGAACGCGTTGAGCTCGCGCGTGGACATGGAGGTCGACCGCTCCGGGAGCGTGCACGCGATCTCCTTCCAGCGCGGCATCCCCGGGGTGTTCGCCGGCGACGGCCCGGACAGCAAGTTCAAGGCCGAGTCCGGGCTCCGCAAGGTCGGCAAGGTCTCCCGGGCCAAGGGTGCCTCCCCCACGGGCACCCGGACCCGGTTCTGGCCGGACCGCCAGATCTTCCTCAAGGACGCCGAGTTCGTCCTGGAGGAGCTGCACGCCCGGGCCCGGCAGACCGCGTTCCTGGTGCCGGGGCTGACGATCAAGGTCGTCGACGAGCGGGACGGCGGGCACAACGAGGAGGTCTTCTCCTACGCCGGCGGCATCTCGGAGTTCGTGGAGTTCCTGGCCCCGGACCGGCCGATCACCGACACCCTGCGGTTCACCGGCTCCGGCAAGTTCACCGAGACCGTGCCGGTGCTCGACGAGCAGGGGCACATGACCCCCGCCGACATCGAGCGCGAGCTGACCGTCGACGTGGCGCTGCGCTGGGGCACCGACTACGACACCGCGATCCGCTCGTTCGTGAACATCATCGCCACCCCCAAGGGCGGCACCCACCTGGTCGGCTTCGGCAAGGGGCTGCTGAAGGCGGCGAACGAGCAGCTGCGGGCCACCAAGCTGCTGAGGGTCAACGACGACGACGTGATCCGCGAGGACGTCTTCGAGGGCCTCACCGCGGTGGTCACCGTCCGGCTGGCCGAGCCGCAGTTCGAGGGCCAGACCAAGGAGGTCCTGGGCACCCCGGCGGCGAACCGGATCGTGACGCGGGTCGTGGACAACGCGTTCAAGGAGTTCCTGACCTCGGCCAAGCGCGGCGACAAGCCGATGGCGCGCGGCGTCCTGGAGAAGATCGCCAACGCCGCCCGCACCCGCATCACCGCCCGCCAGCACAAGGAGGCGCAGCGCCGCAAGAACGCGCTGGAGACCTCGGCGCTGCCGGCCAAGCTGGCCGACTGCCGCTCCGACGACGTCGACCGCTCCGAGATGTTCATCATCGAGGGGGACTCGGCGATGGGCTCGGCCAAGGCCGCCCGCAACTCGGAGTTCCAGGCGCTGCTGCCGATCCGCGGCAAGATCCTGAACGTCCAGAAGTCCTCGATCGCCGACATGCTGAAGAACGCCGAGTGCGCGGCCATCATCCAGGTCGTCGGGGCCGGCAGCGGCCGCTCGTTCGACCTGGACCAGGCGCGCTACGGCAAGGTGATCCTGATGGCCGACGCCGACGTCGACGGCTCGCACATCCGCTGCCTGCTGCTCACCCTGTTCCACCGCTACATGCGGCCGATGCTGGAGGCCGGACGCGTCTACGCGGCCGTCCCGCCCCTGCACCGGATCGAGGTGATCGGCGCGGGCCGCGCGAAGAACGAGTACATCTACACCTACTCGGACAACGAGATGCGCCGCACGGTCGCCGAGCTGATGAAGAAGGGCAAGCGGATCAAGGAGCCGATCCAGCGTTACAAGGGCCTCGGCGAGATGGACGCCGACCAGCTGGCGGAGACCACCATGGACCCCCGCCACCGGACGCTCAGGCGCATCACGGTGGCCGACGGGGAGTCCGCGGACAAGGCCTTCGATCTGCTGATGGGCAACGACGTGGCACCCCGCCGGGAGTTCATCATCAGCTCCGCGGCGGTCCTGGACCGATCCAGGATCGACGTCTAGCCGTGGCCTCGGTGGGCGGGCCGGCCGCACCCAGCTCGGTGCTGCCGGCCGGACGGGGCGCCGTGTGCCGGGCGGTGATGGGGTGGCTGACGGGGCCGGCGCGAGCCGACGCCGACTCCGGCGCCCGTGGTGGCTCTGGCGGCTCTGGGGCCTCTGGCGCCGAGACCGGGGCCGGAGCGCGGGCCGCGGAAGCGGTCACGCCGAGCCTGCTGCTGGTGACCGGGCCCCGAGGCGCGGGAAAGACGTTCACGCTGGCGTGGGCGGCCTCGGAGCTGGCGGTGCTGGCGCAGGCCGCCGATGACGAGCGGTTCGCGTGGGTCTCGGCGCGCGGGCTGACACCGCGGGTGCTGGCCTGGCAGTTGGCCGGGCAGCTCGGGGTGACGGTCGGCGGCGCGGCGGGGTTGGCGG
>NZ_JAAFYZ010000275.1 GCF_018274385.1 Catenulispora pinistramenti | reverse complement strand
CCCCCGCGATCGCCCCTCGTCGCATCGCGACCCCCTTCCGCCCTACCTAGAGCACAGGATCGCGGGCGGGGGTTGCCCGCGCCCAAGAGTGAAGGTCCCGGTCATCGACCGGGACCTTCACGCGAAGCGCTCAGAAAGCATCCGCCGGCACATAGGTCCCCCAAACCTCCCGCAGCGCACGGCTCACCTCGCCGCCCGTAGCCCGGGCGGCCAGCGCCTCCCGCATCGGGTACAGCACGTTCTCCGTGTCCGTCTCCGCCGCGCGCCGCATCGCGTCCAGCGCCTTCGTCACCGGCGCCGCGTCCCGCGAAGCGCGCAGCCGCGCCAGGCGCTCCGCTTGCTGTGCTTCGATCGCGGGGTCCACGCGCAGCGGTTCGTAGGGCTCTTCGATGTCGATCGTGTACTTGTTGACGCCGACCACCGTGCGTCGGCCGCCGTCGATCTCCTGCGTGATCTGGTACGCCGACTGCTCGATCTCGCGCTTCTGGAACCCGGCCTCGATCCCCGCGACCGCGCCGCCGTAGTCCTCGACGCGGGCCATCAGTTCCAGCGCGGCGGTTTCGAGGTCGTCGGTCATGCTCTCGATCGCGTAGCTGCCGGCCAGGGGGTCGACGGTTCTGGTGACGTCGGATTCGTAGGCGATCACCTGTTGCGTGCGCAGGGCCAGGCGGGCTGCCTTCTCGGTCGGGAGGGCGATGGCCTCGTCGAAGGAGTTGGTGTGCAGCGACTGGGTGCCGCCGAGGACCGCGCCGAGGCCTTGCAGGGCCACGCGGACCAGGTTGACCTCCGGCTGTTGGGCGGTGAGCTGGACGCCGGCGGTCTGGGTGTGGAAGCGGAGCATCTGCGATTTGGGGTTCCGGGCGCCGAATTCGTCGCGCATCACGCGGGCCCAGATGCGGCGGGCCGCGCGGAACTTCGCGATCTCCTCCAGGAGGGTGGTGCGGGCGACGAAGAAGAACGACAGGCGCGGGGCGAAGTCGTCGACTTCGAGGCCGGAAGCGACGGCGGCGCGGACGTATTCGATGCCGTTGGCGAGGGTGAAGGCGATCTCCTGCGCGGGCGTGGCTCCGGCCTCGGCCATGTGGTAGCCGCTGATGGAGATGGTGTTCCACTTGGGGATCTCGCGGTGGCAGTACTGGAAGACGTTCGACACCAGGCGCAGCGAGGGCTTCGGCGGGAAGATGTACGTCCCGCGCGCGATGTACTCCTTCAAGATGTCGTTCTGGATGGTGCCGGTCAGCCGGTTCGCCGGGACGCCCTGTTCCTCGCCGACCAGCTGGTACATCAGCAGCAGGACCGAGCCCGGGGCGTTGATCGTCATCGACGTCGACACCTCGCCCAGCGGGATCCCCTCGAACAGCACCCGCATGTCCTCGACCGAGTCGACGGCCACGCCGACCTTGCCCACCTCGCCGGCCGCGATCGGCTCGTCGGAGTCGTAGCCCATCTGCGTGGGCAGGTCGAAGGCCACCGACAGGCCCATGGTGCCGGCGTCGATCAGCTGGTGGTAGCGCCGGTTGGACTCGGCGGCGGTGCCGAAGCCGGCGTACTGGCGCATGGTCCACGGCCGGCCGGTGTACATGGTCGGGTACACGCCGCGGGTGAACGGGAACGCGCCCGGTTCCCCCAGCTTGGCCGCCGGGTCCCAGCCGGCCAGCGCGGCCGGTCCGTACACAGGCTCCAGCGGCAGGCCGGACTCGCTCAGCGATGACACCTTCGGGCTCCTTCCGGCGACGGCGGCACGGCGACGGGCTCGCGGCAGGAGGTGCCCCGGTTGGTGACGCGTCGGATCCGTGGCCTTCTGCCCGCAGGGTATGCGCTGCGGGCAGAAGCCACCATCGGACCGGCCCGGACCGGAGGCGAAAGAATCAGCGGGCGGGAAAGCCCCTCAGCCCAACTGCACCGTCTGCGCCAGCTTCTCCGCCAACTCCGTCAGCGCCCGGCCGTAGTACAACGCCTGCCAGGAAACGGTCAGCACCACCGCCGCCGAGGTCTCCGGCGGCCGGATCGCGTACACGATCGTCTCCATGACCCGCCCGACCTGGTCCTCGTCCAGCTGGGTGAGGAACTGCTGCCGGACCCGCACCGCGGGGCCCGCCGGCAGTTCCAGCGACGTCGTCTCCGGCGGCAGCAGCGCATGCGGGTGCAGCGGTCCGGCGAAGAACTCGCCGAGCTGCTTCAGGTTCAGGTCGGGCCACTGCGCGCTCGGCGCCATGTCGCTGACCTCGATCCGGGCCAGCTCGCCCGCGCTCGGGTCCGGGCAGAACGCCATGGCCATGATCTTGGGGCCGCGGGCCCGGGACTCGGCCGTGCACGCCAGAAGCATCCGCGCGAAGTCCGCGAGCTGCGCCTGCGGGGCGTCCACCGGCAGCCGGGAGCGGGCCACCGACTCCGCCCACGCCGTCATGTCGCCGGTCTCGTTGATCGGCAGGGGTATGGCGCCGGCCGGGACGCCGACGGTGACGTTCAGCTCCGTCATCGCGCTCACACCAGCCACTGGATGGTCGCGGTGATGGTGTCGAAGAGCGTCACCATCTGGTTGGCCAGCGGCTCCAGCGGGGTGCTGAACGACAGGATGATCTGCGCCTGACTGTTGGGCACCTCGAGGTGGTAGTCCAGGTGCGTGATCGGCAGGGAGTTGCCGTACTGGTTCGCCGGGTCGGGCAGTTCGCGGTAGCGGTGCCGCAGCGCCGGACCGACGGCCAGGTCCACCATGGACACGTCCTCGCCCTGCTTGGCCAGCGAGGTGCCGTGCTCGACCAGGGTCGGCAGTGGGCCGTCCTTGGGCGGCACGTACGTGGTCAGCAGGGAGCCGGACAGCATGACCTCCCCGACCTGCTGCATCGACAGGTAGAGCTCCATCCCGCCGTTGCCCCAGGCCTGGAGCGCCTGCGCCTTGAGCGCCTCGGCGAGCTGCTGCTTCAGGTGCGGGACGTCGTCCTTGCCGCGGGTCACCTGCGAGACGATGCGGTCGATCTGGCCGTCCAGCTTCGCCGGCTCCAGGACGATCCGGTTCCAGCCCTCGGGCGTCGCCAGCCGGTAGTCGCGCGGGACCGGCTGCTGCGCCGCCCCCGTGGCGTCCTCGGTCACGAAATGTTCCTTTCCGATGTCACAAGATCAAGGGCGTCTCAGGCGCGCCCATCGGTACCTCAGTGCGCTGCGGGGCCGGGCCGCCAGCCGTTCTTGCCGCGCGCCGCGCGCCAGACCCCCAGGCCCGCGCCCACCCCGCAGACCACCAGTCCGCCGACGACCAGCCCGCCGCCGAGCGCCACCGGCAGGTCGGACTTCGTGCCGGCCCAGGCCCGGGTGTGGCCGTCCGGGTCGTAGACCACGCGGTAGTGCCCGGGCGAGAGCCGGTTCCGGTCGCCCGGGTTCAGGCACGTGACCTTGGCGGTCTTCCCGTTCGGCAGCACCGCCTGGCACGAGGCCGAATCACGGCTGCCCGCGGTGACCAGGACGTCCGTGGTCACGCCCTCCTTGCCGGCCGACGACAGGTAGAAGATCGGCGCGAAATAGGCCAGCGCCAGGACCGCCAGCATCGCCCCGACGCCCAGCGGGATGTCGGCCGCCTTGTCGTACCCGAGGCCCTTGCGGTACCCGCCCTGGGTCGCGAAGGAGATCAGCAGGCCGGTGAGCACGAGCCCGACGAACAACGCCACCACGAAGTTGACGTAGATGCCCAGCACCGCGGCGAGGGCGAGATCCACGAGCAGCAGCAGGCCCACCCGGGTCCAGTGACTGGCGACCGCGCCCCCGCTCGCCCCGCCGGGGCCGTCTCCGCCCGAGAGCCGGTACGCGTTCCCCCCGGGACCCACCGGTCCGCCGCGCTCCGCGACCTCCTCCAGGTGCTCGGAGATCTCGGCCAGCATGGCGTCGTACTCGTCGGGGCTGGGGCGCTGGTTCGGCTTCTCGCCCATGCTCTGCTCGCTCATCTTCCCTAGTCGGACCGGCCTCGCGGCGATGATACGTCGATCCTCGCCGCCCGGAACAGCCTGAACCGAATGGTCGCCGGCCACCGCCGACAGGTCCCTCTGCTACCGCGGACCCCGGCGATGGCCGGCCATGTTCTCCCGGTGCGGACTCAGCCGTCGGCCAGCGCGTCGGCGTGCCAGCCGCCGTTGGACTCCCAGCTCCAGTTCAGCCCGGGGATCCCGTTCGAGCCCCACGCCGAGTGGTTCTTGGCACCGTCGAACCAGGCCTGCCCGGTGATCGGCGACAGGAAGTTGTTGTTGTCCCAGCCCCAGCCGCTGGAGTTCGCCAGGTTGACGGTGCCCAGGCCCAGCGGGATGGTCTGGCTGGCCAGCCACGGCACGGCCGAGCCCCAGGCCTTCATCGCGAACGGCGAGTCGGCGGCGCCCTTCAGGGCGTTGACGACCTCCAGACCGCTGGCGCCCTGCCGGACGCCGGTCCACAGCTTCGCCACGTCGCCCAGGCCGGTCGGGGTGAAGTTCTTGGCCGCCTTGATCGCGTCCATCCCGTCCATCAGCTTCATGCCGCCGCGCAGCGAGGAGGACATGTCCCAGGCGTCGGAGAAGTCGGCGCCGGCCGAGGCCAGGGCGCGGGCGTCCTTCAGCGTGTCGGCGGCCTCGGCCCCCTTGGCCAGCACCTCGGCGCCCTTGGCGCCTTCGCCCAGCACCCGGCCGGCGCCGAAGGACAGGCAGCCCAGGGCGTCGATGCCGACGTCCAGCCAGGTTCCCTTGCCGTCCAAGGCCGAGATGGTGTCACACCCCAGTGCCACCAAGCCGGTTATCAGCGAGATCGTTCCCAGCAGCAGGCCCAGCGCCTGCAGGCCCGGGATGAACGAGCAGATCAGGGCCAGCACGCCGCACACCGCGGAGATCGCGCCGGCGATGTGCCCGACCTCGGCGATCACGTCGCCGACGAAGTTCCAGAAGCCCGAGGGGTCCTTCAGACCGTCGTGGTCGATCACGTGGCGGATCGCCGAGGCGACCGCCTTGCCCTCGGCGTCGCGCAGGCTGATCGCGGAGTCGATGTCGCGCCCGGCCTGCGACACGTCGGAGTCCGCCTGCTGCTTCTGGCCGGTCAGCTTGGTCATCGCCGGGTCCGGCTGGCCCGCCGGCGCCGGGTGCGGGTTCGCCGCTGCCGCCTGGTTCGCGGTGGTGATCTGCTTCTGGGCGTTGCTGGACTCCGAGTCCGCGGTCTTGCCGCGGTTCAGCGCGTCCACGACCTTCACCTGGGCCAGCTCCAAAGTGGAGGCCCACTCGGTGCCGCTGCCCCAGTTCATGTCGCTCTTGGCGCTGGAGGCGCGGACCGTGGTGCCCAGCGCCTTGGCCGCCTCGTCATAACGGTTGTAGACCTTCGACAGGTTGTCGGCGGCGTCGCCGATCTGTTCCTGGAAGGCCCGCCCGGAGTCGGAGTCGAAGCCGTGGCCGTCGATCAGGCCGCGCAGGTTGTTCACCTGCTGCGTGATCATGTCGGCGGCCTGGCGCAGCTGCCGGCCCAGGCTCGCCACCTGCGTGGGGTCGCCGGGGATCAGGTCGCCCTGGTTGTAGCGGGCGCCCTGCCAGTCGAAGGTCTGCCAGTCGTGGCCGCTCATCCCTTGCCACCCCCGCTGGACATCGCCTTGGTGATGACGTCGGCCAGCTTGGCGTCGGTGCCGTCCCAGGCCTGCGCCGCCCCCGTGGCGCCCTTCGACAGCTTGTCCAGCTCGCCGACGACGTTGGCCTTCTTCTTCGACCAGTCCGACGCGAAGTCGTGCAGGGCGTCCGCCACGTCGCCGGAGCCCATGTCACCGCCGACGCCGTCGACGATGTTGCTCGCGTTGTTGAAGTCGTCGCGCAGTTTCCCCAGCGCTGTCCCCATATCGGCGAGCATGTGGGTATCGATCTTTATGTGATCGGCCATCCCCGTCCCCTGTATCCGTAGGCCTTTATTCAGACGCGCAGCCTGCCAGGAACGGAAGGAGGCTGCAAGCTGTTCGACAGATCCTCGAATACCCGACCGGCAGATCAAGCGGTCCAGGGCGTCGGTGCGGGCCTCAGGCGTACCGCACCGGCAAAGACTTGATCCCGTTGATCCAGGCCGACCGCAGCCGCCGGGCCGGGCCGTCCGACCCCAGCCCGGGCGCCAGCTCGGCCAGCGCCTCGAACATCAGGTTGATCTCCATCTTCGCCAGGTTGGCGCCCAGACAGTAGTGCGGCCCGCCGCCGCCGAAGCCCAGGTGCGGGTTGGGGTCGCGGGAGATGTCGAAGGTGTGCGGGTCGCCGATCACGGTCTCGTCGTAGTTCGCGGACGAGTACAGCATCACCACCCGCTGCCCGGCCGCGACCTCGACGTCGCCGACCGAGGTGTCGGCCAGCGCGGTGCGCTGGAAGGAGATGATCGGCGTCGCCCAGCGGACGATCTCGTCCGCGGCGGTCTTGGGCCGCTCCTTCTTATAGAGCTCCCACTGCGCGGGGTTGTCGAAGAAGGCCTGCATGCCGTGCGTAATAGCGTTGCGCGTGGTCTCGTTGCCGGCCACCACCAGCATCACCACGAAGAAGCCGAACTCGTCGTCGTTCAGCTTGCCGAAGCCGTCGCCGCGGTCGGCCTGGATGAGCTTGGTGACGATGTCGTCCTCGGGGTGCTCGTGCCGCTTCGCCGCCAGCTCCATCGCGTACACCAGCAGTTCGATGGAGGCGTTCTTGCCGTCCTCCTCGCTGACGTTCAGGTCCGGATCGTCGTAGCCGGTCATCGTGTTCGACCACTCGAACAGCTTCCAGCGGTCCTCCTGCGGGACGCCGATCAGGTCGGCGATCGCCTGCAGCGGCAGCTCGCCGGCCAGGTCCGTGACGAAGTTCCCGCTTCCGCGCTGCACCGCCTCCGAGACGATCCGCCGCGTGCGCTCCTTCAGCACCGACTCCAGCGCGTTGATCGAGCGCGGGGTGAACCCGCGCTGCACGATGTTCCGCATCTTGGTGTGGTCCGGGGCGTCGGCGTTCAGCATGATGACCTTCTGCATGTCGAGGTCGTCGCGCGTCACGTTGGGGCCGAAGCGCACCAGCGCGGTGTTCGGCGAGGAGCCGAACAGCTCCGGGTGGGTGGAGACGTACTTGACGTCGGCGTGGCGCGAGGCCACCCAGTACCCGTCGTCGCCGAACGGCTGCCGGGAGTCCGGGGTGGCGCACCACCACAGCCGCGAGGTGCGCCGCAACTCGGCGAACTCCTCGAACGGCATCCGCTCCTCGTACAGGTCGGGGTCGGTGAAGTCCCGGGCGGCCGGGATCGCGGGCTTGGTCGGGACAGACATGCGGGCGCCTCCCAGCCGAGGATTCTGACGGGTTGTCAGATACCGGTCGAAGGGCACGGTAATAACGTGTTCTAGTTTTCGCAATACCCATCGGACCTGTACCCGTTACCACGGCCAACCTGCGCCATTCGCGACGTATTTAAGCCAACGAAGTCGTTGGCAAATCCCTCACAAGGCCTAACCCTCCTCTAATGGAGTCCAGGCCCTGAGGGGTTGGTCACACTCGGCTTGCGAGTCCGTTTTGTCCACTTGATGATCGTTAGCATGACCGCTGGCATCGAAGCCTGTCCGCACTCCATGACTGCTGCGCACGGTAACGGTAGCCGTCTCGTCAGCAACTTCACCTGAGAGGCTGGGCATGGCAAGCGGAGCTCAGGGTGCTAAAGGCACCCTCTACCGCGGCCGGGAAGGCATGTGGAGCTGGGTCGCGCAACGCGTCACCGGCGTCCTCCTGTTCTTCTTCCTGTTCGCACACGTGCTCGACACGGCGCTGGTCCGCGTCAGTCCGCACACGTACAACCAGGTCATCGGCACGTACAAGAACCCGGTGGTGAACCTCCTCGAGGTGGGCCTGGTCGGCGCCGTCATGTTCCACGCTTTCAACGGTCTGCGGATCATCGCGATCGACTTCTGGAGCAAGGGCCCGAAGTACCAGCGCCAGCTGCTCTGGGTGGTCGTCGGTCTGTGGGCGGTGCTGATGCTCGGCTTCCTGGAGCCGATGATGCAGCACACCTTCCACGAGTGGTTCGGGTGGTGACCGGCTGATGAGCACGCACGTCTCTTTGGAACCGCCGCGGACCGGCAACCCCGGCCGCTCCCAGCGCTACCGCAGCCGCAAGGGCCCGGGCAAGGTCACCCGGGGCAACTTCGAGCTCTACTCCTGGCTGTTCATGCGGGCCTCCGGGGTCCTGCTGGTCTTCCTGGTCCTGGGCCACCTGTTCATCATGATGGTCACCGACGGCGGCGTGGAGAAGATCGGCTTCGCCTTCGTGGCCGGCCGCTGGGCCTCCCCGTGGTGGCAGTTCTGGGACCTGATGCAGCTGTGGCTGGCGATGATCCACGGCACCAACGGCATGCGCACCGTCATCAACGACTACGCCGACAAGGACCGCACCCGGGCGATCCTCAAGGGCCTGCTGTACACGGCCGCCGTGCTGACGGTCGCGCTCGGCACCCTGGTCATCTTCACGTTCGACCCGAGTATCAAGGGCTAGGCGAGCGCATGGCACCCCAGATCCACACTTACGACACCATCATCGTCGGCGCCGGCGGCGCGGGCATGCGCGCGGCGCTGGAGTCCTCCAAGCGCAGCCGCACGGCGGTGCTGACGAAGCTGTACCCGACGCGCTCGCACACCGGCGCGGCGCAGGGCGGCATGTGCGCCGCGCTGGCCAACGTCGAGGACGACAACTGGGAATGGCACACCTATGACACGGTGAAGGGCGGCGACTACCTGGTCGACCAGGACGCCGCCGAGATCATGTGCAAGGAGGCCATCGACGCCGTCCTGGACCTGGAGAAGATGGGCCTGCCCTTCTCCCGGACCCCCGAGGGCAAGATCGACCAGCGGCGCTTCGGCGGCCACACCAAGGAGCACGGCAAGGCGCCGGTGCACCGGTCCTGCTTCGCCGCCGACCGCACCGGGCACATGATCCTGCAGACGCTGTATCAGAACTGCGTCAAGCAGGAAGTCGAGTTCTACAACGAGTTCTACGTCCTGGACCTGCTGCTGCACGAAGAGGCGGACGGCACCAAGTACGCCGCCGGCGTGGTGGCGCTGGAACTGGCCACCGGCGAGATCCACATCTTCCGCGGCAAGGCCGTGATCCTGGCCACCGGCGGCTTCGGCAAGGTCTTCAAGACCACCTCGAACGCCCACACCCTGACCGGCGACGGCATGGGCATCACGTGGCGCCGCGGGCTGCCGCTGGAGGACATGGAGTTCTACCAGTTCCACCCGACCGGCCTGGCCGGCCTGGGCATCCTGCTCACCGAGGGCGCCCGCGGCGAGGGCGGCATCCTGCGCAACGCCGACGGCGAGCGGTTCATGGAGCGCTACGCCCCGACCATCAAGGACCTGGCACCGCGGGACATCGTCGCGCGCTCCATGGTCCTGGAGGTCCGCGACGGCCGCGGCGCGGGTCCCAACAAGGACTACGTCTACCTGGACCTGACGCACTTGCCGGCCGCGCAGATCGAGGAGAAGCTGCCGGACATCACCGAGTTCGCCCGCACCTACCTCGGCGTGGAGCCGACCACGGAGCTGGTCCCGGTGTACCCGACCGCGCACTACGCGATGGGCGGCGTGCCGACCAACGTCCTCGGCGAGGTGCTGGCCGACAACGACACCGTCGTCAAGGGCATGTACGCGGCCGGCGAGGTGGCCTGCGTGTCGGTCCACGGCTCCAACCGGCTGGGCACCAACTCGCTGCTGGACATCAACGTCTTCGGCCGCCGGGCCGGCATCAACGCCGCCGAGTACACCGTCGGCGCCGAGCTCAAGCCGCTGCCGGCCGAGCCGGAGCAGGCCGTGGTGTCGATGGTGGAGGGGCTGCGCAACTCCACCGGCCACGAGCGGGTGGCGCAGATCCGCTCGGAACTGCAGGCCACGATGGACTCCAACGCCGGCGTGTACCGCAACGACGAGACACTGGCCCAGGCCGAGAAGGACGTCAAGGAACTGCAACGCCGCTACCGCGACGTCGCGGTCCAGGACAAGGGCCGGCGCTTCAACACCGACCTGCTGGAGGCCGTGGAGCTGGGCTTCCTGCTGGACCTGGCCGAGATCCTGGTCCTCGGCGCCCGCAACCGCACCGAGTCCCGCGGCGCCCAGGCCCGCGAGGACTACCCGACGCGGGACGACGTGAACTGGCAGAAGCACACGATGGCCTACCGGGAGAAGGACGGCGAGGGCGGATACAAGATCCGCCTGGACTACAAGCCCGTCATCGTGACCCGCTACCAGCCGACGGAGCGTAAGTACTGATGAGCACCGCCACCGTGCAAGAGCACGTAGAGACGTCGGCCTCCGGCAAGGCCGGCATCGAGATGATGACCATCACGGTCCGCATCCGGCGCTACAACCCCGAGGTCGACGCCGCCCCGCACTGGGTGGACTACCAGGTCACCGCCGACCCGACGGCCCGCATCCTGGACTCACTCCACAAAATCAAGTGGGAACAGGACGGCTCCCTGACCTTCCGCCGCTCCTGCGCCCACGGCGTCTGCGGCTCGGACGCGATGCGGATCAACGGCAAGAACCGGCTGGCGTGCAAGGCCCTGGTGAAGGACCTGAACCCGACCAAGCCGATCACCGTCGAACCGATCCAGGGCCTGCCGGTCCTGAAGGACCTCGTGGTCGACATGGAGCCCTTCTTCCAGGCCTACCGCGACGTCAAGCCCTTCCTCATAGCCCACGGCAACGAACCCACCCGCGAGCGCATCCAGTCCCAAAAGGACCGCGACCGCTTCGACGACACCACCAAGTGCATCCTGTGCGCGGCCTGCACCACCTCCTGCCCGGTGTTCTGGGCCGACGGCCAGTACTTCGGCCCGGCGGCGATCGTCAACGCCCACCGCTTCATCTTCGACTCCCGCGACGACGGGGCCAACGAGCGACTGGAGATCCTGAACGACCGCGAAGGCGTCTGGCGCTGCCGCACCACCTTCAACTGCACCGAGGCCTGCCCCCGCGGAATCCAGATCACCCAGGCCATCGCCGAGGTGAAGCGGGCCCTGATCACCCGCCGAGTGATCTGACCCGATTTCCCCCGAAGACCCGCTGGGAGTGATTCCGGCGGGTCTTCCCCTTTTGCGGGCACCACGCGAGGCACGCTGGGCAGTGCTCCACGTCGGCCGAGCCACGGCCGACGGCACCTGCCTCGAAGGAACCCACGATGCGCCGACTCGCCGCTGCTACAACCAATGCCGCTGCCGCTACTGCCACCGCCGCCGCCGCCGCCGCGACTGTCACTGTCGCCGTCGCCGTCACCACGCTCCTGGCCGGGGCCGCACTCGTCGCCGGGACGGCCGCCGCGCAGGCCGCCACGACCGTGTCCACGTCCCCGATCTCGGTCCCGATGATCCCCTCCCCGATGATCCCGGCGCCGATGGCTCCCTCGCAGATGATCCCGGCGCCGATGACCCCAGCCCCCGCGCCCGGCACGCTGAACCCGGGCGGCTTCGCCATCCACCTGCTCGGCGGCCTACACCTGAAGCGCGTGGACACCACGACCGGCCAGACCCACACCGGCTACCTGCTGTGCACCTCCACCACCTCCGGCAGCGCAGCCCCGGTGATCCACGGAGTCGGCGGCGTGAAGGACCCCACCTCGGCCTGCGCGGAGCTGGCCGAGGTCAACGGCGACTTCGACGCGCTGGCCGTCCACCCGACCTGGATGGCACCGTCGTTCGTGGCGCCGGTGGCTGTGCAGGCGGCCGGGACTTGGGAGGGTGCGAAGGTCGCTTGGAGCCACCAGTACTCGAACAGCGGGGTGCTGGTTAGGACGACGGGGGATGTGTTCGCGTTCTGAGGCTGGCGGTCGGCTGTTGCCGGGGGGGCAGCGGCGACGGTGATGACAGTTGCGGGTGATTCGGGGTGCGGGTCTTCTGGGGGGCTGGGGTTTGCGGCCCGGGTTGCAGTTAGCTTTTGGGCCTTAAATGCTTTTTACGCCTTCGGTCATAGTTGTGCTGGTTCGGGGTTCGGGGTGGTGGGTGTGTTTGTCGGCTGCCGGTTTCCGTGTTCACAACCCCGCCCCACCTCAGGCCTCTTCAACTCCAGCAAGTCAGAGCAAGGACACAGGCCAGATCAAGAGCAAGATCAACGGCACAGGCAAGATCAAGAGCTGAAGGTCAAGGTCAAGGTCAAGAGCTGTGATGAAGGGCCGGGCCTCCGGCGGGCCTCGGCAACCTCAGGGAAACTAGCGCGGTTCCCTCGGGTGGCTGGGTGAGTCTCAGCGGCGGCGGTTTGTGGGGTGGTGCGGTCCGTTCCCCTCGGTCGCGTCGTCAGCCCGGGGGGTACAGCACCGGTGTCCGGGGGTAAAGTCCGCGCGCGGCGGACATGCAGGTAGGCGGCGG
>NZ_JAAFYZ010000274.1 GCF_018274385.1 Catenulispora pinistramenti | reverse complement strand
ACACCCCAACCGCAACCCGGCCCGCAAACTCCACCTCCCAGCAAACTCCATCCCCCCGCGAACTCCACCCCCAACGGACCCGCACCCGAACCCGGTCGCCCGAAGCGCCGCTAGCGTCCAGCGAGAATCACCAGCGCGGCAGTGAACCCGACCTCCACAAGTGCTCCCAACACATCGCCGGTGATGCCGCCGAACCGGCGGATCGTGTGGCGCAGCAACACCGCCGACACGCCGACGCCCAGCACGACCGCCGCCGACCACAGCAGCCAGCGTGCCCCCTGGCTCACGCAGACCCCTGCGACACCCGCTGTGACCAGCGCGCCGATCGACGCCACGCCGATCGCTACCCGTGACACGCTCCCCGCGACCCACGCCCCGAGGCCGTCGGGCCGGGCTGAGGGCACGCCGGGACGGCAGGCCCAGGTCACGGCGAGGCGGCCTGCGACGCAGGCCACTGCGATCGCGCACGCCCCGTACCACGCGCCGTGCCGCCCCCACGCGGCCGCGAGTAGCAGCACCTGCCCGAGGAGCGCCAGGACCAGCGTGATGACGCCGAACGGGCCGATGTCCGAGGCCTTCATAATGCGCAGCGCGTCCGGCGCGGGCTTGGCCGAGCCCAGGCCGTCGGCGGTGTCGGCGAGTCCGTCGAGGTGTAGTCCGCGAGTCAGCGCCGCGAGCGTTGCGACCCCGGCGGCTGCCGCCACGATTGGGCTGGAGGTCCACCACCCCAGCCCCGCACCGACCGCTCCCGCAGCCGCTCCGAGCACGCCGCCGACCACCGGCGCGTAAGCCATCGCCAGTCCGGCGACCGTTCGATCGACCTGCGACGGCGGGCCGACTGGAAGCGCTGTCAGGGTCGAGAAGGCGAGGCGGAGGGCACTGGCTGACCGGCCGCCGAACCCCGTCACACCCGTGACCGCAGCACCGGCTCCGGGATTCCGGCCTCGTCGAACGTCGCCAGTTCCGTCGCCAGCGCGGCGGCCGCCTTCAGCATCGGCAGCGCCAGTAGCCCGAGGGCGCCTTCGGACTGGCGGACGTCGTAGCCCTCGACCAGCGGTTCCAGGGACAGGCGGTCCAGGGCCGAGCGGTGCGCGGGTTCCGGGGACAGGGCGCCTGCCAGCAGCCACTGCGGGGAGCGGTAGGCGATGCGCTGGACCAGCATTGCGCAGGACGTGGTGGTGACGCCGTCCAGTAGCACCGGAACGCGCCGGATCACGGCCTGGAGCAGGAAGCCGGTCAGGGCGGCGAAGTCGCGGCCGCCGATCTTGGCCAGTAGTTCCAGCTGGTCGCCGAGGACCGGGCGGCCCCGGCGCATCGCGTCGCGGACGGCTGCGCACTTGCGCATCCACGCGGTGTCGTCCACGCCCGAGCCGCGGCCGGTGACGGCGGCGGCGTCCTTGCCGGTCAGGACGCCGGCCAGGACCGAGGCCACGGTGCTGGCACCCACCCCGACCAGGGCCGGGATCAGGACGTCGGCGCCGGAGTCGGCCTCGGCGTCGGCGACGGCCATACCGAGGCGGAAAGCGTGCTCGATCTGCTCGCGGGTGGCCGCGTCTTCCTTGTCGACGCGGCCGGACGGGCTGCCGACCGAGACGTCGACCACACGCACGGTCGCGCCGTGCAGCCGGGCCAGTACGCCGACCGCGCCGCCGCCGTCCTCGATCTGCTTCACCCGCGCCGCGGTGACGGCCTGCGCCTGGTCCGGCGCGGTGGCCGACACGCCGAGCGCGGCCACGCCGTGATCACCGGCGAACACCACCACGCGGGCCCGCTCGATCGGCCGCGCCTCACCGCTGCCGCGCGCGCCGGCCAGCCAGATCGCCAGCTCCTCCAGGCGGCCCAGGCCCGCGGCCGGGACGGCCAGTGCGGCCAGCCGGGTCCGCATCTGGTCCCGCGCCGCCTCGTCGGGGCGCTCGGCCTGGTCGGCGAGCTGGTCGAGGTTCAGGGGCTCGGGGCCGGTCGCGGTGCCGGTCCCGCTGCCGTCTTCTGCGCTGGCTTCGGCGCCTGCTTCTGGGCCTGCTTCTGGGCCTGCTTTTGCGCCGGCTTCGCTCTCGGCGGCCGTCTCTGTGGCCGTCTCTGTGGCCTCGACGGGCTCGGGCTGCTCGGCCGGCTCGGGGGTGGGGTTCTCGGACGCGTCCATGGTGCGAACAGCCTAGCGGCGGCACCCTGTACGCGGGGAAGCCCTACTTCACCGCCACCGCGATCCCCGCCACCATCAGCACCACCGCGTCCGAAGCCGCCGCGATCCGCTGGTTCAACCGCCCCTGCTCGTCCCGGAACCGCCGCACCCCGGCGCTTTCCGGCACGATCCCGAGCCCCACCTCATTGCTCACCGCCAGCACTGGCGTGGTCACTCCGCGCCACGCGGCCTCCAGCTCGTCGAACCGCGCCGCCAGCTCCCGCTCCCCGCCGTCGCGCCACGCCTCGTCGTCCCACGCCCCGACCTCGTCCATCATCGCGGTCAGCCACAGCGTCAGGCAGTCCACCAGCACCGGCCGCGTCGCGCCGCGCAGCACTCCCGCGACGTCGGTCGTCTCCACCGTCGTCCACGAGGCCGGACGCCGCTCCCGGTGCCGCCGCACCCGGTCCGCCCAGTCGGCGTCGCCCTCGCGCCGGCCGCCGGTCGCGACATACAGCGCGCCGCCAGCCGAACCGTCCACCGAGCTGTCCACCGAGCTGTCCACCGAACCGCCGGCCGAACCGTGCGCCGCATCGTCAGCCAGGCGGGTGAGCCGCCGCTCTGCCTCGGCGGACTTCCCGGAGCGGGCGCCGCCAAGGATCAACGTGCGCGTTATGTTGTTCTGCGACGGCTGGGCAATTGAAGGGGTCAACACTGTGACTTTCATGTGGCGTTATGAGGACACCGCTGGCGGCGAGAAGGATACCGGGGCGAAACCGGAGGAGTTCTCCACGCAGTCCGACGCCGAGAGCTGGATCGGGGAGAACTGGAAGGAGCTGCTGGACGCCGGCGTCGACCAGGTCACGCTGCTGGAGGACGGCTCGGTCGTCTACGGTCCGATGTCGCTTCACCCGGTGGAGCAGTAGCCTCACCCGAGTCCGGCGGCCGACGGCAGCCGGGTATGAGAGGCCACCTTGCTGCGGCCGGCGTAGATGACGTCCATCACGACGTACTCGCCGGCCAGCACCGGTGGCACCCACAAACGTGAGTCGTCCCACATCCGGTCGTAAGGCAGCTCCGCCTCGGCCGACCATCCGGTAGCGATCTCCGCGCTCTCCTGCGGCTCCCCGGCGAACTCCGTGGCCGTGAAGCAGTGCAGCCGGATGTCGTCCCACTCCGGCACGTCGGGGAATCGGAACACCACCTCCGCGGCCGGCTTCAGGTCGCCCACCGCCACCGTCATCCCGGTCTCCTCCGCGACCTCCCGCGCGACCGCCTCCGCCGGCGTCTCCCCGGGCTCCAGCTTGCCGCCGGGGCAGTTGACCAGCCCGGCGCCGAAGCCGGTCTTCTTCAGCCCGACCAGAACTTCGGGACGGCCATCGGATCCGGTGCGCCGCAAGAGCGCGGAGGTGACGATCAGCACCCCGTGAGCTTAGCGGCGCCCGCCGATGTCACTCGTCCAGGTGATCAACGCGTGCGCCCCGCACGCCGATGCGATATTCAGGGGAACTCTTTTATGTGAGTGGATCGCAGGATCTGGTGAAGCTTCCGCGAAACTGGAACCGGCTGGTGCGCAAAGTCATGCGGCGCTGTGGACGGCGCTGCGAATGGAAGCACGCCCACTTCGGCGTCGGCTGCTCCCGCGAGGCCAGCATGGTCGTCCACGTCGGCAAGAAGGACGACCACTCCCTCGGCAACCTGCTCGGCCTGTGTACCTGGCACGCCGCGCAGAAGGCCGCGCTGGAGTGGGAGGCGAGCCGGTACGTCTCGATCAAGGTGCGGCCGCCTGACGAGGGCAAGAAGGGTAAGGACTAGCGGATTCTCAAGTCTCTCAAATCCTTCAGGGCGCGATCCAGAAGCAGGCCAAGCCGATCGCGAGCGCGCACAGATGGCCGATCGCCGTGAAATCCCGCCGGTTCTTGAACCAGCCGTAGCCGTAGAACGCGATCAGCACCACCAGATACGGCACCCGCCACGGCATCGGGATCCGGTACGCCAACACCGCCGCCGCGCCGGCCTGCGCATAGCTGACCCCGTAGTCCGACGTGGTCCGCTCCGACGCCGGAAGCCGCCCGGCCCGGATCTCCCGCGCCACCCACCCCTGGCTCAGCAGCGTGGCCCCGACGTGCGCCAGCCCGATCACCGACAGCCAGCGCCACGTGCCCAGCCAGTGCTCGGCCGGGGCGTGGAAGACGCTGTAGGTCACCAGGTAGAACCACCAACTCGTGCCCGCGGTGAAGAACAGGCTGGTGACCAGCACGTAGGGCGCGCGCCGCAGCTGCGTCAGGTTCGTGGAGTTCGTCTCCAACAGCTTCGCCGCCCGCTCGGCCGGCAGCCTCCTGACGTAGCGGGACGTGCCGAGCAGGGCGAGCAGCCACAGGTACGTGCCCGGGGCGTCCCGCAGGTAGTCCCATACGTCGCTCAGCACACTGTGACGATAGCCGGGCCGGGGGCCCTCGAACCCTCAGACGGTCAGCGGTCCGGATCCGGACTCTGCCGCGGCACCCCGGCCGCCCGATAGGCGTCCGCCTCGTCCAGCGACTCGTGTTCCATCAGCGCCGCCGCCAGCGCGTCCAGGCGCTCCCGGTTCTCGATCAGGGTCCGTACCGTCTTCTCGTAGCACTCCGCCACGATCCGCCGCACCTCGGCGTCCACCGCGTCCAGCGTCGCCGGCGCCGCCGACAGGCCGTAGGCCTGCGAGGCGTCGTCCGGGATCGCGGTCAGCCGGCCGATGCGCTCGCTCATGCCCCAGCGCCCGACCATGCCGCGGGCGATCGCGGTGACCTGCTCCAGGTCGCTCTCCGCGCCGGTGGTCACGTCCCCGTAGACCACCTGTTCGGCCGCGATGCCGCCGAGCGCGCCGCAGATCCGGCCGCGCAGGTAGTCCTCGGTGTGGGAGTAGCGGTCGTTCTCGGGCGTGGACAGCGTCACCCCGAGTGCCCGGCCACGCGGCACGATCGTCACCTTGCGGACCGGGTCCGCGCCGGGCTGGAGCATGCCGAGCAGTGCGTGGCCGCTCTCGTGGTAGGCGGTGCGGCGGCGGTCCTCCTCGGGGATCAGGACCGCGCGTTCGGCGCCGAGCTGGATCTTCTCCAGGGCGCCGGAGAACTCTGACGGGCCCACGTCCGTCCGGTGCCGGGCGACCGCCAGCAGCGCCGCCTCGTTGGCCAGGTTCGCCAGGTCCGCGCCGGTCATGCCCGGGGTCATGGCCGCGACCTGGCGCAGGTCGGCGTCCGGGGCCAGCGGGATGCGCCGGGTGTGGATCTTCAAGATGGCCTCGCGGCCGGCCCGGTCCGGCGGTCCGACCTGCACCACCCGGTCGAAGCGGCCGGGCCGGGTCAGCGCCGGGTCCAGGACGTCGGCGCGGTTCGTGGCCGCGACCACCACCACGCCCTCGCTGCCGGTGAAGCCGTCCATCTCGGTGAGGATCTGGTTCAGCGTCTGCTCGCGCTCGTCGTGGCCGCCGATCCCGGAGCCGCGGCCGCGGGCCCGGCCGATGGTGTCGATCTCGTCGATGAACACGATCGAGGGTGCGACCTTGCGGGCCTCGTTGAACAGCTCGCGGACCCGGGAGGCGCCGACGCCGACGATCATCTCGATGAACTCCGAGGCCGACGCCGAGAAGAACGGCACGTTCGCCTCGCCGGCCACGGCCCGCGCCAGCAGCGTCTTGCCGGTCCCGGGCGGGCCGGCCAGCAGCACGCCGCCGGGCATCCGGGCGCCCATCACCTGGAACGGCGCCGGGTTCTTCAGATAGTCGACGACCTCGGCCAGCTGCGCCTCCACCTCGTCGATGCCCGCGACATCGGCGAAGCTGGTCCGCTTGCCCTCCTCCGGCGCCACCGGCTTCGGCGGCCCGCGCCGGCCCAGCCCGCCCATCGCCCCGGCGCTCATCCGCCGTGCGATCAGCAGCCACAGGCCCAGCAGCAGCGCCACCGGGGCCAGCGAGATCAGCAGGTTGACCAGGAAGCTCTGCTGCTGCACCACGGGCTTGGCGGTGATCGTCACCCCGTTGGCCGACAGCTGCTGCCACAGCGGGTCCTCGGCCCAGGACGGGCGCTGCGTGTCGAACTTGACGTAGGTGTCGCCGCCGTCGTCCGGGACCGGCGCCTTCTCCTTCAGGTCGCCCTGGATGGCGTCGCCCTTGGAGTAGACCTCCTTGACGTTGTTCGCCGCCACCTGCTTGGTGAACTCGGTGTAAGGGACCTTCGTCGAGGAGGCCCCGTTGTTGAACAGCGAGAGCAGCAGATCGGTGACCAGGAACACCAGCAGCATGGTGAGCAGCAGCCGAGGCCACCCGCCGGGCACACTCGGCCCGCGCTGCGGCTTCTTCGGCGGCCCCGGCTCACCCGGCGGCGGCGTGCCCTCGGCGCGCCAGGGCTGGCCGGGGTCTTGGCGCGGCGGCACCGAGGGATCACTCACGGGGGATCAATCGGTCAGCCGGACAGCCTCCGAAACGCTAAAAGACCCGTACGGGTTAAAGTCAGCGCTAAAGCCGCACCCCGTTCCGTACCGAAACAAAGTGAATGCGGACCATGATGCGGAGCGCGGCGGCCATCGGCGTGGTCACCGCGGCGGCGATGACCGTCGGGACCATGTCCACGCTCGCGGCCCGGGCGGGCGCCCTCCCCACCCTGCCCACCGACGCCAGTGCCACCGGAACCGGCCAGGGCGTACGCGTCGACATCAGCGATGACACCCGTTCGGCCCACTCCGGCGACCTCGTCGACTACACGGTCCGCGTGGACAACGAGTCCCCGACCTCCTACCCGGCCCTCGAGGTCTACCACCTGCTCCCGCCCGGCTTCCAACTCGTCGACTCCAGCCCCCAGGCCGACCAGGAGGACGACACCCTCCGCTGGACCGCCAACGTCCCGGCCGGCCACACCCTGGTCTTCACCGACCAGGTGATGGCCGGCACCGTCGAAGAGTCCGAACACCTGGCCCCCCGCGTCCGCGACGCCAAGCCCGCCCCCACGACGCACCAGTTCACCTCCACCGCCTGCGCCAAGAGCTCCGCCACCGGCCCGGCCCTGGCCTGCGGCACCGTGCGCGAGCAACTGACCGACGGCCCCGACGCGGCCGCCGGCGCCACCGGAGCGAACGCGAAGCACTGGCAGCCGGGCCTGCTCGGGGTGGGCCTGATGGCGGCGATGTATGCGGCGTTCCGCGGGTTCTTTCGGAAGCGGCAGGATGCGGGCGGCGAAGAGGGCTGAGCTGCGAGGGCTGAGCTGCGAGGGCTGAGCCGCGTCTGCCGGTTTGGGGGCCTGAGCTGGCGGCGGCTGCGACTGTCGGCAGCGCCTGCTATATCTGTTCGATAAGGGGCGAATCATCTCAAGTCCTATGAGATGACCGCCCTACTCGCCGCCAGCCCCAACCCCAGCCCCCTCCTCACCCGGCACAACCTCCAACCGCGCAGTCGGCCGCAACGAAGCCCCGGCCAACACTCCCAAAGCAATCGAACCCACCGTGATCACCACATTCAGCAGCGTCTGCCACCCGGCCGAACTGTGCGCCACCAAAAGCTGCTGCACCCCCGACAACCCGTGCGCGCCGGGCACGACCATCCAGAACGCCGGCAGGAAGATCACCTGATCCGGGATCCTCGCCCGCTTCCCGATCCAGGACGCCGTCGGCACCAGCGCCATCCCGGCCACGAACGCGCCCAGCGCCTGCCCGCCGACCAGCGTCCCGACCGTCTGCACCACCCGGGTGGCCAGCAGCGCCACCGTCAGCCAGCCCAGTGAGCGGCTCGGCGCGTCGTGGTTCAGCGTGAAGCCGACCGCCAGCAGCAGCACCGAGACCCACCCGACCCACGCGCCGAGCGTGGCCGGGATCGGCGTGCCGACCTCGTGCGGGTGCACGGTGTCGACGCCGACCAGGATGCCCAGCGCCAGCATCATCAGCACGTTCAGCGCCCCGGCCAGCCGGGTCACCCCGGACAGCGTGGAGTTGGTGGCCAGTTCGATCGCGCCGAGGGTGAGCGCGGCGCCGGGCAGGAACCCGATCAGGGGCGGGATATAGAGGAAGCCCGGGTCTTGGTGCAGGATCGGCCCGGCGAAGCGCAGCGCCAGCGCGGTGACCATGATCGCGGCGGCCACCGGGAGCAGCGTCAGCAGGTTCGGCGCGTAGCGGCGCACCAGCCACTGCAAGACGCCGACCGCTGTGCCGGCCGCGATGTAGCCGGGGGCGGCGTTCCACGTCGGGTGCTGCAACATGCCCAGGGCCAGCGTGAGCAAGGCATAGCCGGAGATCGCGGTGGCCGGCTGGAACCGCCGCGGCAGGCTCTGCTCCTCGCGCAGCGCCTTGCGCACCTGGTCGAACGGCACCGCCTCGCCGAGCATCCGGTGCACCAGGTTCTGCAGCGCCTCGACCTGGTTCAGCTGCATCCCGACCGTGCCGACCGGCGCGAAGTCCAGCTCGCTGCCGGCGTCGCCGACCACCGCCTCGACCCGCACGAAGATCCCGGTGGGCAGGGCGAAGCAGCGGGCGTCCACGCCGTACCGGGCGGCGATGTCCACGATCTGGGTCTCGGCGTCGATCGTGTTCGCCCCGGACCGCAGGATCTCCGCGCCGAGGATGCTCAGCAGCCCGGCCAGCTGCCGCAGCCACTGCACGGTCGCCTGGTCCGCGGCCCGCACTCCCACCCGGCGGCGGTCGCGGAAGATGCCGCCGACGTTCTTCAGACCCTGCCACGCGGTGTCTATGCCCTTGTCGAGGGAGTCCATGGAACCGGCGAGCGCGTCGCCGAAGGCGCCGGCCCGCGCGGTTCCCCAGGTCGTCCCCGGCCGGACGCGTCGGATGCCGCCGAAGCGGCGACGGCCTTCGGGCTCCGGTTCCGGCTCCGGCTCGGGCTCCGACGATGGCTGATCCGGGTCCTGCGGCTGGTCAGAGTTCTGAGGCCGGCCCGGGCCCTGCGGTTGGCGCGGGTCCGGAGGCCGGCCCGGGGTGCGCGGCCGCTCCTGATCTTGCTGCCGCTCCTCGCCGTGTTGCTCGCCGTGCTCCTCGCCGTGCTGCTCGTCCTTGCGCTTCTTGAAGAAGGGCACGGCGCTCCTCCCGCTCCATGACACCGCGGCCGCCGCCGGGCGGGGCACAAAACCCCAACGACGGTACCCGATGCCGATCACGCCCGGATCACCCGTTCGGATGCGGTGCGGACGCGGGTGGCGGGCGTACGGGGTCAGATATCCGTGTGTTGAAGCTGATGCAGGAGAACGCGGTCCTCGCGCTGTTCGCATGTCTGGCGCTGGGCTACCTCGTCGGCAAGCTGCGGGTCGGGCCGATCACGCTGGGCGGCATCTGCGGGGTGCTGATCGTCTCGATGCTGCTCGGGGCGCAGACCGTCAACGGCAAGCACATCGCGGTGAACAGCGATGTGAAGAACATCATGTTCGCGCTGTTCATCTTCTCCCTCGGCTACATCGCCGGGCCCGGATTCGTGGCCAACCTCAATGCCAAGGGCCTGCGGTTCGGCGTGCTGTCGCTGATGGAGATGATCATCGTCCTGGTGCTGTCGGTCGGGATCACCAAGGTGGCGAACCTGGACACCGGCACCGGGGCCGGCATCCTGGCCGGCTCGGCGACCGAGTCCGCGGTCGTCGGCACCGCGCAGGACGCCATCAGCAAGCTGCCGGGCGTCACCCCGAGCCAGGTCACCACGCTGTCCGCGCACGTGGCCACCGCCTACTCGGTCTGCTACCTGTTCGGCCTGATCTCGATCGTCCTGCTGACCAGCCAGATCTTCCCGCGCATCATGGGCATCAACCTGGCCGAGGCCTCCCGCAAGCTGTGGGAGAAGATGCGCGGCGGCAACGCGGGGCTGGACTCCGACGAAGAGGCCTCGATGCCCAAGCTCGTCGGCCGGACCTACCAGATCACCAAGGGCGACGGCCTCACCGTGCAGGCGCTGGAGGACTCGGTCGGCGAGCACGCGTCCATCGAGGGCGTCAAGCGCGGCCGGAAGGTGCTGACCGTGGACCCGGCGCTGCACCTGTTGCTCGGCGACCGGGTGCTGGTGGTCGGCCGGCGCGAGTCTGTGATGAGCGCCGGGCACGAGCTGGGACCGGAGACCAACGCCGTCCCCGGCCTGGACAGCCCGATGCAGGCCCGGGAGCTGGTGGTCACCGACAAGAGCATCAACGGCAAGTCGGTCGACACCATCAACCAGGAGTACCCGGGCCCCACCGAGGGCGTCTACCTGACCGGCATCAACCGCCTCGGCAACGACCTGCCGGCCTCCGGCAGCACCGAGATCCACATCGGCGACACGCTGAACGTGGTCGGCATGAAGTCCAAGGTGGACCGGTTCCAGAAGGCGTTCGGCGCCAAGGTCCGCACCGAGAGCGCGGACTGGATCTACATCGGCCTGGGCCTGTGCCTCGGCGTCCTGCTCGGCGAGGTCGTGGTCCACCTCGGCTCGGCCAACCTGACCCTGGGCACCGGCGGCGGCTGCCTGATCAGCGGCCTGATCTTCGGATGGTTCCGTTCCACCAAGCCGACGTTCGGCGCCTATCCGCCCATCGCCGCCGCCACGATGAAGGACCTCGGGCTGGCGGTCTTCATCGCGGTCACCGGCCTGTCGGCGGGCCCGGACGCCGGCCCGCTGCTGAAGAAGTACCCGCTGCTGCTGCCGCTGTCCGGGATCGCGATGGTCCTGATCCCGGCCTTCCTCGGGCTGTGGATCGGCCGCAAGTTCCTGAAGATCGACAAACCGATCCTGATCGGCGCCATCGCCGGCCAGCAGTGCTCGACGCCGGCCATCACCGCGATCACCAACACCGCGCAGAGCAGCGTGCCGATGATCGGCTACACGATCACGTACACGCTCTCGAACTTCTTGCTACCGCTGACCGGACCGATCTTCGTCGGGGTGATCGGGCTGCACATGTAGCCGATCTCACAAATGCAGCAGCCACCGTCCCCCGGCCACCGCACACCCCAGCGCCACCAGCGCGAACACGAACAGCCACCCACCCGCCGGGAACCCGGTCAGCCGGTGCAGCTGGTCGGCGTCGGAGTCCCGGGCCCCGGTCCGGGCCCGCGTCCGGCTCAGCTCCAGCACCGGTTTCACCCCGGCCAGCAGCAGGAACCAGACCATCAGATAAGCGAAACCGGCCTGCACGTCCGTGTTCTTCGTCCACGACGCGGCGAACACCGCCGCCCCGGTGACGACCACGGTCAGCACCCCGTAGAAGTTGCGGATCTCCACCAGCAGCAGGGCCAGCAACAGCACGCTCACCCACAGCAACATCGTGATGTGCTGCGCCGCCAGCAGCCAGGCCGCGCCCAGCCCGATCAGGCTCGGCGCGGTGTACCCGGCGGCGACCGTCAGGATCATGCCCAGCCCGCGTGGCTTGCCGTAGGAGACCGTCACCCCGGACGTGTCGTGGTGCAGCCGCACCCCGGACAGCCGCCGGCCGCACAGCAGCGCCACGACGGCGTGTCCGCCCTCGTGCGCGATCGTCACGGCGTTGCGCGCTATCCGCCACACCGGCCGCCACAGCACCGCCACCAGCGCCACCGCACCGACCGCGAGGATCAGGTTTCGCGGCGGGTCGGGCTGAGTGCCGGTCACCCGGTGCCACACGTCGTCCAGGTTGGAAATGCTCATGCTCACGGCCACGCAGCCTCCCACGATTCGCCCGTTCGGCGGTACCCGTCGGGACAGGGCTGTGACGCGCCAGTGACGCTTGGGGCATGCTGAAGCGGGCGGCGCGGGGCGTCGAGAGCTACCTCCGCAGCGCGCCCGGCACCTACCTCTGGCTGCTGATCCTGCTGGTCACGACGGTGATCCTGATGCGCGCCAGCCCCCGCGCCGAGCACTGGATCCTGGAACGCCGCAGCACCAACATCCACTACCTGCTCGAGGACCCCCTGCGCGTCCTGATCCAGTCGGCCCTGTACATCGACGGCGGCAGCTACCTGTTCTACGTCGCGCTCTACACCCTCTTCCACGCCCAGGCCGAACGCTGGCTGGGCACCTGGCGCTGGCTGACGGTGGCGTTCGTCAGCCACGTGATCGCGACGTACGTGAGCGAGGGCGTGCTTGCCTGGGCGATCAACAACGGCACGGTGCCCGGGTACAAGCGGTACACGCTCGACTACGGCGTCAGCTACGCGCTGGCCGGGGTCATCGCGGTGCTGACGTACTGGTGGCCGCGCGGGTGGATGCGGTGGGTGTACGCGGGGTGCGTACTGATCTTCTACGGCGCGGCGATGCTGGAGGGGCGGACGTTCACGGACGTGGGGCACTTCACCGCCACGCTGGTCGGGCTGGGGTGCTACCCGCTGGTGCGGGGGCGGGT
>NZ_JAAFYZ010000273.1 GCF_018274385.1 Catenulispora pinistramenti | reverse complement strand
AAGAAGCCCCGCCCCGCACCGCACCGCCCCGCCTATCAGTTCCCGAAGCTGAACCAGTGCAGACTGACGAACGGCAGCGGCTGCCCACTGTCGAAGCTCAGGTAGACGTTGTGCACGCCAGTGGTCCGGCTCATGTTCATCTGCACCGTCTGCCAGGTCTGCCAGCCGCCGGTGTTCGCGATCTCGAAGACCGAGACCGGCGCGTTGGTCAGGCTGTCCAGGTGGATCTGCACCTTGCCGCTGATCCCGGCCACCGCCCCGGAGGCGACCCGTGCGAGGAACTGGCTTTGCCCGGCGCCGAAGTCGACCGTCGGGTACTCCGCCCAGGAGCCTTCGGCCAAGTGCCCGAGGTCCTGGCTTCCGCCGCGCGCCGGGTCGTCCGCGCTGGCCTCGGTGGTGACGCCCCAGCACGCGGTGTGTTCGGCGCCCGGGATCGGGAGGGTGGCGCCGCCGGTCCAGCCGGTGCCCGACGCGCAGCCGGCCGGAGGTGCCGAGGTTGGGGCGGAGGTCGGGGGCTTCACCGGCGGCGGCGTGGTGTGGACCGGTGGGTGTGCCGACTGTTTCGGGGACGGCGTCGAGGCCGGGACGGCCGGCCGCGACGTTCCCGGCTGGGGCGGTGCGGCGCTGGAGGCCGGGACCGGCGGGGGCAGGGTGGTGATCGGTGCCGCCGGGGGCGCCGCGGTCTTCCCGCTCGACAGGGGCACTGGTGAGACAGTGGCCTGCGGCACCGACGGGACCGACGGCGCCAGCGTCGGGGCCGGCGATCCGTCCGACGTCGGCGGCACCGAAGTCGTGCCGTCGGCCACCGCCGCGGCCACGTTCGCCGATGGTGCCTGCCGGGACGCGGAGGAGCCGCCGGGGATCAGGATGAGCGTCACGCCCACCACGAGGGCCGCGGCGCCGCCGAGCGCCGCGTGCTTGCGAGTCAGACCGTTCATGTTCCTGTTCTCCTCCGAGGTCCGCCGCGCCGAAGGCGGCGACCGGCGCCTGGTTCGACCGGCGGCTGCTACGACTACTACGACTACTGCAGTGCGCCTACTTCAGTTCCGTATGCGGTATCAACAGCGACATCACGCGGCCGGACTCCGCATCCCCGGTGAGCGCCCGGCCGTACCGCACGGGGCGGCGCACCAGGTCCTGTGGCAGCCGGACCCCGATGCAGTCGCCCTCGGCCAGGCTGGTCGGCGCCAGCAGCACCCCGGTGCGGGCGCGCCGCAGCTCCGAGGCCCAGCCGATGACCGCCTGCACGAACGCCTCGGCCGAGCCCGCGGCCACCATGCCGACGCCCTGGTCCCGGCCGGTGGCGACCAGGTCTCGCAGGGTGTTGTCGGCGGCGGTGTGCAGCAGCAGGTCGGCGTCGTCGATCAGGATCGCCGCCGGGGCGCCGACCTCGGCCAGTGCCTCGGTGATCTCCGGGCCCATCAGCTGCGGGGCCGTCACCACCTGGACCCGCGGTTGGCCGGCCAGGCGTCGCAGTGGCGATTCGCGCGGGGTGAGCACCACCAGTCCGGTTCCGGAGGCCAGCAGCGAGACCGCCATCGTGGCCAGCGCGGTGCTGCGCCCGGAGCCGGCCGGGCCGAGTACGACGGCCCCGCGCGCGGCCAGGTCCACACCGCGCGGTGCCACGTCGTCCCCGCTCAGGCCCAGCAGTGCCCACAGCGGACGCGGCGGCTCGGCCGGCATCCGTTCCCAGGCCTCGGCGAAGGTCAGTGAGGACGGCAGCGGCGCGATCGGGTAGGGGCGCGCCGCCTCCGGCACGCCCTCGTCCCGGTCGCGGGCCGCGGCGCCGATCCGCCGCAGCGCTTCGGCCTGCGCCTGGCCGGACAGGTCGGGGGCGAGCAGGGCTACCTGTGCCTCGATGCAGTCCTGCGAGCGCCAGCCCCGGCCGGCCGGCACAACTGTGGGCAGCTCGGCGTGGCCCATCCCGATCAGCATGTAGTCCGAGCGGTCGTTCATCCGCAGCAGGAACTTGTCCTCGTTCAGGCTGGCGAGCTTGCCGTTGAGCAGCGCGCGGTCCCCGGACAGGATCATGTGCAGCCCGGCCGCCGCGCCCTCCCGGATCAGCTGGGTGATCATGTCGACCAGGCGGCCGTTGTCGAACTCGCCGATCGCGGTGTTCAGCGACTCCCAGGAGTCCACGAACACGGCGATGTGCGCCGGGCGCAGCTCCCCGGGCGGCAGCGCCTCGCGCAGTTCGGCCAAGTTCGCGGCGTTGTGCGTGGTCAGCAGGTCCTGACGCCGGGCCAGCTCGGCGTTCAGCCGGGTCAGCAGCCGCTCGATCCGCTCCCGGTCGGTCCGCTGCACCACCGCCCCGCAGTGCGGCAGGGACTCCAGGACGGACAGCGCGCCGCCGCCGGCGTCGATCCCGTACATGTGCAGGTCGGCCGTGGAGACCGTGCGGGCCAGCGCGCCGGCCAGCGTCCGCAGCGCCTGCGAGCGGCCGGAGCGCGCCGAGCCGATGAAGTACAGGTGGCCGTCGTTGTCGGGGTTGAACACCACCGGCGCCTGCGCCTGCCGCTCGGGACGGTCGTCCAGCGCGTAGCTGACCGGGATCAGCCGGGTGCCGTGGCGGGCCTGCCCGAGCGGACGGACCTGCGGCAGATCGTCGAGCAACAGTTTCGTCGGCAGCGGCGCCAGCCACGGGCTGGGCCCCGGCTCGAAGCCGACCAGCGCGGCCGCTTCGCGGATCGCGTTGACGAGCTCTGACAGGTCGGTCGGCCCGACGTCGGCCAGCGCTCCCAGCGTCCCGGCACCGCCGCCGGCCCCGGCCAGCGCGGTCGGCGGCAGCCGCCGGCCCAGGCGCTGCCAGGGCATCGCGGCCGCGGCGGTGGGCGGCGGCGGGGCGTCGGCGGCTTCGTCCTGGTCCTGGAGCGGCCGCGCGGCGCCGGCGTAGCCGGTCTGGAACGGCACGACCATCTGCTGCCCGAGCCGGGCCAGGGCGCGGCCCGGGGTGGCGGCGGAGATGCCCGCGGCGTCGGAGGTGTCGATGACGTCGCGGCTCTCCGCGCCGTCGGTCATCCGCAGTGAGATGCGCAGGTTCGTGTTGGCCCGGATGTCCGCGGTGACCGCGCCGGCCGGCCGCTGCGTGGCGAGCACCAGGTGCAGGCCCAGCGACCGGCCGCGCTGGGAGATGCTGACCACGCCGGTGACGAACGCCGGGACCTCGCGGGCCAGGGTGGCGAACTCGTCCACCACGATGACCAGGCGGGGCAACGGCGCCAGCTCCGGGTTCCGGGCCCGCATCGCCGCGTACTCCGGGAGGTCCTTGGCGCCGGCCGTGGCCAGTATGTGTTCCCGGCGGCGCAGCTCCGCGCCGAGCGAGATCAGGGCCCGGTCCACGAGATGGTCGTCCAGGTCGGTGACCATGCCCAGGGCGTGCGGCAGCCGGACGCAGTCCCGGAAGGCGCTGCCGCCCTTGTAGTCGACGAGCACGAAGACCAGCTCGTCCGGGCGGTTCGCGGTGGCCAGCGCGGCCACCATGGCCTGCAGGAGCTCGGATTTGCCGGATCCGGTGGTACCGGCGATCAGCGCGTGCGGCCCGTCTGAGACCAGGTCGAAGACCGCCGGGCCGTCGTACCCGGCGCCCAGGACGAACGCCGTGGAGGCCGGCCGGCGCTCCCAGGCGGCGGCGATCCGCTGCGCCTCCGGCGGTTCCAGGCCGAGCAGGTCCAGCAACGCCACCGAGTCCGGCAGGGCGCCGGTGTCCTCGGAGGTGACGTCCCGGATCGGCGCGACGGCCCGGGCGACGGTGTCGCACCACGCGGCGCCGACGCCGTCGGCCCGGACGTCCGGCAGCGGCAGCGCGCCGGCCTGGCGCACGGTCGCGTAGTACCCGTCGGCGCGCGCCACGTCCTCCAGCGTCACAACACCCTTACACTCCTCCGGCAGCAGTCCCTCGCGCCGGTCCAGGCACAGGAAGAAGACCCGGACCCCGGGGCCGTCCTTGAGGATCTGCACCATGCCCGGCACGTCGCGCAGCCGGCGCGCGCCGTCCACGATCACCAGGACGTCCGGGTCGGCGAACATGACGGAGGTGATGGCCGAACCGCGGGCCTGGACCCGGGCGGCGACCACCGCGCCGAGTTCGGCGACCCGGTTGGCGATGGTCTCCGGGTCGTTGCCGACCCGGACCAGCGAGCCGTGGTGCTCCGGGAAGCGGGCGTGCGGGAGCCAGCGCAGCCAGTCCCAGTCCGGTTGGGTCTCGACGTCGGCGAGCAGGTGGATCTGCACGTCGCGCGGGCTCTGCAGGACCCCGGTCTGCACCAGCAGCCAGCGGGCCAGGTCCCGCACGGCCGGGATGGGCCCGGCCAGTCCGGTGACGCCGAGTCCGGCCAGGTCCAGGGACACCGGCGCGGCCGGGACCCGCCAGACCGGGCTGTTCTGCTGGTAGCTGTTGGGCTGGTCGACCACCACCAGGGCCGGCACGGCGGCGGTGCCGACGCGGGCGGTCAGATGGTCGCCGTCGACGCGGCGCCGCTCCCACAGCCGGGTGCCGGGGCCGACGGCGATCAGGCCGAGTGTGGCCGGGTCGGGGCCGGCCTGGTTGCGGGCGGTCCGTTCGGCCTCGACGGCGGCGGTGATCTCCTTCTCGCGCTGGGCCTTCGCCCGGCGGTAGTCGGCCATCGCGGACTTGTGGGTCTTGCGGCCGGTGCGGCGGTCGCTGATCACGTTGGTGATCGCGAAGACCGGGCTGAACAAGGTGAAGATGAGGTAGAAGTAGGAGTGGAACACCAGCACCATGGCGAAGCCCATGATCATCGGGGCCAGCAGGGTGATCAGCGGGAACGGCCGGCGGCTCGGCGGGGCCGGGATGAGCGGCATCCGGAACCGCTCGACCGGCAGCGGCGGCACGATGCGCGGCGGACGGTTGTAGTCCAGGCCCAGACCGCGCTCGGACCGGCGGACGTCGGCGTCGGCTTCGGCCGGGGGCGACAGCCGCAGGACACTGCCGGCGATCTCGAAGTCGTCGTGGACCCGGACGGTGAACTCCCGGGACTGCGACGCCTCGGCGAGTTCTCGCGCTTCTTCCTTCTCAAGCTGCTCGCGGAACTTGCGTTCCCTGCGCTTCTCCTGCTTGACGATCTGTTCCAGCTGCTCGCTCTCCTGCGCGCTGCGGACCGGCCGGACCACCCGGATCGGACCGGCGTGATGGTTTTCGGTGTCGGCGCCGTCGAGCACGCAGACCTGGACCGAGCCGTCGGGGCGGACGGTGAGCCGGGCGATGTGCTCGGCCGGGAAACCCGCCCAGCGCACGGTGCAGTCCGGACCCGACCCCGCGAAGTGGCTGCCCAGCCCCAGGCGCCAGGTGCGGCCGACCGCAGAGCCGCCGACCGCGCGGATCTCCAGCAGCGCCGGCTCCGGGGTCAGGCCGTAGTCCTCGGGGCGCGTCCCGGCGACGCTGTCCAGGACCACGCGCGACCCGTCGCGCAGACCGGTTTCGCCGACCAGGGCGCGCCGGTCGGCGCGGACGCCGTCGATCTCGACGGCGGTGGGGACATACGCGTCGGCGCCGTCCATGTCCTCGTCGAGGGACAGCGCGGCGAGGCGGGCCGCCGCGTCGGCGAGCTCGGAGCCGGGGGCGGCGTCGAGGACGGCGTTGGTGCCGGCGTCGGAGTCGTCACGGAGGCCGTGGACGGTGAGGGCTATGCGCATCGGGGGGTTTAGTCCAGGTCTGTGTTCGTGCCGGCGGCGGAGTCCGCGGCGCTGACGGCGTCGCGGTCGTGCTGCGGTTCGGCCTGCGCGACGAGCAGGGCCTTCGATGAGGGGGACGGTTGGGCGGCCGCTGGGGTTGCGTCGGGGCGCGGCTGGTTGGGGCGCGCCGTTTCGAGGCGGTCCAGGAGGTTGACCGTGGGCCGCTGGGAAGCAGGGAGCTGCGATCCGTCCGTCGGTGCGGCGGCGGTCGACGCCGCTGCTGTCGAGGAGGCCGCGGCGGGTGAGGCGGCGGTGGGCGACCCGGGGCGTGCGGCCGTCCCGGCCTTCGCTTTGGTGGCGTCCGGCCTCTGGGCGGCGTCCGAGGAATCCGGCCTGGCCGCAGCGGGCGGCGCGGCCGGTGCGTCGCGGGATGCGAGCGCCATCGGCAGTTGCGCCGTCTGCACCAGCACGCCGAGGACTCCGGTGTCCAGCTCGCCGTCCGCGGACAGGGTCCACCGCCACTGGGCCCCCTGCGCCGATCCGGCGGCGAACCGGACGGCGTGCCCCAGCGCGTCGCTCTGCCGCTGCAACACCTCCACCAGTCGCGTCACAGCATCCTGATCCCCCTCGACGGAGATCGCGCCCGGGGACTGCGTGGGGTCGATGAACACCAGGGTCTGGCCCCGGGTGCCGATGGCGATGAACGGGTGCCGGCTCGCCGCGTCGGCGTCGGCCAGCCGCTCCCGGGCCGCGGACCGGACCCGGTCGTCGGCCTCGTCGGCGGTCCACGGCCCGGCCGGCGCCGGGGCGTCGATCCCGGCCAGTCGGATCAGGACCGTGTCGGTCTCGATCTCGACGACGTACGGGTCCAGCGTCGCGGCGATCCGCAACAGGCGGGTGTTCTCCGGATCGGCGAGAGCCGCGCCGAACTCCCGGGCCAGGAGTTGGTCGTCCGGCTCCTTGTCCCGCCAGTCGCGGTACCGGCCCGCCGCCTTGGTGACCCCTACGTACGCCAGCAGGCCCACGCCGGCCGCGACGAAGACGTACCCCGCGATGTTCCAGGGTTCGGTGTGCGAACCGGCGGCGAGGAAGGGATGTGTGTACTGGTCCATGTGTCGATCCACTCGCGAGTAGGCGATCGTGCGCACTATGCCGCGCCGCAGTCGGTGAGCACCCGTCGCAGCGCCCGTACCGCGTGGTGGTTCCGGGACTTCACGGTGCCCGCCGGTATACCGAGCACCCGTGCCGTCTCGGTACGCGTGCGACCGAGGCAGTGTACGTGGATGAGCACCTCGCGTTGGTACGGATGCAGGGCGGCCAGGGCGTCGACGACCAGCCGGGTCTGGGAGACCGAGTCGGCCAGGTCCCGCAGGTCCGGCACGTTCGCCACGGTGGCCTCGTCGTTGACTTCCAACGGCCGGGCGCGGTCGCGCCGGCTCATGTCTATGACCAGGTTCCGGGCGACCGTGAACAGCCACGGCCGCAGCGACCCGGGCCGGTCGGCCCCGGTCCGCACCAGGAACCAGGCCCGCAGGAAGGTCTCCTGGACCACGTCCTCGGCCCGGTGCGGGTCATAGGGAATCAGTTGCCGTACATACTGCAGCAGCGGCGTCCTGTGCTGGCGGTACAGGGCCCCGATGGCGGCTTCGGCACCGACCCGCACCTCCGCTTCGTTCTCCGCGACGCCCGAGTCAGGCACGGTCCATCCTCCTGACATACCCGAGAAGGCTTTATTGCGGCACACAGTAGCTGATATCGCGATCATCCAGACCATGTGTGACACGGGACGTTGAGCTTCGCCGACATTGTCGGCACGGCCAGCCTTCCCTGATCATCTTGCGCTGACACGCGGCTCACTTCGACCGTTGTCGATCAGACTTCACGTGATATTCCCTCGGCATAACCCGTTGTTCGCCTACTGCGCGGTTAACGGCCCAGAACGCTGAGGTAACGGCTTGACCGAGGCTCCCGCGAACCCCGAACGTAGTGTTGGCCACCTTCGTCGGGCAGGGTGGCCAAGGTGCGTGCCCAAGGGTCCTCGGAGGGGGAAACGTGAAGTTCCTGACCCAACGCAACGCGGCGGCCAGCGGGTTCGGCCTCGTCGCGGTCGGAGTCGGGCTGGTCCTCGTGCCGGGCGGCAGCTCCGCGAATGCGACTGTCGCGAACGCCGCGGCGAACGTGGCCGAGAACACCAGCACCACCACCGCTTCGGTCGCTCCCCCGGTCCCGGTGGCGAGTTCGTCGGCCGCCGCGCCGTCCTCCGCCCCGGCCAAGCCGGCACCGAGCACGCCGACGCCTTCGCCCACCGGCGCCAAGTCCCCCGACCCCACGTACTCCAGCGGCCCCGGGATCTTCGGCGGCCCGAGTTCCACCCCGTCGTCCTCCCACGCCGCGCCGACCCAGCCTCCGGCCCCGCACCCGACGACCACGTCCAAGCCCTCGCCGCCGCCGGTGCACTCCTCCTCGCCGGCGCCGTCCCCCTCACCGCACCCCACGTCGTCCACCATCCCGGGCACCAATCCCGGAATGGTGATCAACATCGGCGACAAACTGGCGATCGGCGTGGCGGGCAGCAACACCGCGGACGGCTCGCAAATGGTCGTCTGGCACCCCGACCCGAACCTGGTGGACCAGCACTGGCTGCTGAACTGGGCCACCGTCGGGAGCACCGGCGGCATCGACTTCGAGAGCAACCTCACCCACGCCTCGGTCATGGATCTGAACACGGCGAACAACCAAGTCGACCTCTGGCACAGCCTGACCGGCACCAACCAGCTGTGGTGGTTCGCCGACGGGCCCGTGACGGACGAGTTCTACATCCACAACCAGATGACCGGCGGCTGCCTGACGGACAACGGGCTCGGGAACCTGCTGACCGTGGCGCCCTGCGGCACGGGGAACACCGCCCAGCTTTGGACTCTCACGTAGCGCAAGCCGGACCCTTACGTAGCGCAGCCGGGACCCTCAGCCGCTGTGCCCTCACTACCCTTGTCCCATGACCACTCCGTCGCCTCCCGCCGTCCCGGGACGCACGTGGCCGGGCGTCGGCGACGTCGGGCGCGTCGGGCGGCGCGCTGTTGTGGAGTCGCTGTACCTGCTCACGGCTCCGGTGGCGGCGCTGCTCGGGTTGCTGATGGCTGTCGCCGGCTTGTGCGTCGGATCGCTCGGCTTGGTGGTCCCGGGGGCCCGGTCCACGCGGTTGACGTCGGTGGCGTCGGTGCTGGTGCGGTGGCCCGCTGAGCTGGAGCAGTGGCGGATCGGGAAGGTGCGGGGCGGCGCGGTCAGTGGGACGTGGGCCGGCGGGGTACGAGCCGGCGGGCTGCGGGGTGACACGTGGCAGCCGCGGCCGAGTTCGCCCGGCTCCGGCCTGGTGCATGCGGTCCTGGTGGTGCCGGTCGCACTGACGACGTCGGTGGTGACCGGGATGTGGTGGTTCGTGGCCCTCGGTGCGTCCACCTCGATACCGCGCGGCGGCTACGCGGACGGCGGGCGGTTGCCGCCGATCACGCTGAGCGCGGGCGGGAGCACGCACTCGCACATCGACGTGAGCCTCGGGCTGACGTCCCCGGCGCAGCGGCTCACCGTAGGCACCCTGCTCGGCCTGCTGTTGCTGGTCACGCTGCCGCTGATGACGCGCGCGTGCGTCGCCGTCCACGTCGGGGTGTGGCGCTACGCCACCCGCGCACGCCGCGTCGCGGCGGTCCCGGTCCAGACCTCAGCTCTGCACCGCCTCGAACGGGACATCCACGACGGCCCGCAGCAGCGCCTGGTCCGGCTGGCGCTGGAACTGGGCCGCGCACAGCACCACTTCGACAGCCGGCCCGAAACGGTGCGGGAGGCGCTGGCCGACGCGATCGTGCAGGCGCAGGAAGCGCTGGAAGAGCTGCGGACGCTGTCCCGCGGCATCGCCCCGCCGATCCTCGTCGACCGCGGACTGCCGGCGGCGATCACGGCGTTGGCGGCGCGCTCGATCATCCCCGTCGATCTGGATCTGGGCCCAGAGCCGGACGTCGCGGCGCTGAGCTGGCGGCTGGACCCGGCCGTGGAGATCGCGGCCTACTTCGCGATCGCCGAAGCCTTGACCAACGCGGCCAAACACAGCCGGGCGCGCCGGTGCGAGATCGGGCTGCGGCACGATCGGGACCGGCACAACAGCGAAACGGTGCGGGTCTGGGTGACAGACGACGGCATCGGAGGCGCGGCATCGGCCAAGGGACACGGCCTGCGCGGCCTCGACGAACGAGTGCGAGCGGTCGGCGGCCGGCTGCTGGTTCACAGCCCCGAAGGCGGCCCGACGACGATCACCGCGGAACTACCAGCGGAGCTACCACTGTGACTGATCCCGGCATGATGGATTCCGGCATGATGGATCCCGGCATGACAGATCCCGGCACCTTGCCGCCCTCCCCCGAGCCCGCAGCCCGCCGCTCGTTGCGGATCGTCGTCGCCGACGACGCCGTCCTGCTGCGCGAAGGCCTGGTCCGGCTGCTGGCCGAGGAGGGGCACCGGATCGTGGCCACGGTCGGGGACGGGCCGACCCTGGTCGAGGCCGTCCTCCAGCACCGCCCGGACGTGTCGGTGGTCGACGTGCGCATGCCGCCGACCCACACCGACGAGGGCCTGCGCGCGGCCATCACGGTCCGGTCGCAGCTCCCCGGCACACCGGTGCTCGTCCTCAGCCAGTACGTGGAGCCCCGCTACGCGGCCGAACTCCTCGCCGACGGTTTCGGCGCGGTCGGCTATCTGCTGAAGGACCGGGTCGCCAAGGTCGCGGAGTTCCTGGACGCCCTGGACCGGGTCGCCGGCGGCGCGACGGTCTTCGATCCGCAGGTCGTCGCCCAGTTGCTGAGCGGGCAGCGCCGGAACGACCCGCTGGCGGGCCTGACCGCACGCGAGCGGGAACTACTCGCGCTGATGGCCGAGGGCCACTCCAACACGGCCATCGCCCAACGCCTCGTGGTCTCGGCCAGCACGGTCGAGAAGCACATCGGGAACGTGTTCACCAAGCTGGGGCTGCCGCCGGACGATGATGACGTGCACCGGCGGGTGCGCGCCGTCCTGGCCTACCTGAACGCCTGAGTGCTCCTGCTGAATGCCTGAGTGCTCCTGATCGCCGAAAGGTATGGCCAGCCACACCTTCAAGTGTCCGGCGTACCCCGCTGACCCCGCCGCGCCGCTGCGGAACCGTGGACTGCATGATCTCAGCGTCCGAAACGGACAATCCCGCATCCCGACCACCCTCGAGCGCGCCGGCCCGGACCCTGGCCGCGCTCGCCGCCACCGCCCTCGCCCTCGTCGCCGCCTTCGTCCTGGCTCCCGGCCCGCTGGCGGCGGCGACCGGGCCGCGCGGCGACTTCGGCAGTCAGCAGGCGCTCGGCAACGCTTTCGGCAAGGCGTTCGTCGGCTACTGGAACTCCGGCGACCCGCACTTCCCCGCCGGCCTGCAAAGCATCGTCGACTACTGGTTCCGCTACCACGTCGTCAAGGCCGCAGCCGCGTCGGCGCTGCTGGCCGTCCTCATCGCCATCAGCGTTCTGCTACGCCGGTCGGCCGGGGCCCTCGTGGCGATACTCGCGATCGTCGCCGCGGCGCTGGCCATGGCCAACATCCAGGGCGCGCTGGCTCCGTTCTCCTCGCTGCTGCCGATGCTCCCGACCGGCGCACCGCGCGGAGACCTCGCCACCGCCGTCGTCCAGATCAGAGAGCACCTGGCGCACTACCCGAACCAGGGCGGCCCGCCCGCTCCCGCCGTGAAGGTGATGGTCGACGACTTCGGCGTCTACCACGCGGTGGTGGCCGTGGCGACGTCGCTCATCGCGGTCGTCCTCATCACGCTGAGCGTGCTGTCCTGGAAGCGCCGAGCGCAACGCGGCATGATCTGGTTCGGGATCGTCTTCACACTGTCGGCCATCGCCGTGCTCGTCGTCGCCGCGGCGAACATCGCCACGACAGCCGATCCGGCGCCCGCGCTCCTCGCCTTCTTCCAAGGCAGCTGGTGAGGCTGCTCAGGGCTCTGGCCGAAACCAGGCTGGGGTACTAGCCGAAACCAGGCTGGGGTACTGGTGCCGTGTCAGGGAACGCTTGCCTGGGAGTTTTCGCGATGTGGTTCGCGATGTGGTTCGCGGCGTGCCGGTCGGCGGGCGGGATCCGTGGGCGGGCGGAGTCTGCTGGGGGCTTGAGCTTGTGGGCCGGGTTGCGGTTGGGCTGTGGTTTGAAAGGCGATTTTTACGGCCTTCGGTCATAGTTGTGCCGGTTCGGGGTTCGGGTCGGCGAGTTGTGTTTGTCGGCTGCCGGTTTTCGCGTTCACAACCCCGCCCCACCTCAGGCCTCTTCAACTCCGGCAAGTCCGGGCAAGGGCACAGGCCAGATCAAGAGCAAGATCAAGGGCCACAAGCAAGATCAAAGTCAAGAGCTGTGGTGAAGGGCCGGGCCTCCGGCGGGCCTCGGCAACCTCAGGGAAACTTGCGCGGTTCCCTCGGGTGGCCGATCTAGTCTCAGCGGCGGCGGTTTGTGAGGTGGTGCGGTCCGTTCCCCACGGTCGCGTCGGCAGCCCGATGGGTACAGCACCGGTGTCCGGGGGTCAAGTCCGCGCACTTGCGGTTGGGTGCCCGAGCTGCGGTTTTTGATAGCGCGAACTTGACCCCCGGCCACCGGCACTGTAGGCGAAGCCCTGCCGACGCGACCGAGGGGAACGAACCGAAAACCAGCCGGAAGAATGGCAATCGAAGGGACCGACAACGCAGGTCGGCGATACGGCTGCCGGTGAGGGTGCGGCGGCGGGCCGGTGGTCGGTTGGTCGGGGACATGTCCGGGTGCGGTAGGCGGCATGCCTTGGTCGCCAGGGCTATATGCCATCTGGCGGCAGCCATCGTGGCGATGGGTGGCGAGGGCTATATGCCATCCGGCGGTGGCCATCGTGGCGGCCAGGCGAGCCCGCGCCCACACTCGCGCCCGCACCC
>NZ_JAAFYZ010000272.1 GCF_018274385.1 Catenulispora pinistramenti | reverse complement strand
CCATCGCCCACGCCGGCCGCCGCCCCCACCCCGCACTCCCCCAGCACCCGGAGGAGGGAACGCGGTATGAAAAGGCTTACTCGCTGTACGCGGCGGGGGAAGAAGGCTGATGCGAGGAGGTGCGTCGGGTGGCGACGGGTGGTGCGGACGATTCCGGTGGCGGGGCTGGGGGTGAAGCGCGGGCAGGCTCGGGCGCTGATCCTGGTTCTGACCGCGAACCGGGCGACTCCGCCGAGGCTGCTGCCTACCGGGCGGCGCTCGCGGATCGGCTCATCGCCGAGGGTGCCATCGCCACGGCGGAGGTGGCGGCGGCTGTGCGGGCGGTGCCGCGGCACCTGTTTACGCCGGGGTTGGCGTTGGAGTTGGCGTATGCGAATCAGGTCGTGTTTGTGAAGCGGGATCGGTGGGGGGTGCCGACCAGTTCGGTGAGTGCGCCGGATATTCAGGCGATCATGTTGGAGCAGGCCGGTATTCGGGCTGGGATGCGGGTGTTGGAGGTTGGTTCGGGTGGTTACAACGCGGCGCTGATGGCCGAGTTGGTGGGGGCCGGTGGTGAGGTGACGTCCGTTGACATTGATCGGCAGGTGGCGGAGCGGGCTCGGCGGTGCCTGGATGCGGCCGGGTATGGCGACGTGCGGGTGGTTGTCGCTGATGCGGAGGCCGGTGTGCCGGCGCATGCGCCGTATGACCGGATCGTGGTGACTGTCGAGGCGTGGGATTTGCCGCCGGCGTGGCGGGCGCAGTTGACGCCGCACGGGCGCATCGTCGTGCCGCTCCTGCTGCGGGGCATGACCCGGTCCATCGCTCTGGATCGGGAGGGCGACCGGCTGGTCAGTCGGTCCACGCGGCTGTGCGGCTTCGTCAAGATGCAGGGCGCCGGCAGTCATCCGGACGCCGGGTACGACCTCGACGACGGCGACCTCAGCGTTGACGTCGACGACCCGCGGGCCATTCCCGGCGCCGCGCAGGTCGAAGAGCTGCTGCGCGGCCCGCACGCGGAGCACTGGTCCGGCGTGCACGTGTGGCGCTGGGAGCCGTGGGACACGCTGCCTCTCTGGCTCGCGACCGTCTTTCCCGGCTACTGCCAACTCAACGTCCACGCGCCAGATACCGAAGCGCTCAAACCGGCCCTGGCCTCGGGTACGCCGGCCATCGCCACTCCGACCGCGTTCGCGTACCTCACCGCCCGCCCGCTCCCGGACGGTCGCATCGAGCTCGGCGCGCACGCCTTCGGCCCGGACGCCGCGTCCCTCGCCGCCGACCTGGCGGCGAGCACGGCGGTGTGGGACCGCGACCATCGGCAAGGGCCCGGCCCGGTCATCACCGCGTGGCCCATCGATGCACCGATCCCTGACACCCCGGTCTCTGACACACCGGTCTCTGACACACCGATCCCTGACGCACCCACCCCCGTCGCCGACCTGGTGGCCGTCAGAAAGCACGTCCGACTGACGGTCGACTGGCGCCGCATTGACCCGACCCAAATCGGGTAAACGGACAAACGTCGCTCCGTGCGAAGCACCAACGGGGAGGAGTACCGACCCATGCGATCCCGTGCCCGCGCCGCAGCCGCCCTGACCTGCTGCGCCGCAGCCTTGTCAGTCACCGCCGCCTGCGGCCACAGCCACAACAAGCCGAGCACCACGCCGGTGACGTCCACGGCCTCGACGCCAGGCGCGGCGCCGAGCAATATCTCGCCGCTCACCGGCCTGCCGGGACCGGCCGGGAAGATCCTCGCGGTCAAGATCGACAACATCGTCTACGCCCGGCCGCAAACCGGCCTGGCCGCCGCCGACGTCGTCTACGCGATCGAGGTCGAAGGCGGCCTGTCCCGCTTCCTGGCCGTCTACGACGCCAACCACCTGCCGGCCGGCGGCAAGATCGGCCCGGTACGCAGCGCCCGCGAGAGCGACCTGCCGATCCTCGAACAGTACGGGAAGGTCGACTTCGCCTACTCCGGCGCCCTGAGCGTGTTCCTGCCGGTGCTGGCGTCCGCGAACATCTTCAACACCAGCCCCGACCAGGACGCCGCCGCCTACTCCCGCGACGACTCACGCATCGCCCCCTACAACGAGTACCTGAACCCGACCAAGGTACTGGCCGACTTCCCGAGCACCGCCGCCGCCAAGGACATCGGCTTCCGCTTCGGGGCCGCGCCGGCCGGGGGCGTGCCGACCGCGACCGCCACTGCGCGCATGCCCTCGGCCTCGTTCACCTTCACCTGGGACGCGGACAAGAGCGAGTACCTGATCGACATGGACGGCAAGACCGCGTCCACCACCGACGGCGGCCCGCTCGGCGCGCCGACGATCGTGCTGCAGAAGGTCGCCGAGACGACCTCGCCGCGCGGATTCCACGACGTCCCGGACCAGCTCTCGCCCTACGCGCCGACCGTGGGCAGCGGCCAGGCCGTAGTGCTGCGCGACGGCGACTCGTACACCGGCGCCTGGTCCCGGCCGAACGACGCCAGCCCGACCAGCTTCACGTTCAACGGCCAGCCGATGCCGTTCCACCCGGGCCAGGTGTGGATCGTGCTCACGCCGCAATAACCGCTGTCTCTACCGGCTCAGGCCACGAACCCAGACCGCCGCCACCGCTTCAGCGTCGGCCCACCCATCAACCCCAGCTCCTCGAAGAACGGCACCACCTTCGCCGCCGCGCGCCGCTTCACCTCCAGGTGGTGCGGATTCCCCTTCGCCATCCGGCGCGCCGCCACCGGATCGGCGATCCCGACCCGCTGGTACACGGCCGGGTTCGCCATGAACTCGCCGACCAGCACCGCGCTCTCGGCGGCGACCAGCCGGGCGTGCTCGCGCTCCAGCCGGCCGGCGCGCGCCATCCGGCGGGTCAGCGCCTCGCGCGCGTAGTTCACATGCCGGGTCTCCTCGATCACGTGGATCTTCGACACCTGCCGCACCAGCGGCTGCACCCGCTCGTCCCGGATCATCTCGCGCTGCATCACGTCGACGATCTCCTCACCCATGAGCGTGCCCACCCACATCGGCGCGCCCTGCAACAGCACCGGGACGTAGCGGCCCAGCGTGTTCAGGTAGCCGGGACGGCCGTAGGGCCGGGCGCCGACCTTCTCGATCATCCGGATGAACATCAGCGAGTGCCGGCACTCGTCGCCGACCTCGGTGTACGCGTACTGCACGTGCCGGGACTCCGGCCGGTGGCGCTCGTAGGCCATCTTCAGCAGCATCCGCATGAGGATGGTCTCGAACCAGATCCCCATCGACATGATGTTGACGATCTCCTGCTTGCTGAGTTCGACCCGCTGCTCCGGCGTCATCTGCTCCCACAGCGGCGTCCCGTACAACGAGACGTGCTCGGGCACCGCGTAGAACAGGTCAGAGGGCTGCGGCTGCTCCCAGTCGACCTCGTGCACCGGATCGAAGGAGTGCTTGGCGGAGGCGTCCAGCAGTCGTTCCGCCACCTGCTCACGGCCGAGTGTCCCGCGCGCCATGGTCCCATCCCCTCGCCTCCGGCCCGTCGACCGGAACCGTCCGTGTTACCCCGGGTAACCTACCGTCAGTTTGGACACGGAGGGCTGCCGTGTCAAGGATCGCGCACTCGCCGGCCGACCCGGAATTCCGTAGACGCAACGCATCGTCTACTCTAAAAGTCTCACCGTCCCGCGAAGAAGGCACCACTCATGATCGACAAGCCCCACCGCAACAAAGCCCTGCTGGTCGCCGGCTGCTTCTTCATGGAGATGCTGGACGGCACCATCGTCACCACCGCCGCCCCGCAGATGGCCCGCTCCCTGCACGTCAGCTCCGCCGCCATCGGTCTGGTCATCACCTCGTTCCTGCTCACCTTCGCCGCGCTCATACCGCTGAGCGGCTGGCTCACCCAAAAGTGGGGCACGCGGCGGGTCTTCCTCGCCGCCATCGCGGTCTTCACGCTGGCCTCGCTCGGCTGCGCGCTGAGCACCACGCTGCCGTTCCTGATCGCGATGCGGGTTCTGCAGGGCCTGGGCGGGGCGATGATGGTGCCGGTCGGGCGGCTGATCGTGCTGGGCGGGGCCGAGAAGTCCGACCTGATGCGGCTCATGTCCTACATCGTGTGGCCCGGGCTCATGGCCCCCGTTCTGGCCCCGCTGGCCGGCGGGCTCATCACCACCTACGCGTCCTGGCCGTGGCTGTTCGGGATCAACATCCCGCTCGGCGTCGTCGCGTTCGGTATCGGGTGGCGCCTCATCGAGGCCACGCCCACCGCGACCCCGCCGCGCCTGGACTGGGTCGGCGTCGTCCTCACCTGTGCCGGGCTGGGCGGGCTCACCTACGCCGCGCACCTGTTCTCCGACACCGACATCTCCTGGACCGCCGCCATCGCCACCGCGCTGGTGTCGATCGGGCTGCTGACCGCCGCCGCCAGGCACCTGCTGCGGACCACGGCGCCGTTGGTGAATCTGCGGGTCCTGCGAATCCCCACGCTGCGGGCGTCGGTCGGCGGCGGTTCGCTGTTCTGGATCGTCGTCGGCGCGGGCCCGTTCCTGCTGCCGCTGCTGTTCCAGAACGTCTTCGGCTGGAGCGCCGTCAAGTCCGGGGCGGTCGTGCTGTTCATCTTCGTGGGCAACATCGGCATCAAGCCGAGCACCACACCGCTGCTCAACCGGTTCGGCTTCCGACCGGTACTGGTCGGCTCCACGCTGGTGATGGCGCTGACGATGGCCGCCGCCGGACTGCTCACGGCCGGCACGCCGATCGTCCTGACCTGCGCCCTGGTCCTGGTCAGCGGCATCGCCCGCTCGGTGGCGCTGACCGCGTTCACCACCGTCGCCTTCAGCGACGTGCCGCCGGAGCAGATGCGCGACGCCAACTCCATCAGCGCCACGGCCAACCAACTCGCCGCCGGACTGGCCATCGCCGTCAGCGCCATCGCGCTGCGGGCCGGCGGACCCCTCGGACACCTGCTGCCGGGAACGCCCGACGCGCGGACCGCTTACACCGTCGCGTTCCTCATCCTCGCCGTGATCTCGGTGTGTGTGACCGGCACGGCCCTGCGACTGCACCCCGACGCCGGGAATCGGGTGCGCCGCGCGCAAACTGCCGTTGCCGTCAAGGGCTAGCGGAAAACCCAAGGAAGCGCCCCGTCGATATTGATCGGAGCGCCCCTATCGGTGCGGTTCAGCAGAACTTGCCCGAGGAGACCTGGTCATCGAGCGCGGTCCAGGTGTTCGGGCCGATGATGCCGTCGGGGTTGGTGACGTGCATGCAGTGGATCTGGAAGTTCTTGAGCGCGGCCTCGGTGGCCGAGCCGAAGTCGCCGTCCTCGACGATGCCGTTGTACGGGCCGCTGCCGTAGTTGGTGGAGTGGCCGAACGCGTAGGCGACGTCGATCTCACACTGGGCCTGAGTCACCGCGATGCCCTGGCTGCCGACATACAGCTGCGGCTGGGCGTTCGTGTACCCGCAGATGCCCGAAGTCGCGGCGTGCGCCGGCGCTTCAGCCATCATCGTGGTGCCACCGACGGCGAGAACGCCGACGACGGCCGCTGCCACGCGGCGGCGCAGCGGCTGAGCGAGCGAGAGATTTGTCATGGTCTTGTTCCCTTCCCAGAGGTCGTCACCAAGACCCTGCCGAAGGGACGTGGCAGCAACGTGGCAGCACCGTGGCATCTCCCTGCTACCGCGGTGGCAGCCGATGCAGACAGACGTCGCCGAGACGACCGTCCGCCAAGACCGCCGTCAGGTAGGTGGCGTAAGGCTGTCGACGGCGGTCGGTCGGCGAACCGGGATTGAGCAGCCGCAGGCCGCCGGGGGCCGTCGTGTCCCAGGGAATGTGGCTGTGTCCGAACACGAGGACGTCGGTGTCCGGGAACCGCGTCGCGCACCGCTGCTCCCGGCCGCGAGCCGGACCGGTCTCGTGCACCACGGCGAACCGGCACGACTGAAGCTCGACACGTGCGACCTCGGGCAGCCGCTCCCGCAACGCCGGACCGTCGTTGTTGCCGTAGACCGCGATCAGCCGCTTGGACCGGTCCTGGAGCAGGTCGAGGGTGCCGGTGTCGACCCAGTCCCCGGCGTGGAACACCACGTCGGCCTCGGCCACCGCGGCAAGCAGCGGGGCGGGCAGATGGCGGGCTCGGGTCGGGACGTGGGTGTCCGACATCAGTAGTAGGCGCACACGGCCTCCCTTCGGAGTAAGAATCTGGTACTGGTTCTCCGGACTCATTCCCTGGCCGCATTCTCTGGCCGCATTCTCTGACCTCAGCCTTCTTTGGCCCGCCGCGCACTGCTCCGATAGGCCCCGGGAGTAGTGCCCGTCACGTGGGCGAAGGTGTCCACGAACGCGCTGGTCGTGGCCCACCCGCAGGCGTGCGCGGTGTCGGTGACGCTGGCGTCCTCGGCCAGCAGCACCATCGCGGCGAAGACCCGGGTCCGGGTGCGCCACTGCGGGTAGGTCATGCCGAACTCGTCGCGGAACAGCCGCGACAGCGTCCGCTCGCCGGTGTGCACCCGGTTCGCCAGCCACGCCAGGGTGCGCGGGTGCCGCAGGTCTTCCTCTACGAGGCGGCAGGCGTCCTTGAGCCGCTGGTCGCGCGCCGCCGGAAGGGAGACCGGCTGCGCTTCGACCCGGCGCAGCCGATCGCGCAGCACCGCGTGGATGTGGCGGGTCTCGCTCGGGGTGAGGGCGGCGCCGGTCAGCGCGATGAGCAGTTCGCGCAGCAGCGCGTCCACGGCGATCACCGCCGGGGTGTCGGCGTCCGGCAGCGGAGCCGGGCCCCCGGCCGGGAAACCGATGGTGTGGAACCGGCTTTGGCCGTGGAACCGGTGCTCGTGCCAGGTGTTCGCGGGCACCCAGACCGCGCGGTCGTTGGCGGCGACCCAGGACCCGTGTTCGGTGCTGATCGCGAGGACTCCGGAGCTGACGTAGATCAGCTGGTGGTCGTCATGGCGGTGCCGGTCGATGACGTCCCCGCCCGCGCGGTGCTGGGTACCGGTCTTGGCTACCGGGTCGTGGCGGATCTGCGACATAACTCGGCAGAATACGGGAAGCGCGCCCAGCTCGCCGTCCACGATCGTGGAAGGGTGATGACGACCCAAGCAGCCGACCGCACCACCGGGCCGGACGCCGTCCCGGGCCACTGGCACCGGATGCGGATCTGGGCGGCCGCGCACGCGGTCGACGACTTCTACCAGGGCCTGGTGCCCGCCGCGGTCCCGTACTTCGTGCTGGCCCGGCACTTCAGCTACGTCCAGGCCTCCGGGCTCGCGCTGGCCACGACGTTCGGCAGCGCGCTGCCGCAGGTGGCGATCGGCATCCTGGCCGACCGGCGGCGACTGCCGTGGATGTCGCCGCTGGGCATGAGCCTGGCCGGGATCGGGGCCGGGCTGTCCGGGCTGTTCCCCAGCTACCCGGTGGTGTTCGCGATGCTGCTGCTGGCCGGGATCGGCATCGCGATGTTCCACCCGCCGGCCGGGCGCGACGCCCGCCGCGCGGCCGGGGGCAGCGCCACCGCGATGAGCTACTTCGCGGCCGGGGGCAGCGTCGGCTTCTTCGTCGGCCCGGCCCTGGTGACGCCCGCGCTGGACGGCCTCGGGATCGGCGCGACCGCGCTGTTCATCCCGCCGGCGGTACTCATGGGCTTCATCCTGCTGCGCCATCAGCACCGCACCGCATACGCCGCGGGCACCCGGGTCCAGCACCACGGCGTCGACCACGTCCGGCTGTTCGCCGCCCTGACCGCCGTGGAGATCGTCCGCTCCACGATCTCGACCGGTCAGAACACGTTCATCTCGCTCTACTGGATCAAGCACCTCGGCGCGAGCAGCGCCCTGGGCGGCACGGCCCTGACCCTCGAACTCGGCGGCGGCGTGCTGGGCACCCTGCTCGGCGGGCGCATCGCCGACCGGTTCGGCATGGTCCGCACCGTCCAGTTCGGCAACGCGGCCATGCTCCCGGGCCTGTTCCTGCTGCTCGCCTGCGACAACAAGTACGGCGCGCTCCCGCTGGCGATGCTGACCGGCCTGATTTCCAACATCCCGTTCGCCGTCCTCATCAAGCTCGGCCAGGACTACCTGCCCAGCCGCCCCGGCACCGCGGCCGGCGTGACGCTCGGGCTCGCGATGAGCGCCGGCGGGTTGTTCATGCCGCTGCTCGGGCTGGTCGCGGACCACTACGGTCCACGCGGCGCGTTCGTCACGCTGGCCTGCGTGCCGGTGCTGGCCATCGCGATGTCCACGGCGCTGCGCGAACCCGGGCGCCTGTCGAAGTAGGTGCCCCGGGCGTCGGGGCGTCGGGGCGTCGGGGCGTCGGGGCGTCAGGGCGTCAGTCTTCTGGGATCCCCTCGCCCTCCAACGGCCCCAGCACCACATCGCCGATCTCTCCCAGCACCCTGATCTGCTCCGGGCTCAGCCGGTCGATCAGGTGCCGGCGCACCGAGTGCACGTGGTGCGGCGCTGCCCGCTCGATCGTCTCGCGGCCCTGCGGGGTCAGCACCACGAACGAGCCGCGCGCGTCGCCGTCGACCTCCTCGCGGCGGACCAGACCGCGCTGTTCCATGCGTGTGATGTGGTGCGACAGGCGGCTCTTCGACCACTGCATGTGGGCGGCGAGTTCGCTGAGGCGGCGTCGGTCGGCGGCGCCGGTGGGGGTGGTGCCGGCGGTGGTCGCGGTGGTCCTGGTCGTGGTCGTGGCGGCGGTCAGGTTCGACAGCACGTCGTAGTCGGCCTCCGACAGCCCCGAATCGCGGGCCAGGTCGCGGTTGATCTCGGCGCTGAGCAGCAGCCGCATACGGCGGTAGGCCAGCCAGGCGCGCATCTCGTCGTCGTCCAGCCAGCGGGGCTTCGTCGTGGGCACGGACCCAGCTTAGCGCCGTGGTTGACATGTCACCGACCTGCGGCGCAGACTTGGTGACACATCACCTGTTGACACGTCACCAATCGAAGGGAGGTCCGCGATGCCGGCCTCCGCACCGACTCCCCTGCCGCGCCGACTGGTCCAGCTCTTCGTCGGGCTGGTCCTGTTCGGCGCCAGCACCGGGCTGATGGTCCGCTCCGGGCTGGGCCTGGCCTCCTGGGACGTGCTGCACCAGGGACTGGCCCGGCACACCGGCCTGCCGCTGGGCCGGATCGTGATCATCGCCGGGGCGGCGGTGCTCCTGGCCTGGATCCCGCTGCGGCAGCGGCCCGGGTTCGGCACGGCGAGCAACGTCGTGCTGGTCGGCCTGGCCACGGACGCCACCCTCGGCGTCCTGCCGCCGGTCCACGCCCTGGCGCCGCGCGCCGCGCTGCTCGGGGTCGGCATCGTGCTGAACGGCGTCGCCACCGGGCTCTACGTCGGCGCTGGCCTGGGTCCGGGCCCCCGCGACGGCCTGATGACCGGCCTGGCCGCCCGGACCGGCGCCTCGCTGCGCCGCACCCGCACCGGGATCGAGGTCGCGGTGGTCGCCGCCGGCTGGCTGCTGGGCGGGACCGTCGGGGTCGGGACGGTGGTCTTCGCCGCCGCCATCGGCCCGCTCGCCCAGTTCTTCATCACCCGCTTCGACACCACCCGCTTCGACACCACCGGAGGCCACGATGCCCCGCCTGCTCCTCATCACCAGCACGACCCGTCCGGGCCGGACCGGGACCGCCGTCGCCGACTGGGCCCTGGGCCTGGCCCGCGAGCATGCGGGATTCGACGTCGCGCTGGCCGATCTGGCCGAGATCGGCTTGCCGTTCCTGGACGAACCCGATCACCCCTCTGAGAACGCGTATATCCACGAGCACACGCGCCGGTGGAGCAAGACCGTGGACGCGGCCGACGCCTTCCTGATCCTGGCCGCCGAGTACAACCGCGGGATCACCGCGCCGCTGAAGAACGCGCTGGACACCCTGTACTCGGAATGGGCCGGCAAACCGGTCGGCTACATCAGCTACGGCATGTCCTCGGCGGGGCTGCGCGCCGTCGAGATGATCACGCCGGTCGCCATCGCGCTGGGAATGACGCCACTGCCGGACGTCGTGACGCTGCCGCTGCGCGAAGTCCTGGACGCCGACGGCCTGCTGGTTCCCGGCGAGCGCAGGGAACGGAGCGTGTACGCGCTGCTGGAAGAGCTGCGGCGCTATTCCGAAGCGCTCAGTCAGTTGCGCAAGCCCGCCGCGGCATAGGCACGCCCGTCCTCATGGCCGCGTCCGTTCTCATGGCCGCGTCCGTTCTCATGGCCGCGTCCGTTCTCATGGCCGCGTCCGTCCTCATCCAGCCCCGCGGCGAACTCCCGAAGCGAGCGCAGCACCTCGGTGACCAGAGGCTGCGGCCACCGGCGCCGAGCGGTCACCGCCCCGATGTGCCGCACCGGCGCCGGGCTGCGCAGAGCGACCGCGACCAGATCCCCGCCGCGCAGTGGGTCCCGGGCAGAGGCTGCCAGCGCCAACCGCGGCACGAGACTGATTCCGACGCCCGCGGCGACGAGCGACTGCGCGAACACGAAGTCGCTGGACCGGCAGACGATATTCGGCAGGTGTCCGGCCAGCGCCGCGTGGCGTTCCAGCACGGCGGCGGTGGAGTGGCAGCCCAGGACCCAGCTCTGGCCGGCCAGGTCGGTGAAGTCCAGGTCCGGGCGGTCGGCGAGCGGATGCCCGGCGGGCAGGACGACGGAGAGCGGATCGCGGGTCAGCGGGCTCCAGCTCACCGAGGCGCCGTCGGGTTCCCCTTCGCCGTAGTGGTAGGCGATCGCGAGGTCTGCTTTACCGTCGCGGACCAGGGCGATGCCTTCCACGGCGTCGGCTTCTTGCACCGTCAGATCGATGCCGGGGTGCGCGGACAGCAGACGGGCCAGCGCGTCGGGCAGCAGCAGTTGGCCGCCGGTGGTGAACGCCGCGACGGACAGCGATCCGGTGGCCCCGCGGACCAGGTGGTCGATGCGCGCCTGGGCGTCTCGAAGCTCGCCGGTGACGGCGTCCGCGGCGTCCACCATGATCCGGCCCGGCTCGGTCAGCCGGACACCGCGCGGGCTGCGCTCCACGACGGGCAGGCCGAGCGACCGTTCCAGGGCGGCGATCTGTTGGGAGACGGCCGAGGGGGTCAGGGTGAGCGCGGCCGCCGCCTTCGCGAAGCTGCCCCGGCGCGCGACCTCGCGCAGGATCTCCAGCCGCCGGACATCCATCATTAGCGCTTCTTACCGCCCCTTCAGTAAGTCGGTACTTCTGCTGATGACTGTAGCGCGCCCATGCTGTGGCCATGACTCGTCGTGCCTGGCTCCTGTTCGCCCTGGTCAGTCTGCTGTGGGGGATCCCGTATCTGTTCATCAAGATCGCCGTCGGCGACCTCGCCCCGCCGGTCGTGGTGACCGCGCGCACCGCCATCGCGGCAGCGGTGCTGCTCCCGATCGCGCTACGGCGCGGGGCGCTGCGGCCGCTGCGCGAGCGCCGGGGCACGATCGTCGTGCTCGCCCTCACCCACATCACCGGCCCATTCCTGCTGATCACCTACGGCGAGACACACATCCCCTCCTCACTCACGGCCCTGCTGATCGCGACCCAGCCGGTGATGATCGCGCTGATGGCGATGGGCGGATCGGACGCCTCGGAGAAGGCCACCGGCGGGCGGGCCCTGGGACTGGCGGTCGGCCTGGTCGGGGTCGCGGCGGTCGTCGGCTTCGACGCCAGCGGCGACCGCTACCGGTGGCTGGGCGTGGGACTGGTCCTGCTCGCGACGCTCGGCTACAGCGCGGCCGCGTTGCTGGTCAAGCGGAAGCTGTCCGACGTGCCGCCACTCGGCGTCGTCGCCTCGACCATGACAATCAACACCCTGATCCTGCTGCCCTTCGCGATCGCGACCCGGCCGCACCACACACCCTCCGGCGCCGCCCTGGGATCGGTGGCCGTGCTGGGACTACTGTGCACAGCCGCCGCATTCCTCGCCTTCTACCGCCTGATCGCCGAGGCGGGCGCCGGACGCGCGTCCCTGATCAACTACGTCGATCCCGTGGTCGCCGTGCTCCTGGGCGCGTCAGTGCTGCACGAGCCGCTGCGGCCGAGCGCGCTGGCCGGATTCGTGCTCGTGGTGGCGGGTTCGTGGCTGTCCACGCGGGGCAGGCGCGGGCAGAAGGCAGCGGAGCCGGCAACCGCATCCACACTGGAACCGGCGCCCGCGCCCGCACCCACACTGGAATCGGTGCCCGCTCGCGCGCTCGAACTCGTCGACTGCGGCTGAGGCCGATGCTGATGCTGATGCTGATGCTGATGCCGATGCCGAGCACGCTTTCAGTCTGCGGCGAGGCGGATTGCGACAGTTCGCGACGTGAGTGCGCGGCGGCTCGGTGAGGAGAGATCTGTTGTCGGTTGGGGTTTGTTGGGAGGGCCGGGTTGCGGTTGGCCTGTGGGTTTCAAATGCTTTTTACGGCCTTCGGTCATAGTTGAGCCGGTTCGGGGTTCGGGGCGGCGGGTGTGCTTGTCGGCTGCCGGTTTTCGCGTTCACAACCCCGCCCCACCTCAGGCCTCTTCAACTCCGGCAAGTCGGAGCAAGGGCAAGAGCCAGATCAAAGACCAGATCAACAGCAAGATCAACAGCAAGATCAAAAACTGTGATGAAGAGCCGGGCCTCCGGCGGGCCTCGGCAACCTCAGGGAAACTAGCGCGGTTCCCTCGGGTGGCCGGGTGAGTCTCAGCGGCTGCGGTTTGTGGGGTGGTGCGGTCCGTTCCCCTCGGTCGCGTCGTCAGCCCGGGGGGTACAGCACCGGTGTC